>JALEPU010000004.1 GCA_022766905.1 Lachnospiraceae bacterium
TGGAATTGACAAAAGAGCTGATTAAGCAGAATGTGCTGGTGGTATCAGCAGGCTGTACCTGTGGCGGTCTGGAAAACTGTGGTCTCATGGCACCGGAAGCAGCGGAGCTGGCAGGAGATTCCTTAAAAGCAGTCTGTAAACAGCTTGGCATTCCTCCGGTATTGAATTTTGGTCCATGCCTTGCAATTGGTCGGATCGAGTTGGTTGCAGGCCGGATTGCTTCTTTGCTGGGAGTGGACCTTCCGGATCTTCCGGTCGTGGTTTCGGCGCCTCAATGGCTGGAAGAACAGGCACTGGCAGATGGTGCTTTTGCTCTTGCACTGGGATTCCCTCTCCATCTTGGACTTACACCTTTTGTAACAGGAAGTCCGGTGGCAGTAGATGTACTGACCCATCAGATGAAAGACCTGACAGGAGGACAGCTGATTTGTAATCCGGATATGGAAGAATCAGCAAAATGTCTGGTAGAAATTATAAATGATAAACGGACAAAACTAGGAATATAGAGAGGTATGGATATGGAAAAAAATAAGAATTGTATCAATGTATCCGATTCGAATCCGGCTATTGTAAAAGAAAACGCTCTCTGCACAGACTGTGGTCACTGCAGGGCTGTGTGTATGGAAGAAATTAATGTAGCGGGGCATACCATACCAGGCAGAGAAAATGAAAAATTCTGTATCCATTGCGGACAGTGTGCAGCAGCTTGTCCGGAACAGGCGATACAGGTTAAAAAAGAGTTAGGTGGAGTAAAAGCAGCAATCCGGGATCCGAAAAAGATTGTTGTATTTTCTACTTCTCCGTCTGTCAGAGTTGGAATCGGAGATGAATTTCTGGAAAAATCAGGTGTTTATTCGGAAGGAAAAATGGTGGCTGCCCTGAGAAAACTGGGTGGAGACTATGTCCTGGATGTTACTTTTTCTGCGGATCTTACCATTATGGAAGAAGGAAGTGAGCTGCTTGAAAGAATTGTAAAGCAGGATAAGGCGCTTCCCCAGTTTACCAGCTGCTGTCCGGCATGGGTAAAATATGTGGAAACCTATCATCCGGATTTGATTCCGAATTTATCTACAGCAAAAAGTCCGATTGGCATGCAGGGAGCTGTAATAAAAACTTATTTTGCCACTAAACATCACCTGAATCCGGAAGATATTGTTAGTGTAGCGGTAACACCTTGTACTGCAAAGAAATTTGAAATCAGACGTCCGGAGCTGGAAGATGCAGGGAAACTCCTGGGGATTTCCGGCATGAGGGATAATGATTTTGTCATTACCACAAAAGAGCTGGTACAGTGGATGAAAGAAGAAGGGATTGACTTCAATGCATTGGAAGAGGAGTCATTTGACTGTATTCTGGGCAAAGGAAGCGGTGCCGGAGTTATTTTCGGAAATACAGGAGGGGTTATGGAGGCGGCACTTCGTATGGCTTATGAATGCCTGACCGGAGAAAGTCCAAAAGAAGCTTTGCTGCATTTTGAGCCGGTAAGAGGCATGCAGGGAATCAAAGAAGCATCTGTTCAGATTGGAGACGTAACGGTAAATACAGCAGTTGTATATGGAACCGCCAATGCAGAAAAATTGTTGAACGGAGATTTATCAAAATACCATTTTATCGAAGTGATGACCTGTCCGGGAGGATGTATTGCAGGAGCCGGACAGCCTCAGAGAAATGAGATTCCTCCATCCAAACAGACAAGATTAAATCGGATTTCCAGTATGTATCAGGAAGATGCCAGAATGGAACTTCGAAATTCTATAGATAATCCTGAAATCGGAACCATTTATCATGAGTTTTTGAAGGAACCATTAAGTGAGATGTCGGAGCAACTTCTCCACACCAGTTATTATAAAAGATAGAAAAAAATAGAAATTCTCCTCTGCAGTTAAAAAAGTACCCATTGATTTGTTCATGTGTTTTGAAAGGTCGATGAGTACTTTTTTGGTTAAATAATGAAAAAATCAGTTTTTTATATAAAATATGCACAAAAATATACAGAGAAATGTTATAATAATGAACGAGGAATGGAAGCGTTGCCACTATAACTGATAGAAATCATGGAACCAGAACAATTATTTTCATGCCAGGGAAGAGAAAAATCTGGTGCCGGAAAGTGAAAAGGTGATTACGAATGGGTGAGATAGTAGCAACCGAAGAAAAGATGTATGAACATCGTGGGAACGAAATAAGTATTTATGATCTGGTCAAAAAAGGGAGTCTTGATCAGATCCAGAATGAATTAAGCAAAGTCACAAAGATGGCTTTTATAACGGTGGATTATCGGGGAGAACCGGTGACAAAGTCAACAGGTTTTACTGAATTTTGTACATGCAGAAGGAAATACAGCTGTTACGAAAAAACATGTTGCCTGTCAGGTGCGTTTGGAGGAGCGACGGCAGCCATTAATAACAAACCGTATCTTTACAAATGTCCATCCGGGCTTGTAGAGATTGCAATTCCGATTATACTGGATCAGCAGTATATGGGAGCTCTTCTGGGTGGACAGGTAATATGCGAAGAAGATGCAAAACTGGATGATTTCGGCAACAGAATCCAGGAAGAGATGGACTGGACAAAAGATGTCAAACTTTGCGAAAAATATGAAAAAATATCCAAAATGTCTTATGAAGAAATATCAGACATAGCGGAGCTGGCTTTTTTACTGGTACGGCAGATGTGTGAAAAAGAGTCTGTTTTACTGGAAAAGAAAGCATATGAAAGAAAAAAAGTCCATCTGGC
>JALEPU010000021.1 GCA_022766905.1 Lachnospiraceae bacterium
CCGGATCTTTGATTCTGGCAATGGAAAATGCAGGTCAGCTGATTGAAGATGAAGATTTGAGAGCTCAGATCAAAGGAAGCGGGATCGGGACCAGTGCCACCAGAGCAGAAATTATTAAGAAACTGGTAAACAATAAATATATGAAGCTGCAAAAAAAGACGCAGATCATTACACCGACCCTGTTGGGAGAGATGATTTACGATGTTGTATTTGCATCCATCCGTTCTTTACTGAATCCGGAACTGACAGCGAGCTGGGAAAAAGGCCTGACTTACGTGGCAGAAGGCACGATTACAAAAGAAGAATATATGGTAAAATTAGAAAACTTTGTGGCCTCCAGGACTGAGGGCGTAAAACAATTATCCAACCAGTATTTTCTGAGGGGATGTTTTGATGAAGCAGCGAAATACTATTCATAAAAAGCAAAAAGAGAAGTGTATATGATTGGTACAGGAAAGGAGATTACTATGGAAGCATTAAAAATTAAAAATATTCTGAAAGATCTGGATCAGACCATTGCAAAAGAATTATTTTTGCAGGCAGAATATCCATGGGAAGTGTTGGGAAAGATTGAGGATTTTATCTTAAAGACAGGTCCGTGTCTTCCAAAAGAAGAATATGAAGAGGTAAAAGAGCATGTCTGGGTCGCAAAAAGTGCCAGAATTGCACCAACGGCTTATCTGGGAGCGCCTCTTATCATTGGTCCGGATGCGGAAATTCGTCACTGTGCTTTTATTCGTGGAAAAGCAATTGTAGGTGCCGGATGTGTTGTAGGCAATTCGACAGAACTGAAAAATGTGATTTTATTTAATAAGGTTCAAGTTCCTCACTACAATTATGTTGGAGACTCTATTTTAGGTTATCGTTCCCATATGGGAGCCGGCTCCATTACTTCCAATGTAAAGTCAGATAAAACCCTTGTTACCATATCTGCTGAAGGAGAAAAGATTAAAACAGGTCTGAAAAAGATGGGTGCTGTTTTAGGTGATTTCGTAGAAGTAGGATGTAACAGCGTTTTAAATCCGGGTACTGTGATCGGAGCGCATACCAATGTATATCCTCTTTCCATGGTACGCGGATATGTAAAAGACCATTCTATTTATAAAAAACAGGGAGAAGTAGCAGCGAAGTTGGAGAATTAGGCGGTGACAGGGTGAAAAAGAAACTAATAGGTCTGTCTGCCTGTTTGCTTATCGCTCTTTGTCTGATTTGCGGATGTCAGAAAGGGCCAACGAAAGAAGAAGTAGAAGGCAGTGAGTATTATCAAAAACTGCAGACAAAAAATAAAGAACAAGAAAAGAAAATTGAAACATTAGAACAGGAAATCAAAGAATTATCCTCTACCTTGATCAAGGAGCAGGAGAAAGAAGAAAATCAGGAAAGTTCCCAAAATGGCAACAAAAAAGCGGAGGATTATTTTAAGAAAGTAAAAAACAGCAGTTTATTAAGAATTGAAATTGGCTACACAGATGATTATTGCGATTCTGTTTACGTCAGCGATTCTGCTTTGTTTGCCCTTGCCAAATCACTGGTCTCTACGGCAGATCTTACAACAAAATATACGCCGGAAGAGTTAAAAAAAGAGATGGGCGCCGGATATGTTTATACTCTTTATGAGGAAGATGATAGTATCTTTCAGGCGGAAGTCTATGGAGATGGCTATGTAATTTTTCCGGATCTTCCGGGCCAGGTTTATTATTGTAAGGATAGTGCTTATCTGGGCCAGGCTTATCTGGTAAGAAGAGGAAGTTATCCAAACTCCAATCTGCTTCACCGCATGGCAGACAGTGCAGTGGTGGTTTCGTCAGGGAAACAAGCCTGGACACAGGAGACGTGTCTGCTGGCAGCAAACCTGATTAATCATGCTTCAAAAGAAAAGATTTTAAAAGAGAAAGAAAGAGAGGAAAAAGCAACCGGAGAATACAGCTTTTACAGCTATGGAAATCGCATGGTACTCTCTCTTTATAAAAGCCAGATCTGTATTACAGGATGGGATGGAAAAGAAATCTGGTATCAGATGACAGAGGAAAAAGTAAAGGAATTGAAGGAAGTATTTGCCTCATAAACGCAGGTAGCAAGTATGATTACTGATTCATCTGTTGCAGAATATTTCCATAATTTATGTAGCAAACAAAAAAATCTGTTTATTTTTTAACGAAATTTGAAAAATATACGAAAAAACTATAGACGAAATGAAGATTTTATGAGAAAATAGTCTAAAGTAGGAGCTTTTTGATAGCTTCGCTTCCATAGGGGAAAGAAGATTTCTTCCGTCTTCTTTTTCTTAGATGGGGATTATTATTAATACATATTGAAAGGAGTTTCAAACATGATTTATTCACATGAAGTAGAAATGATGTGTCCAGTGGCACAGGGCGTTAATCACGGAGCAGCGCCAATTCCAGAGGAAGCAAAATGGGTGAAAGCAAAAGATGTGAAAGATATTTCCGGTTTAACACATGGCGTTGGCTGGTGTGCACCACAGCAGGGAGCATGTAAGCTGACTCTGAATGTAAAAGAAGGCATCATCCAGGAAGCACTGGTTGAGACCATTGGATGTTCCGGTATGACTCACTCTGCAGCTATGGCTTCTGAGATTTTACCAGGAAGAACCGTAATGGAAGCTCTGAA
>JALEPU010000059.1 GCA_022766905.1 Lachnospiraceae bacterium
CTTCGTGGAAGAATGCGAGATACTGTATGGGATCCGTTTTATTTTTAATGGAAAGAAATTCGGTCTGAGAACCTTGAAAAAGATCCGGAAAAGACTCTATAAGATCAAAGAGGAAGAAGGAGTCGTATTTGTTCATGGAACCGGAAAAAGAAAAAGCCAGATCCAAAAGTCTATCGAAATCCTGGAAGAATCCATGGAAAAACTGAAGGAATATACCCAGAAAATCCACCTCTGTGGCGACAGGAACAGTTATTCCAAAACGGATCCGGATGCTACTTTTATGAGGATGAAAGAAGACCATATGAAGAATGGGCAGCTCAAGCCTGCCTATAACCTTCAGCATGGTGTGGATTCAGAATACATTACATGGCTTAATGTAACGCAGAGACCGACAGATACCAGGACGCTGATCCCATTCGTAAAAGATATGGAGGAGCATCTTTCCTTCCGTTATCGTGATATATCCGCCGATGCCGGTTATGAAAGTGAAGAAAACTATCTGTTTCTGGAAGAAAACGGCCAAATTGCCTATATTAAACCGAATAACTATGAACAGTCAAAGAAACGCCGATACAAACAGGATATCGGAAGAATGGAAAATATGGCATACGATCCGGATCAGGACCACTATGTTTGTTTCCAGGGAAAGAAGATCGTCTGGAAATATGACCGAAAAGAAAAAACAGCAACGGGATATCAGAGGATCACATCCGTTTATGAATGCAGTGAGTGTAAGGGATGTCCTTATAAAACAAAATGTATCAAAGGGAATAACAGCAAGGCTCCAATGGAAGAAAGGGTCAAAAGACTGTATGTTTCCAAGACGATGAAAGAAAAAAGGAGGGAAGATCTGGAACGGATCACGAGTGAGTACGGAACACAGCTAAGGATGAACCGTAGTATCCAGGCGGAAGGTTCTTTTGCCGCTGTAAAAGCAGATATGGAATTTCGTCGGTATTCTTACCGGGGAATGGAGAATGTAACAGCCCAAAGTGTGATAGCAGCGATCGCTCATAATATAAACAAGCTGCATCATAAAATCCAGAATGGTCGAATCGGTCAACATCTATTTGAAATGAAAAAAGCAGCATAAATTTTAAAATTTCAAAATACATATCATGCCGGTCTTTTGTCAAAGACAGAAGGCTTAGATAAGTGCGCTTTTTCATTTACACTGTTTCTTTTCTCGGTTGATAGCAGAAATATTAACTGACTCCCCCAAAAAAGTCAATATTTCCATTGGTTTTCCTGACAAAAATAGAGAAAAGCATCTTTTCATTTATTTTTTTCTAAAAATTCCAGAGAAAAATTTATTTTCTATTTACAGGAAACTACTATGAAATATATTTCTTTAAAAGAAACATTCAGGTAAAAAAATATAAAGTTTGGTGTGATTTTGTCACTTGATGGTAAGATAAGTCAGTGGATTTCCATTTTTCTGAATCATCTTTAAAGTCCACATATACGGTCGCAGTATTGTCATTTGGATGACATCCAAGCCGCTTTTCATGGAGAAAATCCCGGTCCACCGCAACTTCCACATCTGCCTCTTTGTTATTTAGAATCCCGAATACACTGACCGCTCCTTTGGTCAGTCCCAGATGTTTCATCAGCCGTTCTTCCGAACCAAAGCTTAATGCCGTTGTGCCGAGCTGGGCCCGAAACGCCTTTAAATCCGCCTGTTTATCCTTTCCCAGTATAATAAGGAAATGGCGTTTTCCTTTCGCGTCTCTCAAAAACAGATTTTTGCAGATGTTGCCTTTCTGGTCAAGCCCCAACCGTTCCATATCTTCCATGGTATAAACCGGTTCATGTTCCACCGCTTCATAGGCAATCTTATTCTCCTCAAGCCATTTGTACACTTCCTGTTTGTTCATTTGATCTGCCTCCTTTTTCTTTCATCTCTTGCTCCCTTCCTATTCCCTGCGGAATATGCAGGCACAGGAAAAGACAGCTTCCCACTCTTTTTGTATCCATGGGGTCAGCTCTTCTTCCTCTCTGGCAATCACAACCAGACTTTTCTCTTTTCTCTCCTCCGGCCGGCTTTTTGTAATCTCAATATCTTCTCCCACACAGCTTACATAGTAAAATCCTTCTGCGGTCGAAACAAAGCCTTTCACCCGAACCATTTTTGTGGTAATCCGCGTCAGAAATTCTTTCATTTTTGATAAGTCGTAGGTATCCGGAAGGGAAAGAACTCCTTCAAAAGGACGGTTCCACGGGGTGTTGCTGGAAACTGATTCCCGGGATGCGCTTATTTCACCGGTCAAATAAGTATCAAAAATCTTCGTATCTACTTTTGCAAAGGTTGTATCATAAATCACCGCATCCGGTCGGATTTCCAAAATCCTTTTATGGACCTTTTTTCGTCCTTCTTCGCTGACCGTATCGATTTTATTGAGCAGGATAAAATTGCTCTTTTTAATCTGATTGACCGGAGCCACCAAAGACATACTTAAATCAATAAAATGACCTGCATCTACCAGGCAGATAGAGCCGCAATAGTGATATTGTCTCGTCGTGCGCTGTTGTTTTTCCAGTAAAAAATTCAACTGGGAAAGCAGGTCCGACATACTGGACGGATCTGCCATTCCGGAAGCTTCCACATAAAGTCTGTCGATAGGCTTTTCCAGAAAATCAGCCAGAGTTTTTACAAAATCGCCTTTCAGGCAGGCACAAAAAATCGATCCGCTGTTGATTTCCATAATCGAAGCATCTTCATCTTCTAATACTTTTCCGTCAATGCCTACCACTCCGTATTCATTTACAATCACACCGACTCTTTTGGTATCCATTCCCGCTAAAATATGCTGCAAAAAAGTAGTCTTTCCAGCTCCTAAAAAGCCTGAGACCAAATATAAGTCGATTGTTTCTTTCATATTCAAATCACCTGCTTCATTCGGTAAGTCGGATTCGGCCGTCCAGGAATCAGGCTGTTTAATTCCTTGATCTCCATCTTTACCTGATATTCTTTGGACACCTGTTCCAACAGATCCTTTGTTAAATTGGCCAGCTCCTCTTTCCCAAGTTCTGCTCTGGCATTAAAAGTCAAAACCGCCTGATTACTCCGTTTCATCTCGCCCCGTAGAATCGGTTTCTTACCGGTTCCGGTAAGATTACCCAGAACAAAGAAATCTCCATCCTGTACCATGGCCTTTATATGCCCGATTGCCTGATTCTTACCTTTCAGACGGAAAAAAATCTTTTCCAGAAGGGTATCCAGATAGGATTTCCAGTCAATCTGTTCTCCTGACAAAGATACGGTCGTATTCAGCCATCCAAGACAGGCCTCTCCTTCTGCATAGGTATCATAATCTACTTCTGTAATGGTCTGTCCCGGTCTGATGTCTTTCTTTAACACTTCGA
>JALEPU010000060.1 GCA_022766905.1 Lachnospiraceae bacterium
GCACAGAGTGTGGGAATGGATTATGTAGGCCCCTTTACGTTTAATTCCGTAAGAAGTATCATTGGAGGGCTGGTATTGATTCTCTGCATCTTTATTTTAAATAAGGTAAATGGAAAAGAAGAAAAAACACCGGACAAAGACTCGAAACAGGAAAGAAAAGATTTGCTTATAGGAGGAGTTCTGTGCGGTATCTTTCTTTGCGCTGCCAGCAACTTTCAGCAAATAGGGATTATGTATACTTCCGTGGGAAAAGCCGGATTTATTACAGCCTGTTATATTGTGCTGGTACCAATTTTAGGCATGTTTTTCGGAAAAAAAACCAGACTGACCATATGGGTATCCGTTGCACTGGCTGTGGCAGGACTTTATCTTTTATGTATGACAGAATCTTTTAATGTGGGCAAAGGTGACTTGCTTGTGTTATGCTGTGCATTTTTATTTGCCTGTCATATTCTGGTCATTGACCATTTTGCTCCAAAGGTAGACGGCGTCAAGATGTCATGTATTCAGTTTTTAGTATGCGGTATTTTGTCTGCGGTGCCGATGTTTCTGCTGGAACACCCAACCCTTTCCAGTTTGTTTCAGGCATGGATGCCGATTCTTTACGCCGGTGTCATGTCCTGTGGAGTTGCTTATACGCTGCAGATCATTGGACAGAAAAACATGAACCCAACAGTAGCTTCCCTGATTTTAAGCCTGGAATCCTGTATTTCCGTTCTGGCCGGATGGCTTCTTCTTCACCAGAAGCTATCTGTCAGGGAATTATTAGGCTGCGTGGTTATGTTTGCCGCAATTTTAATTGCACAGCTTCCGGAAAAAGAAAAGCAATTATAGAGAAAGAGGCAGCAGGATTTCAATCCGGTTGACCTTTTGATTTACAAAAATAAAATTAATTTTCCCGTTATGGGATTCTACAATCTGTTTGACCAGGAAAAGACCGAGAACATGAGGCTTTTGCTGGTCTTTCTTTTGGCTTCCATTTTCAGGGAAGGAATCAAGCAGGCGGATGATCTCAGACGAAATACCGATTCCGGAATCTTCAAAACATTGCCGTCAGGCTTTTCATTTGAAAGTCCGGCGGCTTTTTATTTTGCCACGAAAGGTGTTTCAAAAATGTTACATAGAGGTTTATAACATGAATAATCCGGAAAATAGTAATTAAAGTTTATTGAAACTTTATCCGAAATATGGTATATTTAAACCGTAACAAACGTTTGGAATGGGGGCGGCAAATTAGAAAAAACAGGTATTTTGAAAAGATAAAGCAAATAAAAAATGAAGGAGGTAGAGACAAATGAGAAAACGATTTTTAAGCATCATGCTTACACTATGTATGGTGCTTGTGCTTGCGCCGGCAATGGCATTTGCCGAAGGCGGCACAGAAACAGGTGCGGGTGTTGCACCAAGTGTGACCACCTATGCTACAAAAGAGCAGCTGATGGATGGCACATTCGCACCGAATGCGAACGGAACAGCTAACAACATCGGCAAGCTGGTTTTCGGCAGTAATGGAGAAACAGCACAGGAATGGTACATCCTGGGACACGATGATGGTGTATCCGGTGATAACACTATCATCTTCGCCACCGCTACGATAGGAGAAACGAGTCAATTTAACTCGAATAAAGATGAGAAAATGTACAACTACAGTGCCGGAACAGGCTATGGAGACAGTGATGGAAGCATAACAGTATATGAAACCCATTACGGAGCAAGCGATTATCGCAATAACCTGAACAGCATGGTGAGCGATTCGAACACGACTTACTTTTCCGCAGCCGAAAAGGAGTTGTTGAATGCCACTACTGTGACAACAAATGACTTGAAAAACAACCTGGACTACACCACTACAGACAGGCTGTATGCACCGGCAGCAACTGAAAAAGGAAGTACTGCAACAATACAGGTAGGAAGCCGGGGACAAGTAGCACTGGCACGAAAGAATTACTGGGAAAATGGGAATAACTTCTTTACCCGTACGGCTTTCTCAGCGACAGGTTTGATGTGTGCAGCTACGACCTACGGAGTGAATTCCTATGGAGTTGGCTCTTTTTATGCCGCTCGTCCTGCTTCCAATCTGAATTTGTCCTCTGTGCTTTTCGCATCTGCGGCAACTGGTGGGGCAGGAGATGCCATTACGTCGATTATGCCGATGAAGCTGCGGTTTGATGGCTCAGGCAAGGCCATCGGAACGGTGACATACGATCCGATGTTGACATACGACGCAAGTCATAAGATTGTGGCACAGAAGGATCCTGACGCAACGGGCAATGTGTTCCTGGTGGTTCAGGGTAACGATGGGACGAAAGACTGGTTCTACAGTGTGGCTGTGGAAGCTACTACAGAGATTCGGGCAGAAGAGATTGCCGAATCCATAGGTTCGACGAACTTCTCTCTGGCAAACTGCAAAATCTGGCTGGAGACGAAGGATGAAACAGATGGCCTGATCTATGCAATGAACGCAGAACCCGGCATCTCCTATTCCGTAACGCTTGATACCAACGGCGGTACTGTCAACGGTGGTGTAGACAGTTATACCTCAGGCCAAGGGACGGCGCTTCCGACGGTTGTCAATAAGACCGGTTACACCTTCAAGGGTTGGTATAACAAGGAAGAATTAACAGGAGAGGCTGTTACAGAAATCAGTTCGACCGATTTTGGAGACAAGACATTCTGGGCGAAATGGGAAGCAAACAAATATAACGTAACGCTGAACACAAATGGCGGTACAATCAATCAAGGCAATATCGAAGGTTATACCTATGGGGAAGGAGCAACACTTCCTACAGATGTTACCAAATCAGGTTTTGTTTTCGGGGGCTGGTATGACAATGAAGCATTAACAGGAAGCCCTGTTACAGAAATCACTGCTACTGATATCGAAGATAAGACATTTTATGCAAAATGGGAACATAAACACTGCATCTGTGGTGGTGAGATAACGGCAGGAGACCATTCTACCCACGATAGCGTAGTATATCAGGCATGGGACGGCAGTGTGGAGAATAGATCTCCTAAGGGTATCACATATACGGATGGCATGGCATATGTTTATCTTGAAGAGAATGCGGAACTCACAGACTGCATCGAAATCTCTGATGGGAAGACTCTTGTACTCTGTCTGAATGGCAAGGAACTGAAACGCGAGGATCTTACAGGCGGCACAGATGCTCAGAAGAAGTTCATCGTAAAAGGCGGAGCCCGACTGGTCATCTGCGACTGCCAGGGCGGCGGAAGTATTATCTGTGGACAAAGTGCCGGAAAGGGCGGTGCCTTCTACGTGGAGAATTGGTCTTCTATGGATCTCTTTGGCGGCAAAATTACCGGCAGCAGCGCAGAGTATGGCGGAGCGATTGCCTTGACAGATTTATCCCCTAATGGAGATTCTAAGCCTAGTAAACTGAACATTTATGGTGGTGAGATCAGTGGCAACACCGCTGCAGAAAATGGTGGCGCTATATATATAGCTGCGAACTGTTCTCTCAATATCTTTGGCCAACCTGTTATAAAAGATAATACTGTTGGCGAAAAAGCGAATAATGTTTACCTGACTTCAGGACAAAAGCTTTCGGTCGGGGATATGACAAGCGGGGCATCAATAGGCATCTCTATGGAAAGCAGGGATTATCCTGTTACATTCTCAGGTGCATATGACAACGATTACAGTGAATATTTCCACGCAGATGCTGAGCATGTTCATGTAAGCTATAACAATGATGGTAAAGAATTAGTGCTGGCCGGAAACGAGTATAAGGTAACGCTGAACACAAACGGCGGTACCATCAATAACGGCAATATCGAAAGCTACACCTACGGAGAAGGAGCAACACTTCCTACAGATGTGATTCAAACAGGTTATGATTTCAAAGGCTGGTATGATAATGAAGAATTAACAGGAGAAGCTGTTACAGAAATCACTGTTACTGATAGCGAAGATAAGACATTCTGGGCGAAATGGGAAGCAAAAAGGTATAAGGTAACGCTGAACACAAACGGTGGTACCATCAATAACGGCAATATCGAAAGCTACACCTATGGAGAAGGAGCAACACTTCCTACAGATGTTATTCAAACAGGTTATGCTTTCGTGGGCTGGTATGACAATGAAGAATTAACAGGAGAGGCTGTTACAAAAATCACTGCTACGGATAGCGAAGAAAAGACATTCTATGCAAAATGGGTTTCGAATAGGGTTTCTTCAGAGACTGAGCTGCGAAATCTCCTTAATTCAGGTTTCACATCCATCACACTGGCTAATAATTTTAAGTTGTCAAGCACACTGAACCTGAGTGATAAAATCGTTACTCTGGACCTCAACGGTCATACGCTTACAGGTAACATCACATTAAATGATTCTTCTGCGGGTCAGAAATCCATACTGACCCTGATTGACACAAGTACGACTGCAAGTGGTGTAGTGAAGGGTAACATTACGCTGACCCGCGGAAACTACGGTTCAGCAAGTCATCTTTACGCGAACGGTGGTACGATAACCGGAATGGTTTCCATGCCTAGCTATGTTGGCAAAATCTACTGCACAAGCAGTACCCCTACTGTCTTTAAAGGCTATGTCGGAAATTACGGAGAGATCCATGGCGGTATATTCTATAGCGGTATCAACAAAGACTGCATCAAGGAAAAGACCATAACATTCAAAAGCGGTAACAGTACCTACGCTTATGAGGTAGTAGCCTCCGGCAGCAAAACGGTTGCACCTGCCTCTCCATCACCGGATCAGGCCGGATATGTGAACTTTACCAGTTGGTATTACGGTGAAGATGAATATGAATTCGGTTCTTCTTTGAGTGAGAATATCACTTTGACGGCAAAATTCGAAAATCCGATAACCTACAATATAGCATATGATTTAGATGGAGGCGCAGTAGCAGAAGAAAATAAAACAAGCTATACTGTGGAAAATGAAGATATTACGCTGAACAATCCACAAAAGGATGGCTGTACCTTTATCGGTTGGAGCGGAACCGACTTAACCGGAGACAACAATATGTCTGTCACAATTCCAAAAGGCAGCATGGGTGACAGAACTTACACAGCTCATTTTTGTTCGCACGACACCTGGGTGGAGAAGCCTGCGAAGAAGGCAAGTCTCACAGAAGCGGGTTACACTGCATACAAAGAGTGCAGCGTCTGCCATGAGATCGAGGAAAAGACTGACATTCCACAGATTGACGAATCATCAATAGAACTTGATAAAACCACCGTTCTCTATGACAGCCAAGCAAAGACTCCTGCTGTTACCATCAGGGATAAGGCAGGAAAGACACTGTCAAAGGACACAGATTACACTCTTGTGTATAGCAATAATATTAAAGCAGGAACTGCTACAGTTACTATTACCTTCAAAGAAAGCTATGAAGGAACCGTAAAGAGAACGTTCGAGATTACTTGTGATCATTCAAAGGCTGTAAAGCACGAGGCATCAGCGTCGACATGTACAAGTGGTGGTATTGCAGAGTACTGGCAGTGCCCGGGTTGTGATCAATACTTCTTATCGAAACCTGACAAGAACAGCAAACCGGTAGAGGAAGGAAGCTGGATCGTAAAGGCAAAGGGACACATTGCAGGGAAAACGGAAGTAGTTAAGGCAACGACAAAGGCAAACGGTGTAATAAACCAAAGATGTACCCGGTGCAATGAAATTGTGTCAAGCAAGCCAATTTACAAGATATCGAGTATCAGCCTTTCTCCTACATCATACACCTATACAGGCGGTGTGAAGAAGCCTTCTGTCAGAGTAAAGGATTCAACAGGAAAGACTCTGGATACCAGCTGTTATTCCGTATCCTATGCATCAGGAAGAAAGAATGTAGGAAGCTATAAAGTGACTGTAAAGTTAAAGGGCAATTACAATGGCAGCAAAGTGCTGACATTTATGATTAATCCAAAAGGAACCTCAATCTCAAGTGTATCCGGAGAAAAGAAGGCATTTACTGTGAAGTGGAAGAAGCAGTCAGCGAAGATGGCAACATCGACGATCACAGGATATCAGATCAGATACAGCACATCATCGAAGATGACAAAAGCGAAACTTAAGACGGTAAAGGGTTACAAGTACATAAGTACAAAGATTACCAAATTATCAGCTAAGAAGAAGTACTATGTACAGATAAGAACATATAAGACCGTTGGCGGAAAGAATTATTATTCTTCCTGGAGTAAAACAAAATTAGTTAAGACGAAATAATTCTTTCCAATTGATGAAACCGTTACATTGCCGACCGGCTTTCTATTCAAAAGTCTGGAAAAAATATGTGATATACATTTTCCTCTCCAGATGATACAATAGGGATATCATTTGGAGAGGAGATGAAACAATGTTAGTTGCAAGTGATTTCAGACAGCAGGCAAGAGAGGCATTAAAAGGAAACTGGGGAGTGGCAGTTCTTACCGGATTTGTAGCTGTTTTGTTAGGCGGAACCAGTGGAATGGGTTCCGGCTCAGGAAACAGTTCCGGAGGAGAAAATTCCAACGGAGTTCTTGGAGATCTATGGAATTCTGAATTTGGAATCCTGGTTGCTAAAATTCTTGGTATTGTGGCGATATGGAGCCTGCTTGTTTTTATTATTGGGGGAGCAGTTCAATTAGGATATATCAGATTTAATCTGAATTTGATCGATCGTACCGGCGGTGCTCAGTTTAGTGATTTATTTTCAGAATTCGGCCGTTTTGGAACCGCATTTTGCCTGAGACTTCTGACCACTATTTTTACAGTGTTATGGACCTTATTGTTTATAATTCCAGGTATTATTGCTGTATTCCGGTATGCGATGGCTCCTTATATTTTACAGGAACATCCGGAGATAGGAGCCAGTGAAGCAATTCGCCGTTCCAAAGAACTGATGAATGGAAATAAGTGGAGACTGTTTAGTCTGGAATTTAGTTTTATTGGCTGGGCCATTCTTTCTGCCCTTACATTTGGAATTGGATTTTTATGGTTGATTCCGTACAAAGAAGCGGCAACAGCAGCGTTTTATCGTGAGATTGTAAGAGAACAGGAAGGATATACTCAGTCATATCAGTACAATGAAATATAAAGCAGCTTTCACGAGTTTTTCATGAAAGAATCATCGTAATCTGTCTATGAAAAACAGGGTAATACGGTTTTTT
>JALEPU010000062.1 GCA_022766905.1 Lachnospiraceae bacterium
CAGTTTCCGCAATGCTATAAATGATAGCAGAGGATTTCGCTCCGCTTATGGTATCAATCATCTGCCAGTTCTTTTTACCGATACAGAACCCCCTGATGGCACGTTCACTGGCATTGTTATCTATAGGTACCTCACCGTCGCTAAGGAATACACGCAGATATTTTTCCTGATTCAGCATATAAGTATAGGCTTCTCCGAGTTTGGTTTTTGGTGATACATCCTGATTTGTGCTTTTGAGGTACACAAACAGAGCATCTACCAGCGGCTTTACAACCAGCTGGCGTTGCTTCTTTCGTTCTTCCGGTGAAAGTTCCTGGAGTTTTCCCTCTTCCCGGTAAATGGCCTGGATCTGTTTCATGACCAGATAGGCAGTTGATTTGGAGCGTGCTTCTTTCGGGATTACCTTCAAAGCTTCATCAAATCTGCGGCGGCCATGTACCCAGCATCCGGCTATTGTCAGGTCTTCCTTTTCTTTTTCTAAGGTATGGTAGACCTGATGTATGCGATGAATACTTCCCTAGACTTGAGGATATCATTATTTTTCAGAAGGAGAACTTTCCTTTAAATCGTATGCGATGAATAACCCACCGGGTTCCACTCTCCAAATATCTGTGAGATAATAATCTCCACAGAAGTGAATATTCTTGTTCAAAGTTAAAGTTGGAGCATTTTACTCCAAACCCATTCAACTTTATGTACAAGATTTACTTCAATAAATTTAGGGAGTGAGGTTAGATGAGAACTTTAAGTCCACGACGCACCGATCAGGAATGGATGGATTTGATTGTAGAGTGTCGGAAAAGTGGTCTTTCTGACAGAGCATGGTGCCGGGAACACGGCATACCTTCAACCACTTTTTATTATCACATCAAACAGCTTCGTGAAAAAGCCTGTGACATTCCGGATAGTGATACAGAGGATATGCCTCAGAAGCAGGAGGTTGTTCCGATTGATTTTCAGGAGTTTAATGTATGTGAATCCGAAAGAACAACATCTTCAGGTTATACCGATGATGTTGCAGTCATTGTTGATTATCATGGCATAAGCATAAGGGTAGTTAACGGTGCAGCAGGCAGTGCAATCCTTGAAACGTTAAAGGCACTGCGGGAATTATGTTAGGCGATGTGTCCGGTATAAGTAAGATATATATTATAACCGGCAGAACAGACATGAGAAAAAGCTTTGACGGCCTGATGTCAATTATACGTGATACATACAGGCTTGATCCTTATTCAAAAGCAATGTATCTCTTTTGTGGAAGAAACTGCAGTAAGATTAAGGCATTATACTTTGACCGTGACGGTTTTGTACTTCTTTCAAAAAGACTGGAGGGAGCAGGAAGGTTCCAGTGGCCCCGTAATGCATCAGAAGCAAGGCTTCTCACAAGACAGGAGTTCAGATGGCTTATGGAGGGCCTTTCCATTGAACAGCCGAAAGCCATAAAACAGGACAACAGACCAAAAGACTTCTGAATTTTTGTGCAAAACAGAGAACTTAAAAAAATTTTTCTGAGTAAAATCATTCTGAAAACCCGGGTTCTCCACATCAGAAGAAAAAAATGAGGAAATCTGCGTTCACAGCCCACAAAACCGGATGTGAGCGTGGATAACTTTTCAAAAATATCTGAAAAATCAGGAAATTCAGGTATTTTTGAAAGGTTATCCACAAAAATTTATTTGTGCAAAATAACCATATACCATCAGGGGCAGATTTGCATAAAAGCCTGATTATGCTTATAATTAAGGTATTATGTAAAGGATGGAAAATATATGCCTACAGATAAAGATGAGTTAATTGAATATCTGAAAAAGATTAATGAGCAGCAGGCACTTGTAATAGATACATTACAGGCAACTGTCAGGGATTTACAGGGAACTGTTGCCAATCTTAATGAAACCATAGATGAACTTCGCAGAAAACTTTTCGGAACATCAAGTGAAAAGGTAAAGAAAAAAGAAGATTCAGAAGAAACGGTTTCCACAGGATAGGAAAAAGTAGTAAAGGTAAAAGAACATACAAGGACGCGTAAACCAAAATCTGTGAGAAAGGATTTATATGAATCACTGCCTGTACGGGAAGTAAAATATGATGTTCCTGAAAATGAACGCATTTGTCCTGACTGTGAAGCTCCCATGGAGCATCTGGGATATACGTTTGTCCGTGAAGAACTTCGCATTATCCCCGCAAAAGTTGAAAGAATACGTATAATGCGTGAAAAGCTGAAATGTCCTGTATGTCATGAAGAGGATGTAACCACTATCGTTGAAGCAAAAGTACCAACAGCACTTCTTGCACACAGTCCGGCATCCGCATCAATGGTATCTTACGTGATGTATGAGAAAAGCTTTAAATACATGCCTTTTTACAGACAGGAAGCTGACTGGAAACAAAAAGGAGTCCCTCTTCCACGGGAGACCGCAGCTAACTGGTACAATACATGTGCATTAAAATATCTGCTTCCAATATACGAGGAGCTTCATAAAACACTTATAGGACGGGATATTATTCATGCGGACGAAACAGTATGCCAGGTACTGCATGAGAAAGGAAAAGAAGCTGCATCAGTCTCATATATGTGGATATATACAAGCGGAACGGATGGTCTTGCCCCTATAGCCCTGTATGATTACAGAAGCGGGCGGAGTGGGGAATATCCTATCGAGTTTCTGCAGGGATTTCATGGTATGCTTCAGTGCGACGGATATGCGGCTTATGGGCGTATAGAAGATGTAATACTGGTATGCTGTCTGGCTCACTGCCGCAGGAAATTTTATGAGGCGGTGCCGTCGGCAAGAAGAAAAAAACTAAAGCTTCTTGATATAAGTTCCGAGCAGGAACTGAAAGAACCTGACGAGTCGTTCATAGATGATGCAGAAATAATTCCAGCCGAAAAAGGAGTTCTTTTCTGTAACCAGCTGTTCTTTCAGGAAAGATTAATAAAAGAATTATCCGCAGAAGACAGAAAAGAAAAAAGACTTGAAAAAGAAACGGTTATCTGGGAAAACTTCTGGAACTGGATAAATACATTGAATCCATCAAAAGGGAGCAAACTGGAGAAAGCAGTAAATTATGCCATAAACCATCAGGAAACTCTTATGAATTATTTAAAAGATGGACGGTGCGAAATTTCCAATAATGCAGCGGAGAGAAAGGCAAAGGCTTATGCAACCGGAAGGAAAAATTTCCTGTTCCATGATACGGAAGACGGTGCAAAGGCCAGTGCTGTGGTTATGAGCCTGATAGAAACAGCCAAAATGAATAACCTGAATGTTTTCCAATATCTCTATGTGTTACTGCTGTATATGCCGGACTATAAAGATGAGCCCGCAGGCATAGAACAACTGTTGCCATGGAGTGAATTTATAAAAGAAAAATGTTCCGGAGTTATGGATACAGAAAATTTAACACCAGAAAACAGAGGCAGCCTTCAGATATAAAATCTGAAGACTGCCCTAAAGTGATGACGGTAAGTTATTCATCGCTTACAGTTCATCTCCATTTACCGGGAACCTAATCAATAAGTATTTTACGGTACATAGAGTATATAATGCCCAGAAAGGAAAAACGGAAAATAGAATAACAGCATTTGATTGTCCGGCTTGGGTATTGATGGAATTATTGAGTTTTGGAGATTTCATTCGTTTTTATGAATATTATTATGGATTGAAGGGTGGTATGCCAGTTGATATATCTATGATTAATTTGGTAAAGAGTTTACGAAATGGATGTGCACATAATAATTGTATCATTGCGGATTTGAATCCGGGAAGTTCTATAGCACCGGCAGCCATATATCGAATAATCAAAACAATGCCAGATATAAATAAAAATCAGAGGCAAAAGAAATTGTCCTTTCGTGCGGTTTTAGAGTTCGTTAGTATGCTTTGTGTATATGATATGGTCGTATCCGAAAAAGTAAAAAAACACCGAATTAATGAGCTTAAGCAATTGTTTGATGTTCGTATTAGAGAAAAAAAGGGATTTTTTCAAAAGAATCAGCTGATAACAAGCACTTTTGATTTT
The DNA here is from genome assembly GCA_022766905.1 of Lachnospiraceae bacterium. GTDB lineage: Bacteria > Bacillota > Clostridia > Lachnospirales > Lachnospiraceae > SIG292. The sequence goes on from JALEPU010000062.1 coordinate 4,024, forward strand.
GTTTACAAAGTTATAAAAAATTTGTTTGGATAAATTTGGACAGGTAGATTTTGAGGAAAAGTATTGACTTTTTCAAAAAAACTACATATACTATGGATAGAATCATAAAACACTTATGTGTTTTTGTAAGGGCGGCGTTGCGACGGCGCTCTATTTTTTTGGTTAAATGCAAGCACTAAAACACCAGATTCCGGTATAAATCTCTGAAAAAATACCAGCCCTGTCCATAGACAAACACAAAACCTCATCGTATAATGAACACACGATTTGTAAATTTTATACTTTGCCGAAGTATACAATCACTGATCGAAGCAGTATGATATTTTGCGGAAATCAGTAAAAGGTCAAAAATTGACGTTTTTTCGCAAAAATAGACCATGATAGTCCCTTGTGGACGACACCGGATTGGTTTATCCTATATGCAGGCTTGAAAAAGCCAATGAGAATATGAAAATTGACAACTGAATAGCAGTTACAGATTTGAGTAAAATTACGGATCATATACCTGCAGGATGAAAGTCACAGTTATCATATTAGTAGGCTGATGGATTGAGAGATGAAGACCAAGAGGCTGGACGGAAGTCTGGG
>JALEPU010000065.1 GCA_022766905.1 Lachnospiraceae bacterium
AATAAAGGAATCCACTTTCTTATACTCAAAATGGCTCAGATATTCCTCATCAATCAAGGACAGCTCCTTATCCATATCTGCATCTCCATACATGTAAATATAACTGTTGGATGGATGATAATATTTTTGATGAAAGGCCACAAAATCTTCCTGGGTTAAGTCCGGAATAAATTCCGGATCCCCACCAGACTCAAATCCATATGGAGTATCCTTTAACAGAGCAGACTGAATTTTTCTCATCAGGATATCATCCGCAGATGAGAATACCCCTTTCATCTCGTTATAGACAACGCCGTTATAGGTCAGTTCTCCTTCCGGATCTTCCAATTCATAATGCCATCCTTCCTGCATCATGATTTTAGGCTCCTTATAAATATTAGGATAGAATACTGCATCCAGATACACATGCATCATATTATGAAAATCGGTATCATTGCAGCTTGCAACAGGATACACCGTCTTATCCGAATAGGTCATGGCATTTAAAAATGTATTCAAACTGCCTTTTACCAGTTCCACAAAGGGATCTTTTACCGGGAAATGTCTGGAACCGCACAACACAGAGTGCTCCAGAATGTGAGGTACCCCTGTATCGTCTGCCGGCGGTGTCTTAAATCCAATATTAAATACTTTATTTTTATCATCGCTGCACACGACAACGACTCTTGCTCTTGTTTTTTTATGACGTAAAATATAGCCGGTTCCATTCATCTCCGGAAGTGCTTCTTCCTTCTCCAGAAGATAAATGCCTTTTTTCACTACATCAAACATTCGTATTTCTTCCTTTCTTCCTTTTATCTGCTTTCACATGCAAGCGTAGGAAAGCGCATGACTTATGATATCCGCTCGACTGGCGTCTCGCTGAGACTTTCGTCATATGCTTTCTTTTGCGCAAGCGCAAGAAAGCGCATGACTCATTATATCACATCTCCCATAAAAAACAAACGGGGAAAATGGGCATATATTTCCAACATATTTCTTTGGAAGATGACTATACTATTAACACCGTCAGAAAAACATTTCCGACGATATGAAATGATAAATCAATGGAGGTACAAAACTATGTCTAACAGTTCAAGCGGAACAGGCTCCAATGGAAGCCGTATGGAAGTTCCTCACGCAAAAAACGCAATGGACAAATTCAAGATGGAAGTAGCTTCTGAATTAGGTGTTAACTTAAAACAGGGCTACAACGGTGACCTTACCAGTGCCCAAAATGGTTCTGTTGGCGGAGAAATGGTACGCCGTATGATTAAGAGACAGGAAGAACAGATGGCAGGCAGAGACAGCGAGCAGTAGCCTGACCTTGCTTTCATAAATCCTGCATAAGAAAAACAGGGCATTTCAAAAGTCTACCATGACTTTAGGATTGCCCTGTTTTTTCTTTTTTATGCTTTTATTCTTCTGTTTTTTCTTCTAGCATCGGCACACTGTCCTCATGATAAATGTAAGTTGGGGACTGCCATAAAATCGGATGCTGATTGGTCTTACTCTTTTGAATAATACTAATCTCATCTCCTTCTTTCAAGGCTCCGCCCTTCCACTGAATCAGAGAACGATTGCCGTAGTCTGTCTCCAGGGTAATGCCATTTAAAATGATTCTTGTATATGGTGTAAAGTTCTCACCTCTGAAAATCAAGGTATTCTCTTCTTCCTCTTTCTCTATGGATGTAATCTTCACATCTTTGACTCCAAAGCGCATATCCGTTGCCTCAAAGGCCTCCGGACGGCCGTAAGCAAAATCATTGCCATACAAAAGGTCATATTCTAACAGCTTTAAGTTCTTCTGATAATTCTTCGTTCCGCGATAGGTCTGATGATAACGGTTCATCAGACCAGAACCAATTCCGAGCTGCTTAAATACCTTTGAATACAACTGATAGGTCTGAAGATTCTCGTCTTCTTTCTCAAGACCCATATTATCCCAGATAAAGTAATCGGTATCAAATTTGGTACCTTCTTTCAGATCATCCGTCTCTACTTCCAGATCCGGAAGATGATCTCCAAACACGACAAGAACCGTATCTTCCTCTCTTTGTTCCAAAGCTTCAATCAGTTCTTCCAGGAATTCATCCATCTCATGAATCTGCTGGGTATAATAAGCATACTGATTATTCAGTTCTTCTGTCGCAGCACCGGTCACTTCTATCGTATTGGTATCAAGAGGTTCCGTTGGATATTTTCCATGACCTTGTACGGATACGGTATAAATCAGATCCTGTTCCTCGGTGGAATCCAGTGCATCATTTATATATCTGGTAAGAACTTTATCTTTTGCCCATCCATTTGGAGTTACTTCCATAATATTCATCATCTCAAGAGTAATGAAATTATCAAATCCCAGGTTGGCATACACATAATCCCTGTCATAAAAAGATGCATTATTATTATGAATCGCATGGGAGGTATAACCCAGATCTTTCAACGCATAGCACATGCTCTCACAGGTATTTTCCTGAAGCACACTCTTATACGGATATTCACCGGCTCCAAAGAAATTCTTATTCATACCGGAGATTACCTCAAATTCCGTATTGGCTGTTCCGGCCCCATAAGACGGTGTCGATACAAGACCTGACGTATATTTTTCCTGCATGCTTCTAAAAAACGGAATTGGATCTTCTGAAAATTCCATATCCTTTACTCTGGTCACATCAAAGAAGGATTCCAGCTGAATAAAAATAATATTCGGTGTCTTTTGTTCTTCCTTCTCCATCTTATCATATCGTTTGTCCACCTCTTTGACCACTTTTTCCACTCTTGTACCGGAATAGTCTGCCGGGCGGTCGATTCCATTATCCAGCAAAGTAATCATAAAACAATATGGAGTTCCGTAAGCCTGATAAGCAAGCTTAATATTACTGAATCGATCTTCCAGAAGTTTTTTATCCAGGCCATATTTTGTTGCTCCGCAAAAAACAACCATGATCAGTATAATACAGGAAATTCTCCTGGAAAGAGTCTTTTTTCTTACAGATATCGGACTGTACAAAAACAGGCAGACCAAAGCAGCAATGACCAGTATCATCACAATAACCAGGCCAACCAGCTGACCTGTTGACATATAATTATGTACAACCGGAAGGGTGGATTTGATCAGTGTAATGTCCACCGCTGAAAAAGGAGTGTTCCGATAACCCAGCATGGTTCCATTGGTAATACCAATCGCTGCCCAGATGGCCGATACAAAAATGTACACAAATGTCTTTCTTTTTACTAAAAAGACCGGAATAAATGTAATAAAAATAATCAGGCAGTTATAACAGAAAATCCAGGTCCTTTCTTCTAAAAATCCCAGAAACAGACTGAAAGAACGCCAGTCACATACTTCCAGAAGTACTTCCAGAAATACCGATAAACAACCGCATAAAATCAGGTCTAAAAAAATACCTGAACTCTTCTTGTCCGTCTCCGTTGTCTTTTTGTTCATTCTAATTCTCCTCTGCGTATACCTTCTTTGCCTGAACCACTCTTCTTCCATCTTCCGAGTCAGAAGTACAGGTAGATAAAGTCAGGAGACTGTCATCAGTTCCTATTTCAATTCCTGTATCATAATAAGAGGCTTTCTGGCATTTTGTAAGATAATCTGCAAATTCCTCTTCTGTACCAAATTCCAATACATATACAAAATCATTGACAGAAGTCCGGTAAGAGGCAAAAATATGATACTTTATACTTTCCTCCTCTGTGATTATCCAGATATACGGATGATCTTTCCAATATTCTTTGTCTTCATAGTACTTAAGAGAACCAAACATCTTTCCTGTCTTCAGATTGTGTCCATACACAATGGAATTGTCTGAGGAAAAATCGCTCTGATTCTTTGCATCCAAAAAAATAGCCCCGGAAAAGTTACTCTGATTTTCAAAAGTCCTGTGAAGATAATATTCATTATCACTTCCCTGAACCACCGGATAATTAATTACCGTACCGTCGATACAGATCCACGCGATAATATCCGGATTGATCGCTTTCAACTTCTGAAAATCTACTTTTGGCGGATTCTCTTTTTGTTCCTTGGTCTTTTCGGATTCTGCTTCCGTTGAAACAGCAGTGGATAACTCACTGTATTCCTGTTCCCCTCTTTTGTACTCTGTCAGATAGCTGACCAGCTTGTATGCAGAAAAACAGAAAACAATGATACACAAAAGTAAAATCAGATTTGAGAAAAAATTACTTTTCTTTTTCTTCTTTTGATGACCCATATTTATCCTTCCTCTCCTATATGCCGCTTTCATTCGACCAATATTCTAGTTATTATAGCATTATTTTTTCTTTTCATCCATACCAATTTCTTAACAAATTCTTAATTTTTTTCACCGATTTATCGATTGCTTAAGATTTTTACTTCATAGAGAATATTTTTTTAAGTCCAAAATGTTCCTTGGAGTTACAGGTTCCCCTTGACGGCAAATTAATTGACAAATTATTACATATAAAGTATTATATAGAAAGAGAAAGGATTTACTGATATTTCTATATTATACAGGAAAAGTATTTTCTGATAGCATTTCTGAAGCTGTCTTATATAATCGTCTTATATAATCTGTTATCAAGTCTTCCTTTTTCATTGAAAAATCCAATCTTTTACATTATAATGGAGGTACTTATATGAATCAAAAACCAAAAAGAACACTACAGGAACTGGACTTATTAGATCGTTTTCTCTTTGATGCAACAATGGAAGACCCAGATGCTTATGAGGCACTTTTAGAAATTTTATTAGGAGAAGAAATCCAGCTTCTTACCCCGCCGGAGACAGAGAAAGAATTTCGGGTTTCTCCTTTGCTTCGTTCTATCCGGGTAGATGTCTATTCTATGGATAGAAAGAAGAGGGTTTTTCAAACAGAAGCTCAAAAAGAAAACACCCACAATCTTCCAAAAAGGAGCCGCTATTATCAGTCTTTGATGGACACAGCCATGCTGGAACCAGGCTGTGTCGATTTTAACCTGTTAAAGGATACCTATATTATTATGATTGCACCATTTGATCTGTTCGGACAGGGAAAATACCGGTATACGTTCCGGATGACATGTGAGGAATCAGAGGAGCTGGAACTTCAGGATGGTGCAAAACGAATCTTCTTTAATACGAAAGGGAAGAACAAAGACGAAGTATCTCCTGAACTGATAGAATTGTTAGAATATATGGAAAAGACAACAAAGCATCAGGAAGTCCAGAGCCAAAACGAAAAGATCCGTATCATAAAGAAGCGGGTCAGCCAGGTCAAATTAAGTGAGGAAATGGGGGTTCGTTACATGCAGGCGTGGGAAGAAAAAGCAATGGAGAGAGAAGCCGGAAGAAAGGAAGGCTATGAATCCGGGCAAAAAGCAGGCTATGAATCTGGGCAAAAAGCAGGCTATGAATCCGGGCATGAGTCTGGCCAGCAAGAAGGAAAAGCTCTTGTAAATGAATTGAATCAACGGTTAATCCAAGATGGACGAATGGAGGATCTTTTAAAATCCTGTAATGACTCAGAATTACAAAAGCTTCTTTTGATTGAATATGGAGTAAACGGGAAAAAACACCAGAATAAATAGAAAAACTTTACATTTAATACCAAATCAGCTTCCACTAGGGCCTGCTACTTTT
>JALEPU010000079.1 GCA_022766905.1 Lachnospiraceae bacterium
CCGGAAGAAATCCGAAAGGAATCTTATACCGATGTATTGACCCGTTATCAAAAATACAAAGAAGAAGGCCGAATTCTTTATTCCGGTAAATCTTCTCTGGATTATGAACAATGGATGGAAGGCCCGGAAGGGGAAGGAAGATTTTCTTCCTTTGCCAATCATATATCCGGCGGGAATTATGTCTGTCTGATGGAAGAACTGAATCAAACATATTTATTGTCCCTTATGGGAGATACATACTATCTCCTGGATGAAAGAAAGCGGGAAGGGCAGCCGGAATTTGAAACCGTCGACCTGCTCCCCTCTTTGCGTCCTTTTTCTCTTCCCGCCAATCTGTATTTGATTGGAACGACAGAAGAACCAATCACCTCCCTTACTGATTTGGACTATTTTCATATCCATCATATAGAAATAAAGGAAGATTCCCTTACCAATATTGTGATAAAGGGAATTCCTGTGATTGGTCTGGTATCTGCTATGAATCAAAGGCTTTCTTTCCTGCTGGGACCGGATTATCAGCTTGGGCAGGAATTCTTCCTGCCACTGAAAGAAAATAAATCCATTGAAATGCTGGGCCGGATTATGTACGAACAAATTCTTCCTCTCGTTCTTGGTTGGATGAAGGAAGCCGGTCAGCAGGGAATCTTTCCAAAAAATCCTTATGAAGGAGCCAGAATGATTTTTGGAGACTATCAAAAGTCCAGCCCGGATTATGAAATGATCCTTGCAAAAACAGTAAGCGAAGAAGAGATTTTCGGACAGGAATTGGGTATGAAAGGTAACATCATATATCAGATTCAAAGAGATGCTTTCTTTCAGATTCAAAGTTATCTGGAACTTTCCTGAAAGCATCACTTTATAAAATATTTATATGTTTACATGGAATTTCTAACTAGGCATTCCAATTCAACTATGATATAATGAATCAGATAGTAGTTTTTCGTTTACAAATTTATCATTTGTAAACCGGCTGCTGCAAAAAAATTCATACTTTTGGGATAAACAAGTTGGAGATAAATAAAGATGGGGAAAAATATTTTTTTAGAAGAAAACAAAGAAATATCTTTATCAGATTATATGAATTATGATAGTAACGGACGCAGTAACCTTGGTACAGAAATTCCGATTACCGTCTATCGTCTGATGGAATACTCTCTTCGGGAAGAATTGGCAGATCGGTTTGGAAGGCAGGAGCAGATACAGGTTTTTCGCAATGCTGGTTTCCGCGCAGGAACTTTTTTTGCAGACCATTATTTGAATCTTCAATTACCTTTCCATGAATTCCTGTCCCATTTGCAAAAAACGGTTGCAGATTTAAAGATTGGTATTTTACGAATTGAAAGTATTGATGAAAAATCAGGAAGTATCGTACTTACTGTTGCAGAAGATGCAGATTGTTCCGGACTTCCACTTCTTGGTGATACCGTATGCAACTACGACGAAGGATTTTTAAGTGGAATTTTTTCTGCATACACCCAAAAACGATATTCTGTTATCGAAATAGATTGCTGGGGAACAGGTGCCAGAGCATGTCGTTTTCGTGCAGAAATAGACAAAGTAACACAATAACAGAAAGGGTATTGAATCATGACAGACAGAAATTGTGACCTGCTTTTCGAATTTCTTCGAAGCATCTTATATGATTCTAAAATTCAGTCCCTTGATCCGGAACAGTTAGAGGAACCTTTTCGAAAACTTGGCTATGGTCTTTGCGTCCTGCAACAAGCAGTAGAAGAGATGAAAACATATACGGATGATTTATCCAAAGGCAATTTATCAGGGCCCTATCCTTCCAGAGAGAATTTTTTATGCTCAAACCTGAAAAATCTTCATGCCAATTTAAATCATCTGACCTGGCAGGCCAAGCAGGTTGCTTCCGGGGATTATTCTCAGCACGTTTCCTATCTGGGAGATTTTTCTGATGCATTTAACACTATGACTGCACAGTTAATGGAACGGGAACAGCTATTAAAAGAAGAGGCCAGGAAAGAAAAGGAACGAGCTGAGATGGCAAAAGCTTACAATGATCTTTTGATTAACCTGACTCAGAAAAGAGAAGAATGGATTTTAGTGATTCATAAAAAAACCGAAGAAATCATGTACTGCAATAAAAAACAGGATAACCAGGACACATGTAATAACTGCGATTACGCAATGGCATTTCAAAATCATATTCGTATGCACGCTAATCAAAAACTTTGGAAAGTCAAAGGAAATGACGGGAGATATTTTCAGGTTCAGATGTTTCCTGTAGAATGGCAAGGCTGCATGGCCAATGCATATATTATTTCAGATGTAACCGATGAAAATCAAAACCAGATTAAGCTGATCACAAAAGCCTATCACGATTCTTTAACAGGCATATATAATCGCTTGTTTTTTAAAGAATATCTGGATAATGTTTTATTGGAAAATCAGCCTGCTATTTTATGTTATATGGATCTGGATGGATTAAAATATGTAAATGATCATTTTGGTCACTCCGAAGGAGACGCTTATCTAAACCGTTTTGTATCTGTAGTTCAGACACAGTTTCGGAGCACAGATATGTTTGCCCGGATTGGCGGCGACGAATTTGTCATTATTCTTCCTGCCTGCAGCAAGCTTCTGGCAGAAAGAAAATTAGAAAAAGCCCTTCATCTTTTTTCCACCATGGAAATTCATTATCCCATGAGTTTTAGTTATGGATTGGTGGAGATTACAAAAGAAGAAAACAGAACTATGAAACAGCTTTTGGATGAAGCGGATCATGCCATGTACGAATGTAAAAAAAGAAATCGGGAAAAATACAAAACTGTCGCACTAACATAAAAGAACTGTTAGTGCGGCAGAATTCTTTCTTATAATTGTTTCATCAGATTTACCATTTCGATCGCAGTACATGCAGCGTCATAGCCTTTATTTCCGGCTTTTGTTCCTGCTCTTTCAATCGCCTGTTCAATATTATCTGTTGTAACAACTCCGAAAATAACAGGAACATCCGTTTCAAAGGAAGCATGGGCAATTCCTTTTGACGCTTCTGCGCATACATAATCATAGTGAGAAGTAGAACCTTTGATCACTGCTCCGACACAGATTACTGCATCATAATTTCCACTCTGAGCCATCTTTTTTGCAACCAGGGGAATCTCAAATGCACCAGGTACCCATGCTAAAGTAATATCTTCTTTTTCTACACCATGACGTACCAGTGCATCTTCTGCTCCACCGATCAGCTTTGATACAATAAACTCGTTAAACCTGGAACCAACAATGGCCATTTTCATTCCTCTTCCTACTACATTTCCTTCTAATACTTTCATTTTTCTTTCTCCTTTTTCTTTTTTCTTTTTTATGATTTTAAAGCGGATATTTCCCATCTACTTTTTTTCTGCTCTTTTTATGGATGAAACATAGATTTATTTTACAGTATGATGCATTAATACGTTGTCATATGATCCATTTTTTCCTGTTTGGTCATCAAATAAAACAAATCATTTTCCTGCGCTTCTATCTGAATCGGAACTCTTTCCACAACTTTCAGACCATAACCGGATAAACCTGCAATCTTTGTTGGATTATTGGTCAGCAATCTCAATTCCTGAACACCCAAATCTCTCAGAATCTGAGCTCCAATGCCATAGTCCCGAAGATCCGGAGCAAAACTGAGTTTCACGTTAGCTTCTACCGTATCATATCCCTGATCCTGTAATTCATAGGCCTTCAGTTTATTAATCAGACCGATTCCCCTTCCTTCCTGACGCATATAGACTAAGACACCTCTATTTTCTTTTGCAATTGCTTTCATTGCTGCTGCATACTGATCTCCGCAGTCACATCGCAGGGAACCAAGGGCATCTCCGGTCAGACATTCTGAATGAACCCGGCAAAGTACCGGTGCACCGTCTGTCACATCTCCCATTACCATCGCTACATGATGCTCTCCATTCAGTTTGTTTTCATAACCATAAATGGTAAAATGACCATATTTTGTAGGAAAATCAGCCTTTGCTTCCCGGCTTATCAGACTATCCTCTTTCAGCCGATATTCTACTAAATCTGCAATGGTAATCATCTTAATGTTATGCTCTTTTGCAAATTCTTTTAATTCTTCGGTCCGCATCATGGTGCCGTCATCTCTCATAATTTCACAGCACAGACCACATTCTTTTAAATCTTTTACTGCTTCATCAATTGTATGAAAATCCATCTTTTTTCCTCCTCGTCTTTTATAAAAATCCATTTTCCTGTAAAAATTCCATGGATAATTTTGATTCCTTTTTCTCTTCTTTTGGTTCCTGAAAGGATAATAGCCGTTCTACGTATTTCCCAATCAAATCATTCTCAAGGTTTACCCTGTCTCCAGGCTTTTTATCTTCCAGAATGGTTTCCTGTCTGGTATGAGGTATGATGGAAACAGAAAAACTTTTTTCTTCCAGTTTTGCAACAGTCAGGCTGATCCCATCAATCGCCACAGAGCCTTTTTCAATGATGTAACGAAGTATTTCCGGCCCGGTTTCAATCTGATACCAGAATGCGTTCCCCTCCTTTCGAGCTGAGACGATTTTTCCGGTACCATCAATGTGTCCGGAAACAATATGGCCTCCAAAACGACCGTTCATTTTCATTGCCCGTTCCAGGTTAACCCGGCTTCCTGCCGACAAATCTGAAAGGTTGGTTCTTCGCATCGTCTCCCCCATCACATCTGCCTGAAAACTTTGTGTTGTTTTTTGAGATACCGTCAAACAGATTCCGTTGACTGCAATACTATCTCCCAGAGAGGCATCCTCAAGTATTTTAGGGGCCTTTATGATGAGACTGCAATATTCTCCTGACTGACAGATGCTTTCTACCCATCCTGTTTCTTCAATAATTCCTGTAAACATTCTTTACTCCTGCTTTCTTTTTTGAGGATATGCTGTGATACAGACATCCTCTCCGATTTGTTCAATTTTTTCTAATCTAAGGGAACAGGCATCTGACATTTTTTCAATAAACCATCCCTTCACCGGTTCATATGGACTCTCACCGGCAAATTTAGGTGCAAGATATACGTATATCTTATCCACCAGTCCTGCTGATAAAAATGCACCATGAATTCTGCTTCCGCCTTCGATGAGAACACTGTCAATTTTTTGCCGGCCCAGTTCTTCACACAGCTCTTTTAAGTCAACTTTTCCACTGCCTTTTTGTACCAGAACCTGAACCCCAGCTTTTTCTAGAAAATTTTGTTTTTCTATATCGATCTCTTTTTCTTTGCAAACAACCATGGTCGGTATCTTTTTTGCAGTTGATACAATTTGTGAATCCAGCGGAATTCGTAAATGACTATCCAGAATGATTCTTAAAGGATCCACTCCATCTTCTATTCTTACATTTAACATAGGGTTATCTGCCAGCACAGTTTCAATTCCCACTAAAATGCCGCTGTACTGTTTTCGAAGTAATTGTACCTGGTTTCTTGCCTGCTCCCCGGTGACCCACCTGGCATCTCCTGTCTTTGCTACAATCTTTCCATCTATCGTCATTGCATATTTCATCACCATAAAAGGTCTGTTTTCTGTGATATAGTGAAAAAATGCTTCATTTAATTTCAGACACTCTTCCTCCATAAGTCCGGTTTCTACCAGTACTCCATGTTCTCTTAAGAGAGCGGCCCCTTTGCCTCCTACCAAAGGATTCGGATCCATTGCTCCGATAAAAACTCTTTTGATTCCTTTTTCTAAAATCAGTTCTATGCATGGAGGAGTTTTTCCATAATGACAGCAAGGCTCCAGGGTTACATAAAGATCTGCACCTTTCGGGTCTTTTATACAATTTTGCAAAGCATTCCGTTCTGCATGGAATTCTCCATACCTTTCATGATAACCTTCTGCAATAACCTGCCCCTCTTTGACAACAACACATCCAACCATCGGATTGGGAGCTGTATATCCCATTCCTTTCTTGGCCAGTTCCAGGGCTCGTTTCATATATTGCCTTTGTTCCTGTTCCATTCCATTCCTTCTTTCTGTATCCGTTCTCATCCGGGAAAATAATAGAAAAACCGCCCTTTTCCAATTTTGAAAAAGGGCGGTATCATACATCCAGCAAAAAAATGTTACATGTTCTGCTTTCTATCGGTAGATTGCAACTGAATAAACATCGGTTTTCATCGCTTCTATTCAATATTTTTGCACAAAAAAACCGGGAATCAATAAAAATTCCCGGGGCATTCTTTTGCAGAATTCATAGGAAACACCTCTTATGTGCTTCCACTGTAATATAAGCAATAAAAATATGCACTTCCTGCATAACTATCGCTGCATATCAAATAAAATAACAAGAAAAATCTCCTGTTATCTTTGCTTTTGTCTTATTTCTCCCATCCAGACTTTACTGTCGGCTTTGGAATCTCACCAAATCAACTGTTGCCAGCTCGCGGGCTATACCGCCGGTGGGGAATTGCACCCCGCCCCGAAATATAAGAACTTATTCAATTAATAAATTAATTATGGTACTATTTGCATAAGATATCAAGTACTAATTTCCTTTTTCAAGCGGATATTCGCAATCCGCTTCGCTACTTGCTCATAACCGAATAATTGCTTCGCTTAAATCCATAAGATTACTTTCTGTTCAAAGAACAGTTCATGTTCTTCCATCACTTTTTCCAGCTCTTCCTTTGCATTAGGCGGCGCACTCCAGGATAACCCACATCCGGCCGTAATTTCTCTGGGAACCGGAATAAGCCGTCCGGGGTGATTTCCTGCTTTGCAGATTTGTTCCATCTTCATTGCCTGAACTGTGGATGGAAAGGTGATTAACAATCGTTCTTCTTTTTTACGCATTTTCCCTCTCCCTCTTCTGTTGATTTTCTTCCTGAAGCCATAACAAATGCATCAAAGCTTCCAAGGCTCCTCCACCTACACATCTTGCTTTATCTGAAATGGTATAGCAATTTTTTTGTTCCTCTTTTCGCGGATCAATATCAGCAATTTTTAATCCTTTTGTTACCGGATAACCATCTTTAATAATTCCACGTAAAACTCCTGTTAAAGAAGCCAAAACCGGAGTATCCCCGATTTTTGCAATAACTTCTCCTTTTTCTACCAGATCACCAATCTCATGTATATTTTTGATCTTGCCTGATACAGGGGCATGAATCACCCGCTCCTTTCCATATCCACCGATTATTCCCGGAATCCCTGTATTAGCGATTGCACTGCCTTCATAAATAACCCGTCCCAGACGATGTCCCCGTTTGGTCTCAATGACTGCACAAACATCCTCCGGGGCTGAAAATCCCGGTCCTAGTCCAATGGTAATTGGTGCCATATCCCGTTTTGTACCCAGATTTTTCTTAGCCAGAATTCCGTCAATGACCGCAATTGGGGTTAATTCTTCGATCATCCTTCCTTCCGGATCGATCATCAGAGGAATTTGGTTTTTCTCCCAGATATCCTTCAATTCTTCTTTCGATTCTGCAAGGACACAGGTCATATCCTCCACCTGTGCCACTTTATCAAATACGGCATCACAAAATGCTACTTTTCTTCGAATGGCAGATGGGTTATCAATTTCCAGGATCAATACCAAAAAACCACTCTGAAATAGTTTTGCAATGGTTCCGGTGGCAATATCGCCGCCTCCTCTTACAATAACCAGCTCTTTTTTCATCTTTTTATTCCTCCGTCGCAAGAATTCGGACTGCTTCAATTCCTTTTTCAACTTCCTCTAATGTATTGAAATGAGAAAAACTGAATCGAACAGCCCCCTGTTCTTTTGTTCCAAAGCTTTCATGCATGAGTGGAGCACAATGTGCCCCTGCTCTGGTTGCGATTTCAAATCGTTCCATTAATTCATCACTGACAATGGCAGAATCATAATCTTCAATATTGAAAGAAACAATGGCAGCCCGTTCTTTCGTATCAAAATCTCCGTAAAAATGAAGACCTGGAATTTCTTTGATTCCCTCATAAAAATGCCACATCAGCTCCTGTTCTTTTTTTCTGATCTGGTCTATCCCTGTTTCTTTGATATATTTTAAAGCCGCACAGAGTCCTGCAATTCCATGGATATTTAATGTACCTGCCTCTAAAGCAGTCGGCATTACCTCCGGGTGAGTCTTGCTGTATGATAAGATCCCGCTTCCTCCTACCCGAAACGGGCGGACATGGACACCTTCTTTCACCAGAATAGCTCCTGTTCCCTGAGGTCCTAATAGCCCCTTATGTCCGGTAAGACACAACACAGAAATGTGGTACTCGTCCATAGGAATTGGAAATATACCTCCTGTCTGAGATCCATCCACAACAAAAAGAAGGCCATGTTTTTTACAAAGCTGTCCTACTCTTTTTAAATCTGTCACATTACCGGTTAAATTCGACGCATGGGTCATAATAATCCCTTTTGTCTTTGGGGTAATCATCTCTTCCATTTTATCATAATCCGGATTTCCCTTCCGATCAGCAGGAACAATGGACAGGGAAAGCCCTGTTTCCTCCAGCCGATACAAAGGCCTTAATACAGAATTATGTTCCAGACAGGTGGTAATTACATGGTCCCCAGGCTGAAACAAACCGGAAATCGCAATGTTAAGACTATCCGTAGAATTTGCAGTAAATGCAACCTGTTCCGGTGCACCGGGATGATACATCTCCTGAAGCATCGTTCTTGTTTCATATAAGGTACGCATGCCTAAAAGAGAGGCCTCGTGAGCCCCTCTTGCTGCATTTCCCATTGTCATGATTCCATCGTAGACAGCTTTGGCAACAGATTCCGGTTTGTGAAGCGTTGTTGCCGCATTATCAAAATAAATCATAAATGTTCCTCTCTATTAAGGTCTGATTATCTTATCTGCCTGACTCATCGCTTCTACAATCGCATACATATTTGTTACACTTCCAACGGCAAGTTGATCGGATAAATTGTAGTAATTCAGGCAGGTTCCACAGGTCAGAATTTCCACTCCCTGGGCTTCTAAACTCTTTAGATCCTCCAGAGAATCGGATCCTTCTGTTGTCAGAGTCGCTCCTCCATTGTAAAATAAAATCTTATCCGGTAAATCATCCATCTGTGTCAGTGCGTAGATAAATCCTTTGATTAAGACTTTTCCCAGTTCATCATTGCCTTCTCCCATCCGGTCTGTGCCAATAACTACAATTGTATTTTTTTGTCTGGCATCCGGAATACAGACTTCACTTTGAATTTCCTGTTCCCTCTCTTCCTGAACCTTTCCTATTGTAAGAAGAACCTGATATTTACCTTCTTCTAGTTTTTCAGAAGATACTTCGTATTGTTTTTGATTTGCCATCTTGGTAAGATTCTGTACAGCAATCTCATTATCAACCAGAACTTTTACCTGGCCTCCTTCTGTTAATTCTTTGATGGCATTTTTGGTTTTTACAACCGGAATCGGACATGGATCGCCCATTGCATTTACTTCTATCATTCTAATTCGCTCCTTTATTCTTATCCGCCAATCACACGGATTTCTTTCTCTGTTTTTTCGGTAATCTCCCCAACCAGTGCCGCAGGAAGTCCGGCTTTTTTCAGTTCTCTTACAACTTCATCTGCATCTTCCGGTGCAACGGCTGCCAAAAGTCCTCCGGAAGTCTGTGGATCAAAAAGTATTTCTTCCATCCCAAAAGAAGTTCCTAAAAATTCCACTTTTCCCTCCAGATGATTCCTGTTTCTCTGAGCCGCAGCAGTCAAAAGAAATTCCTCTGCTTTTTCTTTTGCTTCTTTGATATAAGGAATCTGATCCCCATAAATCAAAGCAGAATGAGAGTCATTTAACATTTCATGTAAATGACCTAAAAAACTAAAACCTGTCACATCTGTACAACCATGAATCTTATAGTGATGAAGTATCTCTGCTCCATATTTGTTCAAAGTTGTCATGGAATCTGTGGCTTCTTCCATTGCTTCCTTCGAGGCTTCTTTTACCCGGTTCGCTGTGCAGATAATTCCAACTCCCAGCTTCTTGGTCAAAATCAATTTATCCTTTGTCCGGCCTCCATTGTTTGCATATATTTGATCTGGATGGATAATCCCCGTTACTGATAATCCATATTTCACATCTGAATCTGCAATGGAATGTCCACCGGATAGAATTCCTCCCGCTTCTGTTACCTTGCTGGCACCGCCTTCCATAATCCGACCCAGAATATTCAAATCCATCTGCTCCGGAAAACATACAATATTCAGTGCTGTCTTCACCTGACCGCCCATGGCATAAATATCACTAAGTGCATTTGCCGCAGCAATCTGACCAAACAGATAAGGATCTTCTACCATAGGAGGGAAAAAGTCCAGTGTCTGTACAATGGCAAGATCATCTGTCAGTTTATAAACGGCAGCGTCATCTTTACTGTCATAGCCGATCAGCAGGTTTTCATCTTTTTCTCCTTTTGGCAATCTGGATAACACACGACTTAAAATACCAGGTCCCAGCTTGGCAGTACAGCCTCCCCCTTTGCAAAAAACAATGTCACTCATTTACTCATCTTCTTTCCAGTCATTTATAATCTCCCCCGACTTTCCCCCGGTTTTATGAATCAGGGAAATATGGCCGATTACCATCTTTTTATCCAGCGCTTTACACATATCATAGATCGTAAGTAAAGCCACATTCACTCCTGTCAGTGTCTCCATCTCGATTCCGGTCTTTCCCTCCGTTCTTGCTTTGCACGTAGCCACAATGGATCGTCTCTTTGGAAGGAGTTCAAACTCTATAGTACATCGTGTCATCGGAATCGGATGGCATAAAGGAATCAAAGAAGAAGTCTGCTTCGCTCCCATGATTCCGGCAATACGAGCTGTTGCCAAAACATCCCCCTTTTGATTGGTTCCTTTCTGCACAGCCTGAAAGGCTTCTTCGTTCATGGTAATCATCCCTTTGGCTTCTGCTTCTCTGACAGTAACCTGTTTTTCGGTCACATCCACCATCCAGGCCTCTCCGTCTTCGTTAAAATGTGTTAGTCCCATGGTTTCCTCCGATATTCTTATTATAAAATAACGATATAGTTATTATATCAAAAAAACACCTCTTTTACAATCCCTGAAGACTCTTGTATCTCTCTGAAAAAAAGGCTATAATAAAGGATATTATAGTTTTTGCTTATTCTTTTTGAAAATAACGATTATTTCAAGGAAACAGGAGATTTATCATGGATCACGAAGAAAAAAATTTTCACTATACATCAAAATTAAGAGTTTTTTATGATACTCCCAGCTTTGGTCCCGGAGTTGCTTCTCTTTTAGAACAGGTTAAAATTCATGGTTCCATCAATGCAGCCTGCGCCAATATGAATATGGCTTACAGCAAAGCTTGGAAAATATTAAAAGCCGCAGAAAAAGATCTTGGATTTTCTTTACTCAGCCGTACCACAGGAGGAAAAGGAGGCGGTTTTTCCAAGCTGACAAAAGAAGGAGAAATCCTTCTTCAAAATTATATTGGATTTTCCAGAGAAGCTGATGCAGCCATTGAACAATATTTTTTAAAATTTTTTCATCCATACATGCCGGAAAATAGTTTTTTATATAAGAAGCTTTCCATTCCTGAAAATGCCCGTATCATTTCTTTAATAGGTGGTGGAGGAAAAACTTCCTGTATGTATCAGCTGGCAAAAGAATACGCAGCTATGGGAAAAAAAGTCCTTCTTACGACATCAACTCATATCCTGGTACCTCCTCCACAGGAGGTTCCGATCCTATTTTACTATCCTGTATCGACGGAACAACTTTCGGATGCTTTCACCCGTTTTTCCATCATTGCAGTCGGCGCAAAAGATAAACCAGGGAAACTTTCTTCTGTTCCTCCTGCCTTTTTCCAGAAAGCTTTGGAAACTGCCGATGTTATTTTATGTGAAGCAGATGGTGCCAAAATGCTTCCTATCAAGGCTCCTGCTTCTCATGAACCTGCTATCGTCCCGGAAAGTGATGTCATCATTATTTTGGCTGGCCTTTCCTGCCTTCATAAACCGCTCAAAGATGTCTGTCACCGAAAAGACCTGGCTGCCAGACTGTTGTCCGTTCCTCCATCTACCCCGCTTGGAATTCAGGAAGTTGCCTCTTTGATTATAGATTCCAATGGATTAATGAAAGGTCTGTATGAAGAAAAAGAGAAAGTACGAATTTTCCTTAATCAGGCAGATACGAAAGAACAGTTGGAGGAAGGAAATGAAATTGCCAAACAGATTCATGCAGTTGGGCTTTCCCACGTTCTGGTCGGCTCCTTACATCAGGAGTTTGCAAGATTCAGCCATCGCACTTCCAAAACTTCTTTTTAAATTTACTTTCAAAAAAGAGAAGAGGAGAATCACAGATTAATTCCTATCTGTGGCTCTCCTTCTTTTTTCTTATTCTTCTATATCATCTACAAATTCAACAACACCTTCTGCAAGCTTTGCAATTCTTGCCAGTGAATAGACATCATATCCTGCATCCAGCAATCTTTTTCTACCTCTCTGGAATGACTTCTCAATTAAAATACCGATTCCTGCCAGATGTGCGCCAGCTTCTTCAATCAGTCTGCTTCCGCCCATTGCCGCTTCTCCATTGGCGAGGAAATCATCAATCAATAATACATTATCCTCTTTGCTGATATACGATTTGTAAAGTGTTAGTTCATAGCTGGTTCCTTTTGTAAAAGAAGTAATCCTTGTCTGATAAACATCTCCACTGAGAATCTTGGAAGTCTGCTTTTTCAAAATTATCATCGGAACGCCTAAATGAGCGGCCGTTGTAAGTGCCGGTGCAATTCCTGAACTCTCAATCGTCAATACTTTCGTAATATTTCTATCCTTAAAATGCTCTGCAAAATCCTTTCCCATCTCATCCATCAACATAGGATCTACCTGATGGTTAATAAAACTATCTACTTTTAGTACACTATCGCTTAATGCTTTTCCCTCTTTCAAAATTCTTTCTTCCAGTATTTTCACAATTTTCACCTCTCGCTTTTTCTGGAAAGAATAGACTAAACGCAAAACCTACTTTTTGTTGTCCCCGTTTAATATACTCTCTTTGGGTAGAGATTATAGCACAGAATCTGACATTTGTATACACGAAAAATCAATTTTTATCCGTTAAAATCTATTTTATAATCGAAATCTTTTAATTCTGTTTCGTCAACCTGGTAGTATGTAACCTGATCCGGGTGGGCCTTTATGATTCTTTTTCCTCCTTTGTCCCCTTTCAATCCCAGCAGTTCTTCATAATAAGAAGCCGGAAAGATATTAGGATTTCCTGTTCTCTTTTCACTTTCTGCGCATATAATCCGATTAGGATTTTTTAAAAATTTCTCTCTCATTCCTTCCACTGTCTCCTGTTTGAGATAAGGCTGATCACATACAAAAAACATCAGGTCAAATCCTTGTCCGGCGGCCATGACACCTAGGCCGATCGAACCTGCAATGCCTCGTTCCGGATGTGGATTTTTTACAATGGTAACCTTGTCCTGTTCATTTTTACAGATTTCTTCATATTGAGTCACCAGAATAATCTCCTCCCAATATAAATTCTGTATTAAAGATAAGGTATGTTGATACAGCGGTTTTCCCCGGAATGGTTCCAATAATTTATTTCCGCCAAATCGCCTGCTACTGCCGGCTGCCAGCAAAATCGCCTTCATATTCTTCTCCCGCATTCTATTCTTCTATTATCAATTCGCTTTTTCATAACCTGCTTTGCAAGCTGTGAAATTGATTTTTTCATTTATTTATCCTATTATATCTTATCTCTTCTCCCTTTACCAGCAAAAAACAAAGAACAGATAACAAAACTATTACATTTTTCTAATGAAACTCTTTACATCTTTTTTTTCCTTTGATAAAATAAATAACTAGAAAATGGATAAAGGAGAAATAGACTTATGATTAAACGTATTAAAGAAATGCCTTCCGCTGATGTAATTCGCGCACTTTATCCAATGGAGGAAGAATTACAGGAGGTAAAAAAACAACGGGATTCCATGATCAAAGATGTGTTCACAGGAGTATCCGATAAATTTATCGTCATTATCGGACCTTGTTCTGCGGACAACGAGGACGCAGTATTAGATTATATATATCGACTTGCAAAGATTCAGGACAAAGTAGCTGACAAATTAATTTTGATTCCAAGAATCTATACGAACAAACCTCGTACTACAGGAGAAGGCTATAAAGGAATGCTTCATCAGCCTGATCCGGAGAAAGCACCGGACATGCTTTCCGGTCTTTTGTCTATCCGTAAGATGCACGTTCGTTCCATTCGTGAAACCCATCTTACTGCCGCTGATGAGATGCTCTATCCGGCAAACTGGCAGTACATGGAAGATATTTTATCCTATGTTGCCATTGGAGCCCGCTCTGTAGAAAACCAGCAGCATAGACTGACTGTAAGTGGTATGGAAGTGCCTGTTGGAATGAAGAATCCAACCAGCGGTGACCTTTCTGTTATGATTAATTCTGTTGTGGCAGGACAGGGAAGCCATAACTTTATTTATACAGGATGGGAAGTAGAAACAGACGGCAATCCTTTGTGCCATACCATTTTAAGAGGTGCCGTTGATAAGTATGGAAAATCCATGTCTAATTATCATTATGAAGATTTAATGAGAGTCATTGAACTATATGAAACTCATAATTTGAAAAATCCTGCCTGTATTGTAGATGCAAATCACTCCAATTCCGGAAAGAAGTGGGAGCAGCAGCCTAGAATTGTAAAAGAAGTTCTTCACAGCCGTCATCTGTCTCCGGAGATTCATAAACTGGTCAAAGGTGTAATGATCGAGAGTTATCTGGAAGACGGCCGTCAGGAAATCGGCGAAGAATGTTATGGAAAATCCATTACAGATGCTTGTCTGGGCTGGGATAAATCGGAACATCTTCTTTATGAAATTGCAGAACGAGTTTAAGCAGATATTTATCAAATGAAATATTGTTTATGACATAAAAAGGATGGCCTGCATCTTGCAGACCATCCTTTTTACCCTTCTCAAATTAGATAATCAAACTTCTCCTTGCTTAATCGAATACAGGGTAATCTCCTTCTCAATCCCCGCTTCTTTCGCATAGTTTTTGACAATCTTCCAAAATCCCTGTCTTGACATCGGTTTCCCATACCGGTTAGGAAACAGCCAATCGTGCTCTCCCAGTTCTGCATATCGAATGTGTTCTTTCAATGCTTCTCTGGTCTGCAGATGAAAAGGATAGTATCTTCCTTTCTCCTCATCTTTACAAACAATTCTGTCGTGATCAAAGTCAAGCTCTCCGACTTTCAGATTCACCAGCTCAGAAATTAAAATCTTAGTATCATAAAGTAACAGCAACATCGCTCTATCTCGCAATCCCTTAAAGGACATTCCTGCAGGCTGCTTGAGTAAAGCTTCCATCTCTTCTTTATTTAAAACAATATTAGGATTACTCTTTACCTTGGGCAACTGTATCCATTCACTGGGATTTGTCTCAATGTAACCATTGCTGTAAAGGAAACGAAAAAAAGATCTGACTGCAATAAAATTACGGGTTACCGTAGCAATTGCATAATTGCTTTTTTTCAAATAGTCCAGATATTCCTGAATCGTCTGGTTTCCAACCTTTGTGATATCTAAAATATTTTGTTCCTCTAAATATTGAACCAGCTTTCTCAAATCTCTTCGATATGATGAAAAGGTATTATCGCTCACTTGCTTCATATCACGTAGGTATGATAAGTACTCATCCACAAGTTTCTCCATTACTAATTCCCCCTTAAGCAATTCCAACCCTTCTGAGTGGAATTCCGGTTCATCACCAATACTATAACATAAATTCCAGAAAATAGGAAGACCTTTCTACAAATATCTTGAAATATTTTCTTATCTCCCCTAAAAGTTCTATATAATTCCATAAAGTGCAATCATTAGAATTGAATTTACATAACTTTCCAGGAAACATCCAACGGCAAAAAGCGCCAGAAATAGAGCAAGAATCTTTTTTTCTGAATCATTCCTATAATTCTTTCCCTTCTTTGCCTGCCAACAGGCAAGCCCATAAAGAGAAAAATAACAAATATAATGGGGAAAAAAATAACAGATTCCATATAAAATTCCTTGAAAGCCCTGATTATAGGTTTCCAATGAAAAAAATCCGCCTATACAAAAGGAAAAATAAAAGTCAATTAATATTAAAACGAAATACCGGGGTAAAAACAAATAGCTTAATACAAAAAAAGCGAGCTGTTTACACCTTATCATTAGAACATAAAAAAAGAATTCATCTTTAGAAACAAATTGTAACTTGTCCAGATTGTTGAATTTTTCCATCAATTCCTGAATAAAGTCAGACTGATGGAAAAATCCATAATTCATGAATAAAATGCCTGAAACCAAACCAAAATAAAAAACAAGAAGAAATAACTTTTTATTTTTATCATCCAATCTGCAAACCCCCTGATTCCGCTCTTAAGACAAGGATTCGCCTTGTGCTTACCTTAATACTATATGCAGTCATCATAAGGAACATGACAAAAATATTTTAACCTCTTTGTTTTTTTACATAATAAGCCAGTACCGCTGCTGTCGTTTTCCCATCAATAATCTGATTTGACAAAATAAGATCCATTACTTCCTCCAAAGGATATTCATACACATCCAGAAACTCATCCTCATCCAGATTCTGCTTCGCTGGTTTTAAATGTTCCGCCAGATAAATATAAATCGTCTCATTGCAAAATCCAATTGCAGATACAATGTCTTTTAAATGACTGACCTTATCAGAACAATACCCTGTTTCCTCTGTCAGTTCTCTTACGGCACTCTCGTAAGGAGTTTCTCCCGGGTTAATTCCACCGGCAGGAATTTCCAAAGTAACCCTGTTTAATGCATTGCGATATTGTTTTACCATAACAATCTTTCCATCTTCTGTTACCGGAAGAACCGCTGCTGCACCTTTGTGATCTACAAAATCCCATTCAACTATTTTGCCTCCCGGCATTTGCACATAATCTTTATACACATCTATAATTGAGCCTTTGTAGGCCAGTTCTTTTTTAATACTTTTTACTTGTTCCATATAAAATCCTCCTGATTCATTAAGAAAGCATCCTGCAAGCAGTAATTTCCTATTCAAGTTCAAGAAAAAAAATAGCTGAGCAACCATCTATCTGGCTGTTCAGCTATCTTTACTCATACAGCAATCCATTTATCTATGGCAAAGAAAATAATTGAAATTCAAGTATTCTCTTTAACCTTGTACCTTAGCACCAATAAAATCCTGCTGTTTATTTCGCGTAATCTGTTGCTCTGCTTTCACGTATTACATTGACTTTAATCTGTCCAGGATATTCCAGCTCACTTTCAATCTGCTTGGAAATATCTCTGGCAAGTAATACCATGTCAGAGTCACTTACCTGCTCAGGAACTACCATTACTCGAATTTCTCTACCTGCCTGAATTGCAAAAGTCTTATCCACGCCCTTGAATCCGTTGGCAATATCTTCTAACTGTCTCAATCTGGTCGTGTAAGTCTCCAATGTTTCTCTTCTTGCACCTGGTCTTGCCGCAGAAATCGTATCTGCTGCCTGAACAATACATGCAATCAACGATGTAGGCTCTACATCGCCATGGTGAGACTGTACCGCATTGATTACAATTGGAGATTCTTTGTACCGTTTACATAAATCAACACCAATCGAAATATGAGATCCTTCTAATTCCTGGTCAACCGACTTACCGATATCATGAAGAAGTCCGGCTCTCTTTGCCATACGGACATCTACACCAATCTCGCCAGCTAAAATACCAGATAACATAGCAACCTCGATAGAATGTTTCAAAGCATTCTGACCATAACTGGTTCTAAACTTCATCTTACCAAGTAAACGAACCAATTCCGGATGAATTCCGTGTACGCCAACTTCCAGAGTAGCAGCTTCACCTTCTGCTCTCATCATTGCTTCTACTTCCTTCTGTGCCTTCTCTACCATCTCTTCAATTCTGGCCGGATGAATTCTTCCATCCAGAATCAATTTCTCCAGGGCGATTCTGGCAACTTCTCTTCGAATTGGATCAAAGCTGGATAATATAACTGCTTCCGGCGTATCATCAATAATCAGGTCTACACCTGTCAACGTCTCTAACGTACGGATATTACGTCCTTCACGTCCGATGATTCGTCCTTTCATCTCGTCGTTTGGAAGTTGTACCAAAGAAATCGTGGTCTCAGATACGTGGTCTGCCGCACATCTTTGAATTGCATTTACCACATATTCTTTTGCTTTCTTATCGGCCTCTTCCTTTGCTCTGCTTTCCAGCTCTTTTACCATCAGTGCTGTTTCATGTTTCACTTCATCTTCCACTGTCTTAAGTAGATATTCTTTTGCCTGTTCAGAGGTTAATCCGGAAATTCTTTCCAGTTCCTGCAGCTGCTTTGCCTGCATCTCTTCAACTTTAACCCGTTGCTTTTCAAGAGATGATTCTTTATGGGAAAGAGCATTCTCTTTTTTCTCCAAAGCATCTGCCTTACGGTCAATGGCTTCTTCTTTGTTGATTACTCTCTTCTCCATACGCTGTAATTCAGCCCTGCGTTCTCTGCTTTCCTTCTCGAAATCATTCTTTGCCTTTAAAGCTTCTTCCTTCGCTTCAAGCAAAGCTTCTCTCTTCTTGGATTCAGCAGTTTTTAGCGCATCATCTATAATCTCTCTGGCTTTTTCTTCTGCACTTCCAATCTTGGCCTCTACAATCTTCTTACGATATGTAATCGCAATCGCAGCCGTTACCGGAATCGCTATGACCAGAGCAATTACTATGGCAATCACATACTTAACCACAGGAGCACCTCCTTATTCAATTTTCATTGCACATAAGTACAACAGTTAAATTGTACACTTATTTATGCAAATTGTCAAGGGATGACCCTCTCAAGTTGGATAATTTTTGCTATTACTCCTTTTGTCTGTCTTTTCCGACGATTATCTTTCATCAAGTTCCCAAATTAACTCTTTAATCAGGCTGAAAGAGTAGCCTTTTCGAACAAAGTACTGACACGTCTTCGCCTTTCTCTCATAGGGAGTTCCATTTTTCTTTTCATAATATTTCTTCACCATTGGCATCAGTTCTTCTTTATCATCTTCCAATGGAATCTGCTGTAAAAGACAGGATGGAATTCCCTTTCTTTCTAATAGATAACATAATTGCCGAATGCTTTTCTTTCCTTTGTGACATCGAATATAATCCTCAGCATATCGAAGATCGTCCAGATAATGCTTCTCTACACCATATGCTATCACCTGTTCAATTACAGTAGTAGGATATCCGGCTTTTATAAACTTTTCTTCGATTTCTTTTATTGTATAATCTCTGGAAGACAGTAAATAGATCAGATAATTTCTTCCTCTTGGAAACACAAGTTCTTCATAAATCCACTCCAGTTGATCTATGGATAAATCTTTCCCTTCAACAAGTTCCAGGTTACGGCTTTCTTTTTTTCCAATTGGAAAAGTAGTACCGTCCTCTAAATGGATTATATATTTTCCGGATGTTCCTTCTTCCAATCTGTCTATCTTCATCCTGTAAATCCTACTCTTTTGCCTGTACTGTCTGACTGTCTGCTTCCTTTGTTCCATTCAGATGAAAATAATCTCTTACTTTCTGTTCTACTTCATCCATTACTTCCGGATGTTCCTGGAAATAATTTTTTGCATTCTCTCTTCCTTGTCCGATTCGGGTTCCTTCATAAGAATACCAGGCTCCGCTCTTGTTGACTACATTACAATTGACCGCCAGATCCAGAATATCTCCTTCTCTGGAAATCCCTTTTCCAAACATAATATCAAATTCTGCCTCTTTAAAAGGAGGTGCAATCTTATTCTTTACTACTTTGATTCTGGTACGGTTACCAATGATCTCTCCATTCTGCTTAATCGATTCAATCCTTCTTACATCCATACGAACAGATGCATAGAACTTCAAAGCCCGGCCTCCTGTTGTTGTCTCCGGGTTACCAAACATAACCCCTACCTTTTCACGAAGCTGATTGATAAATACAACCACACAGTTATACTTATTAATATGTCCGGTCAGCTTACGTAGTGCTTTAGACATCAGACGTGCATGCAACCCTACCTGTACATCTCCCATATCTCCATCAATCTCAGCCTTTGGTACCAAAGCTGCAACAGAGTCGATAATAATAATATCCATCGCACCGGAACGCAGCATCGTCTCTGCAATCTCCAAGGCCTGTTCTCCGTTATCTGGCTGTGAAATATATAAATTGTCAATATCTACACCGATATTCCTGGCATAAATTGGATCCAACGCATGTTCCGCATCAATAAATCCTGCAATTCCACCTCTCTTTTGCACTTCTGCAATCATATGAAGGGCTACGGTTGTCTTACCACTGGATTCCGGCCCATAAATCTCTACAATTCTTCCCTTCGGAACTCCACCTGCTCCCAAAGCCACATCCAGGCTCAGGGAACCTGTCGGAACTGTCTCCACATTCATCCGGGCTGAATCATCTCCCAGCTTCATAATAGAACCTTTTCCGTATTCTTTCTCAATCTCTGAAATTGCTTTCTGCAAAGCACTTAACTTCTCTTCATTCGCCATCTCTTTTCTACCTCGTCTTTCTTATACTCTCTATTGAAAACGGCCAGGTCCAGTGTTACTGCCATGGTCCTGATCTTCCTTTGGCTGTCTTCTTCAGTGTCTCAAACAGTATAACATAATACGAAAAAAAAAACAAGTGTTTTGTTGTTTAAAATTGTAAATTAAGTTTAATCATGGATATTATTTGAAATTAAAAAAGCCTTTTGCAATGACAGTTTTTTCTGCCGAGCAAAGGCTTTTCATTTGTAAGACAAATATAGTTTATCAAACTTACCGTTCAGTTTTCGACTGATTAATTTTTGTTTTCGTAATTTTCCAGAATACACTGGCGTAAAAGACTTAAGGCATACACCACAGAATTTTCACGAATTTTCTGCCGGTTTCCTGTAAAATAATATTCTTTTACATAATTTTTTTCTTTGATATAGCAGCTCATGCAGACCATTCCGACCGGCTTTTCTTTGGTAGCCCCTCCCGGACCTGCAAGACCGGTAATGGAAACTGCCACATCTGCTCCCGTCAAAATAGCAGCTCCGGAAGCCATCTCTTTTGCTGTCTGTTTTGACACAGCTCCATGTTTCTTTAATGTGCTTTTACTTACATCCAGCAATTTTCTTTTTGCTTTATTGGAATATGTTACAAAGCCCTGTGAAAACACCTCAGAAACACCTGGTACATTGACCAGCCGTCCTGCTAAAAGACCGCCTGTACAGGATTCTGCAGTAGCAAGGGTCAAGTCATATTTTTTTAAAAGAGCAACAATATTTTCTTCTAATGTTTCATCCTCTTTCATTGTATAAACAGCCCTTCGAAACCGTTTTTTTAGTTCTTCACAAACCGGCTGAACTAATTTTTTTGCTTCTTTTCTGGAAGCTGCTTTCGCTGTTACACGAAGATGAACTTCTCCTGTCTTTGCATAAGGTGCAATAGTTGGGTTCTCCAGGCCATCGATCAAATCTTTGATCTGATCTTCTACTACACTCTCCCCAATTCCATGAATTTTTACCATCTGAGAATAAATTGTTCCCGGTTCCAGGTCAGAAAGAAACGGTTCCACCTGTTCTTCAAACATTGGTTTTAATTCTCCCGGAGGACCAGGAAGTAAAATCACATATTTCGTTCCTTCCTTTGCAGAAAGAATCAATCCAGGTGCTGTTCCATTTGCATTCGGAAGTATTTTTGCACCTTCTGGTACCATAGCCTGCTTCCAGTTATTTTCTGTTATCTTTTTAGACTTCCGCTGTTTAAAATAATCCTGAATGGACTCTTTTACAGAAGGATCCTCATAAAGAGATGCACCTAACACCTCTGCGGCTGTCTCTTTGGTCAGGTCATCTTCTGTAGGTCCTAATCCACCGGACAAAATTACCACATCGGATCGATCCAAAGCCCCTTTTATGGCCATGTATAAGCGTTCCCGGTTGTCACCTACAGTGGTCTGGAAATAAACAGAATACCCTAAAAGAGCCAGTTTTTCCGAAAGAAACGCCGCATTCGTATTCACAATATTTCCCAGTAACAGTTCTGTTCCAACAGAAATTAATTCAGCAATCATCGCAAGCAACTCCTCTATTTTTGTTCATACAAAACCTGTTTATTTTTCACAATATAATCTACTAAAGAGATCACTGTTAAAATCAGTGCAAGATAAATCATAATCTGTTCCAGCCAGAAGAAAACATCACCGGAAGGATGAATAATCAAAAGCATAATCATAAACATCTGGGATACTGTTTTTGATTTTCCCCAGTAACTGGCTGCAATGACAACTCCATTGTCTGACGCAATCAGACGGAATCCACTGATAATAAACTCTCTGGCAATAATAATAATTACAACCCACGCCGGAATTCTTTCTAACTGAATCAGGCAGATTAAAGCGGAACATACCAGCAATTTGTCTGCCAGCGGATCCATGAATTTTCCAACATTAGTTACCAGATTGTTTTTTCTGGCAATATGGCCATCCAGATAATCTGTAAAACTTGCTGCTGCAAATAAAATCAAGGCAGCAATCTGAGTGCTCATTCCTTTATCAAGCAACAGACATACTACAAAGAATGGAATCATAATCACACGTAAAATTGTCAGCTTATTCGGTAAATTCATTTCCATATACAACATCTCCAATCAAATCATATTCATTTGCTTCTGTAATTTTTACCGTTACAAATGTGCCGGATACAATTTCCTCCGGACTTCTGACGAATACACATCCGTCTACCTTTGGCGCATCTTTTCTGCTTCTTCCGATATAAATATCGTCTTCGTAAAGATATCCTTCTATCAAAACACAAAGAGTCTGCCCAATCATGGCCTGATTTTTTTCATAGGAAATTTCCTGCTGAAGTTCCATAATCTCATCTCTGCGTTTTTCTTTGATTTCCTCTGCAATCTGTCCTTCCATCCGGGCTGCTTTTGTACCTTCTTCCGGAGAATAAGTAAATACTCCAAGGCGATCAAACTCCATCTCATCGACAAAATTCATCATCTCTTCATGGTCTTCTTCTGTTTCTCCCGGAAACCCGGAAATCAACGTGGTTCTTAATGTAATATCAGGTATTTTTTCCCGTAGTTTTTTCACCATCCCAACCAGTTCTGCCTGATTGGTTTTTCTTCCCATGGCTTTCAGAATCCGGTCGGAACAATGTTGAATCGGCATATCCAGATAAGGGCAAATCTTTTCTTCCTGAGCCATTACCTCAATCAGTTCATCGGTAATCTCTTCAGGATAACAGTAAAGAATACGAATCCAGGAAAGTCCCTCAATCTGACACAGCTTTTTCAAAAGAACGGGAAGCATCTTTTTCCCATAAAGGTCAAGGCCGTAAACCGTCGTTTCCTGAGCAACTAAAATCAGTTCTTTCGTTCCGCCTTCTGCCAGTTTTTCCGCTTCTTTTACCAGCCTTTCCATTGGAACACTGCGGTAATTTCCCCGGATACTTGGGATAATACAATAAGTACATCTTTTATTGCATCCTTCCCCGATTTTTAAATAGGCAAGATAGTCTCCTGTTGTTACGACCCGGTCAACATCTGATAAGTCAGGCAGGTAGGAAAGATCCCGAAGCATCGTAACAGATGGTTCGGCAAAACTTTTCTCAATCGCCTCTACCAGATCGCTGTAATTTGACGAACCGAGAATAATATCTACTTCCGGGATTTCTTCTCTGATTTCATCGTGATACCGCTGTGCAAGACATCCTGTCACTACCAGACGTTTACATCTCCCGGTTTCCTTATATTTTGCCATAAGCAGAATTGTTTCAATGCTTTCTTCTTTGGCGTCATGGATGAAACAGCAGGTATTGATGACAATAATATCCGCTTCTTCTTCCTGACTTACCAGCTGATAGCCTGCTTTTTTTGTAAGTCCCAGCATATATTCACTGTCTACCAGATTTTTGTCACAGCCTAAAGATACAAAAAATATATTCATTCTATCTTCCATCTTTCCTTCCATCCTGTTGCCTAAAATAAACCTGTAATGACACCGTCATCGGTTACGTCAATTCCAAAGGCAGCCGGTTTTTTCGGAAGCCCCGGCATCGTCATAATATTGCCGGTAAGAACAACCACAAATCCTGCACCGGCATTGACATATACATCACCCACATGAATTTTGAAATCTTTTGGCCTTCCAAGTAAAGAAGCATCGTCAGACAGTGAATACTGAGTCTTTGCCATACAGACCGGAAGGTTTCCATATCCCAGATCTGTCAGCTTCTTTAATTGTTTTTTAGCCTTTGGTTCATATTCTACTCCATCTGCTCCGTATATTTCTGTCGCAACTGTTGCAATTTTATCCTCTAAAGACATTTCATCTTCATAAATAGGAGCAAATTTACTTTCCTTTGTATCCAATGTATGAAGAACCGCTTTTGCCAGTTCTTTGCCGCCTTCTCCACCTTTTTCCCAAAGTTCGGAAAGAGCGAACTCACACTCTCTGTCTTCGCAGAATCGTTTTACAAATTCAAGCTCTGCTTCTGTATCAGATAAGAAACGATTTAACGTAACAATAATCGGCACTCCATATTTTCTTACATTTTCAATATGTTTTTCCAGATTCACAATGCCTCGGCTCAATGCTTCCACATCTTCTTCTCCCAAAGCATCCTTAGCCATGCCGCCATTGTATTTCAAGGCACGTACGGTAGCTACAATCACAACCGCATCCGGTTTGAGCCCGGACATCCGGCATTTTATATCAAAGAACTTTTCAGCACCAAGATCAGCTCCAAATCCGGCTTCTGTTACAACAATATCTGCCATCTTCAAAGAAGCCTTTGTTGCTCTTACACTATTGCATCCATGAGCAATATTGGCAAATGGACCTCCATGAACCATCGCCGGTGTGTGTTCCAGGGTCTGAATCAAATTCGGTTTGATCGCATCTTTTAATAAAGCTGCCATAGAACCAACTGCATTCAAATCTTTTGCAGTCACAGGTTCGCCGCCGTATGTGTAAGCAACTACAATTCGTCCCAGTCTATCTTTTAAATCTTTTAAGTCATCAGCAAGACAAAGGATTGCCATAATCTCAGAAGCAACTGTAATGACAAAGTGATCTTCTCTTACTACGCCATCCATCTTTTTTCCTAAACCGACAATTGTATTTCTTAAGGCTCTGTCATTCATATCCAGGCAACGTTTCCATACAATCTGTTTCGGATCAATCCCCAGTGCATTTCCCTGATGAATGTGATTATCAAGTAACGCAGCCAAAAGATTATTGGCAGATGTAATTGCATGAAAATCTCCGGTAAAATGAAGATTTAAATCTTCCATCGGTACAACCTGGGAATATCCTCCTCCTGCTGCACCTCCTTTGATTCCGAAACATGGTCCCAAAGATGGTTCTCTCAAAGTTACTATTGTATTATGTCCTAACAAATTCAAAGCCTGAGATAGTCCAATGCTGACTGTTGTCTTTCCTTCTCCGGCAGGAGTTGGATTGATTGCTGTTACTAATACAAGCTTTCCATCTTCTTCCTTTTCCAGACGTTTCAAACATTCATCAGATAATTTTGCTTTATATTTTCCATATAAATCTAAATCGTCTTCTTTAAGGCCTGCTTTTTGGGCTACGAGAGAGATTGGTTCAAGCTTTGCTTCCTGTGCAATCTGAATATCAGTTTTCATAGTCATTGTCTTCCTTTCCTGTCTTCATTCGTACTTTTCCAGTAGTGCCTGACTTACATTATACTAAGGAATTGTCAGTATGTCCATTTATTTTACATGTATTCTTCCAGGTATTGTTCCAGCTGTTCTTCTGACATCAGGATTTTTCTTGGTTTCGTGCCTTCTTCCGGCCCTACAATTCCTGCGTCGGAAAGCTGTTCCATAATTCTGGAAGCTCGGTTAAATCCTACTTTAAACATTCTTTGGATCATGCCAATGGATGCCTTTTCTTTGGTTACGATAAATTTAGCAGCCTCTGCAAAATACTCATCCCGATCATCAGAAACAGCAAGAGAACGAATATTATTCTCGATCTGACTGGCCACTTCTTCTCTTTCTGATGTCTCTTTTTCTGTCTTCTCCGGCTCCTGTTCCTTTAAAAACTCTACCACATCACTTACTTCTTTATCCGTAATAAATGCGCCCTGCATTCTGGAAGGTTTTTGCTGTCCCTGTGGATAGAAAAGCATATCTCCTTTTCCAAGAAGTTTTTCTGCTCCATTCATATCAATAATGGTTCTGGAATCCACTCCGGAAGAAACCGCAAAAGCGATTCTGGATGGTACATTGGCTTTGATCAGACCGGTAATAACATTGACAGACGGTCTTTGTGTTGCAATCACCAGATGAATTCCGGCAGCTCTGGCAAGCTGCGACAAACGAACAATGGCATTTTCCACTTCTCCGGGGGCAACCATCATAAGATCAGCTAACTCGTCTACAATAATCACAATCTGAGGCATCTTTTTACATTCCTCTTTGGATACCTCACCTGTTTTTAAAACTTCTTCTACTTTTTTATTGTAGCCTTGCAGATTTCTCACATTATAATCTGCAAATTTCTGGTACCGTTCTGTCATCTCTGCCACAGCCCAGTTCAATGCTCCGGCTGCTTTTTGCGGATCTGTAACAACCGGAATCAGTAAATGAGGGATTCCGTTATAAACACTCAACTCTACCACTTTCGGGTCTATCATAATAAATTTTACATCAGCCGGGTTTGCTTTATACAAAATACTCATAATTAAAGTATTGATGCAGACTGACTTTCCGGATCCGGTTGCTCCTGCAATAAGAAGATGAGGCATTTTGGCCAGATCGGAAATAATGATCTTTCCGCCAATATCTTTTCCAACGGCAAAGGCCAGATTGGATGGAAATTGCTGGAATTTTTTGTTGTCAATTACATCTCTGAATTTGACAATGACATTGTGCTTATTGGGAACTTCAATTCCAATGGCAGCCTTTCCTGGAATCGGGGCTTCAATTCGAATATCAGCAGCTGCCAGGTTTAATTTAATATCATCTGCCAGGCCAAGAATTTTGCTGACCTTCACTCCCTGTTCCGGCTGAAGCTCATAGCGGGTAACCGATGGCCCACAGCTTACATTGGTAATCGTTACATTGACTCCAAAACTATCTAACGTCTGCTGTAATTTCATTGCTGTTTCCCGTAAAGCTTTTTGCTGTTTTGCAGAATTTCCATTTTCCCCCGGCAAAAGAAGATCCATAGGCGGAAATGTATATGGGATTTCTTCTTCTGTAGCTGCACAGTCCATGTCGTCCTGCATCTTCTTTGCCACTGTCTCATCGAATGGTTTCCGGTTGGATTTTAAATTTTCTTTATGTACCTTTGGCTGTCCGTCTTTTTGTTCCTCTTCCATCACAGCCTGAGAAGTACCGGATTCCAAGTTTTCTTCTTTTACAGCTTCAAAAGAATCCGGCACAGACTCCGGATCGATCGGATCCTCCTCTTTTTTGGTCTGTATCGGCCAAAGTTCTGTCAGAGAATCTGAAATTCCGGTAACAGGAGGCATGACAAAGTCTTCTTCCTCTTTTTTTAACGGTTCCTGCTCATCTTTCTTTTCTTTCGGGGAGAATTTTCCGGAATCTCCTACTGTTTCAAACTCTGTATCAAGTCCATATTTTTCGCCAATATCGATCATTTTCTTTTTTCTTTTCGATGTTGTCTTTTTCGGTTCTTCCATGAGCAGATTATCATACAAAGCTTCTTGTTTTGCTTCTTTTTCTCGCTCTTTTCTCTCGATTTCTTTTACCTGTTTTTCTTCCTGCCGTCTGATTTTTCTTTCTTTGGATACTTTTGCTGTATTTACACCAAACTCCTTCAGAAGCTTTAAGACAGATTTCTCGAAAATCAGCATCAAAGAGATCATGGAAAGAAGAAATACAATTAAAATTGCTCCTGCTTTTCCAAAGATAGTTCGAAGAAAAAAACAGATTGCTCCGCCGACAGCCCCTCCTCCCATATGAGATTCAAAAGAATAGCCGGCTGCCTCAAATACGGATTTACAATCAAAATCCACAATCATCTGGGAGATTGCAGCAATCATACAGCAAAACAGGATTACAAGGAGGCTCTTTTTTACTGCCAGTGAACTAAAATGATTTGCCATAAGCAAACCGGTCAACAATAAAATTACAATCGGAACCACATATTGGATTATCCCAAAGGTTCCGAAAAAAACAGAGCTGAACACATTGCCGAATCGTCCGCAAAGTCCAAAATTTCCTAAAATCAGTAAAGCTGCAAGGGCAACCGTAAGCCAGATGATGAGTTCTGTATGAAATGAAGAAAAATCTTCTGTTTTTGTCTGCTGTCTGCTCTTTTTTGCGCTGGTTTTCTTTTTCTTCCCGGTTTGTTTCCGGCTGTTGGTACTCATAGAACACCTCTTTCTTTCATCATCTTTTTCTTCAAAGCGAATATGAGAAATCCGCTCTGTTATTTCCTTTTGTCAATCAGTTCCTTTAACCTGGAAAGAGCCTGACTGATTCCTCCGATTTCACAAATGATACCTTCTTTCACCGCTTCTTCTCCTACCAGAATGGTTCCTACATCTTTGGTCAACATTCCGGTTTCCATCATCAACTCTTCCAGGCGTTCTTCCTTAATCTTAGAATGATCGGCAATAAAACGAACAATCCGGTCCTGGATAATTTTAATATAATCATAGGTTTGCGGAGCCCCAATTACCGTTCCACTCATCCTGACCGGATGTATTACCATGGTTCCACTGGGAACGATAAAGGAGTAATCTGCCGCTACAGCAAGAGGAACTCCTATGGAGTGACTGTCCCCTATGACCAGCGAAACGGTTGGTTTACTTAAAGAAGCAATCATTTCTGCAATAGCAAGGCCTGCGGAGCAATCTCCGCCCATAGAATTTTCAAGAAGAAGCAGACCGTCTATTTCCGGGCTGTCTTCCACATAAGCAAGTTCCGGCAAAACATGCTCATATTTTGTCGTTTTACTTCCGGAAGGAAGATTTTCATGGCCTTCTATTTCTCCAATAATTGATAGCAGGTGAATTCCGGATTTTCCCGAACCATTCAGGGAAACCTGTCCCATTTCGATAATTCTCTTATCCCTGCTTTCTGTCTGATTTTGATTTTCATCATGATACGGCATCACACTGAATTCCTTTCTTTTTGTCTTTCTATTCAGTATGGTGCATATTTCAAAATCTATACCTTTAGTCTATGCCTAATTCTAATTCATAAACCTTTTTTTGTCTATCAATTTCCAAAAGTCTTTGGTCAATGGCCTCCAGCCTTCTCATTGTTTTTTCCATATAATCAGATGAGGCATCTTTCTTTTCCCGAAGGCTTAAGTACCTGGCCGGATTTAAATTCATCTCCCGTTCCCGGATCAAAGGAAGGGAAAGCTTACAGGAAATCTCCGTTTCTTTTCCTCCATCCAGAAAAAGACCTGTTAATTCTTCGATGCAATCTCCTTTCTGTCCGGAACCATCCAGCATAAAAATCGGTTCATTTTTATCCCGATTTTTTCTAAGCCGCAGTAACACCATCTTAGGAAATCCTCCCCGGCTCCAATCATCCGGCAAAAAGAAAATACGATCCAACAAATTTTTTTCTTCTATTAGATAACAGCGAAGATTTTTTTCTCTTCCTTCCCGGTATAAGAAACCAGCGGAACAAAGAAAATAAAAGACTCCCTGCTCGGAAAGCTGACTCATCCACCGATCCAGACATCGATACTCCTCTTTCTGACCCGGCAGGCAGGCTGATGGAAAAAACAGGTTTTTTTCTTTTTCTTTTGTTTCCCCGTAAGGCCATAAAGAGGCACCCAGCCTAATCGGCTCCTTACCAGCCGGAAAAACCCATCTATGTTCCAAATCCAATGCAAAATAAACTAATTTTGCAAAACTGTCCTTTCTTCCATCAATCTCAGATACCAGCAAAGTGATGGCAGAGTCTCTTTGCTTTAATTCATAAGGAATCAAACCTTTTCCCGTTCCATAAAGGTTCATTGGAATCTTCCCTGTCGCTTTCCATTCTGTGAAAAGGATTCTTACCATACACTCTGCAAACTCAGCAGGACATTCCTCTTTCTTTTCATGAAAAAAGCAAGACAGAAAAAGAGCCAAAAAGTCTTCTGCCTCTTCCTTTTTTACATCCAGATTCCAAAGAATACGGATGGCTTTTCTTGCATACCGTTCCAACGGACGAATTTGTTCTTTTTCCTCAATAGAAATGAGAAAATCAAATAATTCCGGTACATCCTGCCGTCCTGTCATCAAAGACAGGAAATTTTCAAAAGAATTCATCCAGTTCTGATAGATATTCCATTGAAATCTCCCTTTTTCTACTCTGGAATAAAGAAAGCCAAAGGAAAACTCTTCTCCAATCTCCTCTTCAAAGAGAACAGAAAAATAATACTGGAAAAAAAGGCCATAGCAAGCCTTCTCCACCAGATTCTTTGATTTTTGTGAGCGAAAAGACCAAAGCAGTTCCACGCCCTGATTCAGTTCTTCTTTTCGTTCCATCTTCATCTACTGCTCCTCCTTTACGGCCAGTTTTTTCATCTCTTCCGTTAGAACCGCCATCTCAAGACGTAATTTTTCTTTCCTTAACCGTTCTTTCTCTTTTTGCAGAGAATAAAGATTCCCAATCGACATCTGAGTAACCAGATCCGGGCACTCAATGGTTAACTTGCGGACTACCTGAATCGAAAGGACTTTTACCTTACCATCTCCCTGGATTGCAATCTCCCTCATCTTCTTCATCTGTGGATGTTCATTAAAATACCAGGCAAAATAATTTGGATCCATGATACCTCCAGGGAATTCCAGAATCAAAAAATTAGAAGGAATCACCATCCCCTCATGTTTTTTTCCTAAGACCGCTGCCCGGTGAAAAGAAGTAAGCCCAATCACGATCGTTCCTTCTCTGGCAAATCGAAGGCTGTTTTTTTTGCTTTCTCCTGCTGTCATAAAAACAGGAGATTCCGGAAGCTGCCCTTCTTCTTCCAGCAAAAGCTGTTTGATGGTCAATACCGGAAACTGTTCACTTTTTTCTGTACCTTTTGGTTTTACCCGATTTAATACAACCCCATGGTTGATTATACCGATTTTACCAAGTTCTACCTTCATGCCTGGTTTTCCTCTTTTCTTTTTGTCCGGGAGAGAGAAAAATCCCTGTCTTCCCGGACAATCTTCCTGTTTCTTTACCTTAATTCGTTACTGTCAAGGACAATGGTAAATGGCCCGTCATTTACAATCTCTACCTTCATATCAGCCCCAAATTCTCCATGCGCTACTTTTTTCACCTGAGGTCTGCACTGAGAAATCACATATTCATACAATTCCTTTGCATGATCCGGATTGCCTGCATGGGTGAAACTTGGCCTTCTCCCTTTTCTACAGTCAGCATATAAAGTAAACTGGGAAATAATCAAAAGTTCCCCATCTATATCCTGGATAGAAAGATTGGTCTTTCCCTGAACATCTGCACAAATCCGAAGTCCTATCATCTTGCGAATCAATTTGTCAGCATCTTCTTTTTGATCTTCTTCGCAAACACCAAGGAGAATATTATATCCCTTTCCAATCTCCCCAATTACCTGTCCGTCTACTGTAACTTTACTATGTAATACTCTTTGAATGACTGCTCTCATTAAATCTGCTCCAATGCCTGCTCAATATCGGCAATAATATCCTTTACGTCTTCAATTCCAACACTGAATCGAATTAATTCAGGTCCGATTCCAGCTTCTTTTAACTGCTCATCTGTAAGCTGTCTGTGAGTCGTGCTTGCAGGATGAAGCACGCCGGTTTTTGCATCTGCAACATGTACGACGATTGCTGCCAGTTTGAGATGATCCATAAAATTCATTGCTGCCTCTCTGCCGCCTTTTACGCCAAAAGAAATGACGCCACAGGTTCCATTCGGCATGTATTTTTGAGCCATTGGATAATACTTATTGCCTTTCATAGATGGATAATTCACCCATTCAATCTTATCATGATGACTTAAATATTCTGCTACCTTCGTTGCATTCTCACAATGGCGTTCTACTCTTAAATGAAGTGTCTCAAGGCCAATACTAAGCAAAAAGGCATTATTCGGTCCTGGTGTAACACCTAAATCTCTCATCAGCTGCACTCTGGCTTTTGTAATATAAGCTGCCGGTCCAAAGGTATCTGTATAAACGATTCCATGATAGGAAGGATCCGGTGTGGAAAGACCTGGGTACTTCCCGTTATTCCAGTCAAAATTACCACTATCTACTATAATTCCTCCTAAAGCGACTGCATGTCCATCCAGGTATTTGGAAGTGGAATGAACCACAATATCAGCTCCGAATTCAAAAGGACGACAGTTAATCGGCGTAGCAAAGGTGTTATCTACAATCAGTGGTACTCCATGGGCATGGGCAACTTTTGCAAACATCTCAATATCCGGAATTTCCAGGGCCGGATTCGTTAAGCTTTCAATGAAAACAGCTTTTGTATTTTCTTTAAACTGAGCTTCCAGTTCCGCTTCTTCTATATCAGTTGCCACAAAGGTTGTCTCAATTCCCAGTTTTGGAAGCGTGACACCAAACAGGTTAAACGTTCCCCCGTAAATTGCATTACCGGCAATGATATGATCCCCTGCCTGGCAAATATTCAAAATAGAAAGAGTGGAAGCTGCCTGTCCCGAAGAAGTAAAAAGGGCCCCTACCCCGCCTTCCAGTGCGGCAATTCTTTTTTCTACTACATCCGAAGTCGGATTTCCTAATCTGGTATAAAAAAATCCGTCTTTCTCCAAATCGAATAATTTTCCAACCTCTTCTCCGCTTGTATAGCGATAGGTCGTACTCTGTACAATCGGAGTAACTCTTGGTTGTCCATTTTCCGGATTATATCCTGCCTGTACACAATTGGTGTTTATTTTATATTGACTCATCTTATCCTCCTGTATCTTTCTATTATTTTTTTATTAGCAAAACATGAGTTCCTGCATTTCATTGTAATATAAATAAATAACACTTGCAAGAAGTTTTGAAAATCTTTTTCAGTTCCTATGCATTCTTTAGAAATGCCTGGTAACATTTTCTGGCTTCATAGATATCTGCCTTGCTGGTCACTTCCCATGGAGCATGCATGCTCAGGACAGCTACTCCGCTGTCAATCACTTCCATGCCATAAAGGGCGGCAATGAAAGCAATGGTGCCGCCACCGCCAAAATCCACTTTTCCAAGTTCTGCTGTCTGATAAGCAACATTTGCTTTGTCCATAATATCTCTGAGTTTTCCCACATATTCCGCATTTGCATCATTGGAACCGGATTTTCCTCTTGAACCGGTATACTTATTAAATACGATTCCTCTTCCAAAATAAGCCGTATTTTTCTTTTCAAATGCCTCACCATACAAAGGATCGTAAGCCGCACTGACATCAGAAGAAAGCATCCTGGAATTTTTTAATGCTCTTCGCAACGTAAGTTCTGAATACTCTCCCATACAATTCAAAAGCTCTGCCAACGTATTTTCAAAAAACCGGGACTGCATTCCTGTCGCACCAACACTTCCGATTTCTTCTTTATCCACTAAAAGACAACAACAGGTCTTTTGGGCCGCTTCTGTATCTAACATAGCCAGGAAAGATGTGTAAGCACACACTCTGTCATCCTGTCCGTAAGCCGCAATCATGCTGCGATCCAGGCCACAGTCTCTTGCCTTGCCGGCAGGAACCACTTCAATCTCTGCCGACAAAAAATCTTCCTCTTCGATTCCGTATTTTTCTTTTAAAAGCTGTAAAATATTTGCCTTAACCGCTTCCTTTTCTTCCTTTCCTTTCTCTGTTTCATTGACAAGAGGACGGCTTCCAATCAGAACATCCAGATTTTCCCCTTCAATGACCACATTGGCTTTTTTCTCCAGCTGTTTTCCGGAAAGATGAATTAAAAGATCGGTAATATAAACAACAGGATCGTCTGCGTCTTCTCCAATTACAACAGGAACGCTTGTTCCGTCTTTTTTTACGACGATTCCATGGAGGGCAAGGGGCATGGCTACCCAATGATATTTTTTTACTCCTCCATAATAATGAGTATCCAGATAAGCAAGTTCTGAATCTTCATAAAGAGGATTCTGTTTTAGATCCAATCTTGGGCTGTCAATATGGGCACCTAAAATATTCATTCCTTTTTCCAGAGATTCCTCACCAATCTGAAATAAAGCCAATGCTTTGTTCATACAGACAGCATACACTTTATCTCCCTTTTGAATTTGTTGTCCTGATGCTATATAAGAATCCAGACTGAGATATCCGGCTTTTTTGGCTTCTTCTACCATCGTGCTTACACATTCTCTCTCTGTCTTTCCTGCATCTAAAAATTCTTTATAAGATTTCGCTGTCTGCTCCAGCAAATCAAGTTCTGTTTTGTCATAAGTTTTCCATGCATTCTTTCGTTCCATTCAAATTCCCCTTTCTTCTTTCTTCAATCTTTTCCAAGTATATCACTTTTTTTCTATCGATTCTACCCGTTTCATTTAAAACCTGATTTTTGGATGTATATTTTTCATTTTTTTGGAAATGCTTTCTTTAGTAAGATTTGGAGGAATGAACTTATGAAGTTTTTAAATTGTTTTGCCCTTACACTCACAATCATTGGAGCAATCAACTGGGGCCTCATTGGATTTTTCAATTTTAATCTGGTTTCCTTCCTGTTTGGAAGTACCAGCTGGCTGAGCCGCATCATATATATGCTTGTTGGATTATGCGGCCTTTATATGATTAAATTTTACGGTCCATCTCTTCAGGACGAGTAATTTTTGCCGAAAATCAAAAGAAAAGCCGCATCAAACCCCATTGGAAAACTCTTTCCTCTGCCTTTGATGCGGTCTTTTGATCCATTTTTTTACTCCTGATTTTGTAAAAATTCCAGAAAGTCTTTTTCATTTAGCGGTTTAGAATAATAAAATCCCTGAATTCTGTCCACGTTAAGTTTCATTAATTTTTCTACCGTTTCTTCACTTTCTACTCCTTCTGCAACAATACTGTATCCTTCTTCCAGGAACAATCCAACCATCGCATTTACGATCCGGCTTTCCTTTCCATCGCACATTGCTTTGTCCACCAGACTTTTGTCCAGTTTGATTGTTTCAAACGGCAAAGCTAACATAGAGGATAAATTGGAATATCCTACCCCAAAATCATCCAGATAAAATCCAACTCCTTTTTGCTGAAGCATAAGAATAGATTGATGGACTTTTTCAATATTCTGAGAAATGGTTCGTTCTGTCACTTCTAATTTAATACGATTCGGTTCTACCTGATATTTTTTGATTAGTTGATCCATTTTTCCAACCATATTCTCGTCCAGAAACTGCTGCATGGACAAATTGATAGAAACACCTTTTAGTTTAACTTCAGGATGACCGGAAAGGAAACTGCATACTTTTTCCACGATAATCCAGGTCAGTTCCTGAATCACACCGGTTGCTTCTGCAATCGGAATAAATTCTCCCGGTGAAATCAACTCTCCATTTTTGTCATAAAGGCGGGCTAATGCTTCACAGGAACAGAATACATCGTCTTTCCAACAATAAATAGGCTGATAACTGATGGAGATGTCTTTCCTTTCAATCGCATCTTTTAGCTGTTCCAACACGTATTTCTGTCGTTCCATCTTTTCATTCAATTGTTCATCAAAATGGACGCAGTCATGATTCTCTCTTTTTTTGGACATACGCAACGCATATTCCAGACGCTCCAGAATCTGCGTTGCATCCCATTCATTCTGATTCCAGTATAAATCAGAAAAAGATGCAGACAATTTGTATTCTGTATTTTCAATCTTCCAGGGGGCTTCAAAACGCTCTTTCATTGTTTCAATACAGCTTCCTACATGATTGCATGTCTCATTTTTACAGACCAGTCCAAAAGTCAGATTACTGATTCGATATGCAGCCGAACACTGATTTAACTGATTCAGGTACTTGGCAATTTCAAAAAGAAATTCATCACCGTTTTTCTGTCCAAACTTTCGATTAATCTGGTCAAACTGGTTAATTCCGACCAGAATGACATGAAACGGTTTCTTCCGATTAATACGGGAAGTCAGTTCTTCTAAAAAGGCACCTCGGTTCTGAAGACCGGTCAGATAATCTTCATCAATCCGATTACTTTGAAAACTGATAAAAATAATCAGATCTGCCAGAGCCGTTACCATTCCATTCATCATAACATCCCGATATAAAAGCTGAAACAGCATAACGGCACATATGATATAAGGCATTGTCCGCATTGCTTTTTTCATCGCGCCGCTGACAATATCTCTATGAAGGTAGTAACATCTCCCGACAATGATGACATCAACCATTAGGCCGACATAACAGATTGCATTTAACGGTCCCCGGTAGTAAATGTTGTCCTGAAAATAAAACAGCCAGTGATTCCAGTAATTTAAAAATACAAGAAGTGCTTCTGCACCAAAAATAATTCCGATAATAGTAAATGATTTTTTCAGGCAGACATGATGGGGATAATGTTCAAAAATCAGATAAAACAAATAAGCTGTCACCAGTTCTCCCAAAAAACAGGTAACAAGATAATATGCGCTTGAAAGAAGCATATTGATAAATAAAGGAATCTCACTGCTGAAACGAATCCCCCAAACAGCCAATATATTCAGAAAAATAGAAATCAAAGATAAATGAAGACAAAACCGAAAGCAGCGGTTCTTCAGGTTCACACCTTTTTGTCTCTCGTTATAATAACTTAACAGTACTCCGATTATAATAATCGAAATTACTTCCATCTTCAGTGAAAATTCCATAACTTTGCCCAGTCTCTTTCCTCTTTTTTCATCTAATTGTAATTATAAAATTCTATCTATAGGAAGTCAATATGTTTTTTCTTGATATTTACAGCTCACTATGCTATATTAAAGCAATAGAAATCATAGTTGTGCACTACTTATCATACTGCACAGAATGGAGGCAATTATGGTAGAAGTATGGAATATTACTATTCCGGAATTGACAGGAGAGGAAACCCGCAGAGCCTATATTTATCTGCCGGATTCTTTTGAATATAATCCGGACGAACGTTATCCGGTTCTCTATATGTTTGATGGACATAATGTATTTTTTGATTCCGATGCCACTTATGGAAAAAGCTGGGGCATGAAAGAATACATGGATGAGACTGAGACACCTATGATTGTTGCAGCTGTAGAATGTAATCATAGCCCGGATAATGGACGTTTAAGCGAATATTCCCCTTACAGTTTTGAAGATGAAAAATTCGGCAATGTCAAAGGACGAGGACGAGAAACAATGGAATGGTTCGTTCATACTTTTAAGCCTTATATTGACAGCCATTATCCTACCCTTCCGGACCGCAATCATACTTTTATTGCAGGCAGCTCCATGGGAGGATTAATGAGTCTTTATGCTGTACTGCGTTATAATCAGTTTTTTTCCAGGGCTGCTGTACTTTCCCCTTCCCTGTGGGTCGATATTCGTAAGATCAGCCGTCTGATTCGGCGGGCAAAGATACGACCGGATACTGTAGTTTATATGGACTATGGTTCCAAAGAAATGCATTTTCATTCTGATATGAGCAAGCAATTTTGCAAAGTCAGTTCTCTTCTGATTGATCGGGGAGTTTTTCTGGAAAGCCGCATTGTTCCAGGGGGTAACCACTGTGAAGCAAGCTGGGAAAAACAGATCCCTTTTTTTATGGATGCATTACTTTATGATTGATACTACTATTTTTCAGGAGGAAGTTTATGGAAACACAATATTTTAAACATTACAGCCCGGCTCTTGGACGGGATATGGAATGTAAAGTATATGGGCATGGGGGACGCCCTGTTTTATTTATTCCCTGTCAGGATGGCAGATTTTTTGACTTTGAGAATTTTAAAATGGCTGACGTATGGGCTCCATGGATTGATTCCGGTCAGGTCATGGTTTTTTCTATCGATACCATCGACAGTGAAACCTGGTCGAACA
This sequence comes from Lachnospiraceae bacterium, assembly GCA_022766905.1. Classification (GTDB taxonomy): domain Bacteria; phylum Bacillota; class Clostridia; order Lachnospirales; family Lachnospiraceae; genus SIG292. Next base: position 37,992 of record JALEPU010000079.1, read on the forward strand.
AAGACGGAGATCCGGGATGGCGTATCTGGCGCTATGAGCAGTGGATTGCTTATATTACCAACGAGATGGTTCCTTTTATGCGGAGCATGGTAAATGAAAGAAATGGATGGACCGGTGAACCGGGTATTTTGGTATTTGGTTCCAGTTTGGGAGCAACTCATGCCGCAAACCTGTATTTCCGCCGTCCGGATTTATTTGACCGTCTGCTGGCTTTAAGTGGCATTTATACCGCGGAATATGGCTTTGGCTCCTTCATGAATGATCTGGTCTATAACAATTCCCCGGTACATTATTTAGCGAACATGCCATCGGATCACCCATATGTTTCTCTATACAACCAAAGAAAAGCAGTCATCTGCGTCGGACAGGGACCATGGGAGATTCCGGATTCCACCAGACAGCTTGACAGTATTTTACATAGTAAAGGAATTAATGTCTGGGTTGACTACTGGGGTTATGATTGTGCCCATGACTGGGATTGGTGGTACAAACAGGTTGTCTACTACCTTCCATTTTTACTTCAGTAATACCATGAGCCAAGGGACAAATGGTCATACATGACTTTGAAACCCGTAAGCATCATGCTAATATATATTAATGATAGAAAAGATACAAAAGAAAGAGTGAAAATTTTATGAAAAATGTAATTTTTATTTCTCCAAATTTCCCAACCAACTACTGGCAGTTCTGCCGCCAATTAAAACAAAATGGCATGAATGTGCTGGGCATCGGCGATCAGCCTTACGATGAATTGACACCAGATTTAAAGGACAGTCTGAATGAATACTACAAAGTAAACAGCCTGGAAAATTACGATGAAGTATATCGTGCAGTTGCATTTTTTACTTTTAAACATGGCCGAATTGACTGGTTAGAATCCAATAATGAATATTGGCTGGAACGAGATGCAAAACTTCGTACCGATTTCCATATTACAAGCGGATTTCAGGTAGAAGATATTCCAAGAATCAAATATAAATCCAAAATGAAAGCATATTATGAAAAAATCAATCTGCCGGTTGCCCGCTATCACCTGGTCAATGATATGGAAGGTGCCTATGCTTTTGCCCATGAAGTAGGCTATCCTGTTATCACAAAACCGGATAACGGAGTTGGTGCATCTGACACCCATAAGATCAACAACGACGATGATATGCGTCATTTCTTCGAGACCAAGATTCCGAATACTACCTATATTATGGAAGAATTCGTAAATGGTGAAGTAAACTCCTACGATGCAATTATCGATTCCAACGGAGAACCAATGTTTGAAACAGGAAACGTCACTCCTATGTCCATTATGGATATTGTAAATAATGCAGATAATTCCATCTTCTATATTTTAAAAGAGCTTCCGGAAGACACTCGTACAATCGGACGCGCTACCGTAAAAAGCTTTGGAGTAAAGAGCCGTTTTATTCATTTTGAATTTTTCCGTCTCTTAGAAGATCAGGAAGGTCTGGGAAAGAAAGGGGATCTGGTTGGTCTGGAAGTAAATATGAGGCCATGCGGCGGTATTACTCCGGATATGATCAACTTTGCTCACAGCACAGATGTTTATAAAATATGGGCAGATATGATTGCCTTTGACCATTCTACCAAACCGGTTGGAAAACATAGTTTCTGCGGTTTTGCAGGACGTCGTGACGGCAAAAATTTCGTAATGAATCATGATGACATCATGGCAGCTTACGGACCACATATCAGAATGGCAGACCGGGTTTCCGAAGTATTATCCAGTGCCATGGGAAATCAAATGTATCTGGCAACCTTTGATACCCAGGAAGAGCTGGATAAATTCTATGAAGATTTATTACGCTGCTATTAATCTATAAAATAACAGAAGTTTATCTCGGATATTGAAAAGGGCGAATCTGTAACATATTGTATGCTATCAATTCGCCCTTTTTGTTTGCCGCAATCTGTCAAAAAGACAGATTAATTTATAAATTCATTCACTACATGAATCGGATGACCCTCTGAAAATGATCGAATATTCTCTGCCGTAATATCCATAATTCTCTGCCTGGAATCCCTTGCAGCCCAGGAAATATGCGGAGTAATCAGGCAGTTTTTTGCATGAAGTAAAGGATTGTCTTTGCGGATTGGTTCTGTTGAAACCACATCAAGACCTGCCGCATACACTTTGCCACTGTTTAACGCATCTGCCAAATCCTGCTCCACTACAAGCTGTCCTCGGCTGTTATTGATTAAAATAACACCATCCTTCATTTTTTCAATATTGCCTTTATGAATGATTCCTTCTGTTGATTCAAGAAGAGGACAATGAAGAAAAATCACATCTGACTCACGAAATAAAGTATCCAAATCCACATATTGGGCAACCTGCTTTCCTTCCTCTGTCTTGCAGACATCATATGCAATTACTTTCATTTCCATTGCATTTAAAATCTTCGCTGTTGCACAGCCAATACGACCAAGACCAATAATCCCGGCAGTTTTTCCATACAATTCAATCATTGGGTAATCCCAGTAACACCAGTCATCATTTCTCTCCCATTTTCCCTCTTTTACTGTCTGATCGTGATGACCGTAGTGAGAACAGATTTCCAAAAGAAGTCCAACAGCATACTGTCCAACAATCTGGGTTCCATAAGCCGGCACATTCATAACCGGAATTCCTTTTTTCCCGGCATAAGCACAGTCTACCACATTATATCCCGTTGCAAGCACTGCAATTGCCTTTAGATCCGGACATAAATCTATGATATTTTTTGTAATGGGAGTTTTATTGATGACTGCGATATCCGCGTCTTTCAATCTCTCTGCGATAATAGGATCATCCTGATAAGAGGTTCTGTCATATACCACAACTTCTCCCAGCTTTTTTAAAGGTTCCCAGCTTAAATCTCCGGGATTTTCCGTATATCCATCTAAAACAACAATTTTCACCATTTCACTCCTTTTTCAATCTGATTTTTTTAATAGAGAGCACTATTCGCTTAAATGAAACATTTTTTTACATAGTTCTTTTCCGCTTCCGGTACGGAAAATCTTATGAAAAGCAATATCGACAGTATTCGGATTCGCTTGATCCTCATATAGATTCACCAGAAAATCTGCCTCTACAAGAATCTGATAATCAATCCCGTCTATATCCGTATAGGTATGATGATGTCCGACAAGGTAACAGATCCTGTCCACCAGCTTGTTCTGAAACCCAAGCCTTTTTAGCATCTCTTTTGCAATCTGTGGCCCTTCCTGTTCCTGCAATTTACCACTGGATGACCCATATTTTTCTTCCGCCGCCTTGATTCCTATATCATGAACGTAAGCTGCTGCTTCCAGAATTTTCAGAGTTTCCTCTTCAACCTGTTCTGTCTCGCCAATCCATTTTGCAAAAGCATGCACTTTTATAAAATGCTGAATCCGCTTCGGATCTCCGGAGTAATACTGAATCATTTCCCAAAAAAGTTTGTTTAACATGTTTTTCTCCTCATCTAGGCGGCGCTGGTAGTGCCACAGGTGCGGCCCTTCTTCGTTGTTGCTGCTTCATATTCTTTTAGTTTCGTCCGTTCTTCCTGACTTAGATGGGTCGGCACCTGAATCTGTACCGTTACATAATGATCTCCGTGAACATCCGGCCGCTGCATGGAAACAATTCCTTTTCCTTTTAAGCGAATCTTTGTACCTGACTGAGTTCCCTCTTTGATTTTACACATTACATTGCCATAAAGCGTTTTCACCAATACTTCTCCGCCAAAAACTGCAGTCGTAAACGGAATGGATATGGTCGTATAAACATCCAGTCCCTTTCGTTCATATCCTGGCTTAGTACCGACTTTCACTTTCAGAAAAAGATCTCCTGCCGGTGCATTACTTCCTATACCTGGCTGTCCTTTTCCCTTCAGGCGGATCGACTTACCTTCCTCAATACCGGCAGGAATGTGGACCTGCAAAGACTGATTATGCCGTCCGTCGGCATCTGTAAAATGAATGACCTTATCGCAGCCAAAAGCTGCTTCATCAAAACTAATCTCAATTTCAGAATGAATATCCTCTCCTTTTACAAAATAGCTTCCGTCTCCAAAACCATCGGAACGATATCCTCCATTCCGAAATCCGTCCTGAAAGCTGCTCCTGTGAAATCCGGAACTTCCTTTGCCATTTCCAAAAAAATTTCCAAAAATATCACCGAAAATGTCATTCATATCACTGCCATCAAAATGAAACTCCTGATAAGTTCCATCTGTATTGCCATATGTTTTATAACTTCCGTCATGAAAGCCTCCAAATCCAGAGGCTTGTGGACCGCCATTTTCCAGACCTGCGTGACCAAACCGATCATAAATCTTTCTTTTTTCCGGATCACTTAACACTTCATAAGCTTCTGTGACCTCTTTAAACTTCTTTTCTGCTTCCTGGCTTCCTGGATTGGTATCCGGATGATATTTTTTTGCCAGCTTTCGATATGCTTTTTTTATTGTTCCATCGTCTGCTGTCTTTCCAATCCCAAGCACTTCATAATAATCACGTTTTATTGCCATAAAGGTCACCCCCAAATGTCTATTGTATTTGATTTTCATATTTGTTCTATATGTAATATAACAATAGCACTTGTGTTTTTCTTTGTCAAGCCCTGAAGTGTTTATTGATTCTTTTCAATCATAAAATAACTAAAATCAATTTGTCCGGAAATTGCCTCTGTAATATTTACACAACTGTTCCCGATACGATCTATGCAATGTAAAACCTGAGAAAATGGCATAGTAAGGTTTGGAGAGCAAATTCCACTTGCAACCCTGGACATATGTGCTTTTCTCATGTTAATGTCCAAATCTATAATCTGATCTTTCTGTTTCAACATCTCCACAGCTTTTTCCTGCTCACCGCTTTCCATAATCTGAATGGTTTCAGAATACATTTTATGAATCATTTGAAGACTCTTTTCAAGTTCCTGAATCGCTTCCTGCGTAAAATCATATTTTTTCTCCAGATGATCTTTCAAAGAATCCGCTATATCTTCACAAAGAATGCCGATACGTTCAATATCACTTAAAACATACATCATTTTGGCTGTTTGGGTTGCCTGTTCTTCTGTTAAAACACTGCCGGAAAACAGTTCAACCAGGTAATCCGTAATTTTGGAATTTAACTTCTTTACCACCTCTGCATCTATCTGAATTTCTTCCAAATCTTCATTTTTTTCTGAACTTACGTTATCTGCAATTTTTTTCAGCATCTCTTTTACAATATGACTACAGTGAAACACTTCCTTTGCCGCTAACTGTAAAGCTGCTGCTGCCTGATTGGTTACATTATAATCCAGATACAACGGTTCTGAAGGATTTTTTTCTTTTGAATCACCATCCGGGATCAATTTCATCACAATTTTTACCATAACTCCAAGAAGAATCGTCCATACAATTGTCATACAAAGGTTAAAACCTGTATGTGCATTTGCAATCTGTCTGGAAATCACATCTACTTCTGCTCCTTTCGGAGAAATCTGTTGAATCAAAGCCGCATAAGGTTTCACAAACCAGACAAACGCAAGAGAACCAGAAATATTAAAAATACAATGCGCCAAAGCTGTTCTTTTTGCATCTTTTGATTGTCCAATTGAGGCTAAGAGTGCAGTAATCGTTGTACCAATATTATCTCCCAGAAGAACTGGTATAGCTCCGGCAAGCCCAAGTATACTGGTTACTCCATCCGGTCCGGCCTGAGTAGCAAAATTTTGCAAAACTGCAATTGTGGCACTGCTGCTTTGTACAACTTCCAGTTTTGATGCAAAAAAAGAGGATGTTGCAAAATATATTTTGCAACACCCTTCATTTTTCATATAAAATATTCAATTGTCTTATCTTCTGTCAATTTCGTATCTTCATTAAATAAAAGAACTGCTTCCCGGTCTTTTGTCGGACCGAGTGAATATAACAAAAGCTCTTCCCGGTTAAAATATTTTTCCGGAACAATTCTGTTATAACTGGTTTCATGATTATTTACATTCTCAATATCACTTTCCTCAAACGGCTCTTCCCGATAATAAGGATCAAACATCAGAATTTTTCCATCCTTTACTCCGGTCAGTAAAACATAATGAGGTTCATCATAAAATAAACGGACAACCACAGCTCCTCCCCGGCAAAGTGCATCATTAATATGACTTTCTTTCCCCAAATAGACACTTTTCCCGGACAAATAATGGCTGGATATGGATAATTGTCCGATTTTTCCAAATCCATTGAGCCAATTACTTAAAAACATCATAGCAGCTTTTGAAGTTCCGCTTTTCCCCTGTACTCCTTCTGCACTGTAGCAGTCCAGGCAATATAGCATCGTATTACGAATCACTTCCGGAGGGATCTCTTCCCTGGAAAATAAATAGCTGATTCCATTTAACATGGAAGTAGGTCCGCAGTCATATTCCGATAATTGATAATGGAGTGGATTTTTCATTCTAACGCATCTCCTCTTTCATACACAAGCTGATATCCTATTTTTTCCATTCTTCTGGATAAGCAGCCTTTACATTCTGCCGCTTCTTCTCCGGTACAGATTTTGTTGTCATATAAATCATATAATTTTCTGTTTTTTACCGGTGAAAGATTCGGCATTACCACATTGGCACCTGCCTCGATTCCTTTTTCTCTGCCAAAAGGATCCAATGTTCCGAGAGCAGTTGTGGCAGGAAGAAGTACTTTCGGAAGCATCAATCGAATTACGGATAATAAAAATAAGGTAAGCTCTACACTTCCCGCTTTCTCATTGGCATAAATTGTATCATGGTGAGGAATAAACGGTCCGATTCCAATCATATGAGGTTTTAACTCTTGTAAAAAAATAAGGTCCTCTGCAATACAATCCAATGTCTGCCCGGGGGAACCAACCATAAATCCGGCACCTACCTGATATCCCAGCTCTTTCAAGTAATACAGACATTGTTTTCGATTGGATAAACTCATGGAAGCCGGATGCAATTTTCCATAATGTTCTTCATTCGCTGTCTCATGGCGCAGCAAATAACGATCAGCCCCGGCTTTCCGAAACAGGGCATAACTTTCACGGGATTTTTCTCCGATTGACAGGGTAATAGCACATTCCGGGTAAAGTAATTTGATACTGCGGATAATATCGACCATTCTTTCATCTGTATAATACGGATCTTCTCCTCCCTGAAGTACAAAGGTACGAAATCCCAGGTCATAACCATTTTTGCAGCATTCTAACATTTCATCTTTTGAAAGACGATATCGGTCTGCATGATTGTTGTCTCTTCGTATCCCACAATAATAGCAATTGTTTTTGCAATAATTTGTAAACTCAATCAGCCCTCTTGGAAATACTTTTGTCCCATAATGGTTTTTTCGAAGTTTCACTGCTTCTTTTTTCAGTTTTTCCTGTATTTCTTTTTCCTTCCAGCAAGATAAGACTTCTTTGTATTCCTCGAGCTCTAATCTATGGTAATTGATTAATTTTTCAATTGAATTCATCTTTTCCCTTTCTCTAACCTTTACGGCAGCAGCTTCATCAGTCCGGATAATCGGTTTAAAGCTTCTTCCAGGGTTTTTTCTTCCCGGGCAAAATGGAGTCGAATCAGATGATTGACATCCTCTTTAAAGAAGCTGGAACCGGGAACCGCTGCCACACCAATATGTTCTATCATCCATTCACAAAATTCAAGATCTGTATATCCTTCAAACTGTGGCAGATCAAGAAAACCCTGAATATCAATCAAAACAAAATATGTCCCCTGCGGAATATTATGTTTTAATCCAATTCGATCTAAGCCGCGAAGCAGATAATCCCTTTTCTTTGCATAAGTATCCCTCAGTTCCCTATAATAGTTCTCTGAAAATTGAAGTCCTGTAACTGCAGCTTCCTGTAAAGGGGCTGCTGCTCCTACTGTTAAAAAGTCATGAACTTTTTTCGCAGCCTCTACGACATAAGCCGGACCAATCAAATATCCCAGTCTCCATCCGGTAGCTGAAAATGTTTTCGATAATGAGTTACAGGTAATCGTATGTTCAAACATTCCAGGTAAAGAAGACATATAGGTATGATAGTACGGCTCGTAAACCAGATGTTCATACACCTCATCGGTTACTACAAAAGCATCATATTTTACTGCCAGTTTTCCGATTGATTCCAGTTCTTCTCTGGAAAAGACCTTTCCACAGGGATTGGAAGGATTACAAATGATAATTGCCTTTGCCCCTTCCGAAAAACCCTTTTCAATCAAAGATAAATCAAAATCATATTCCGGCGGAACAAGAGGAATATATATCGGCTCCGCTCCTGACAAAATGGCATCTGCTCCATAATTTTCATAAAAAGGAGAAAAAACCATTACTTTATCTCCCGGATTACAAATCGTCATCATGGCGCACATCATAGTTTCCGTACCTCCACAGGTCACTACAACTTCCTGTTCCGGATCAATAATTCTCCCAATTGCTTCCCCCTGTTTTTTTGCCAAAGCTTCTCTCAGATTTTTTGCGCCAAATGTAATAGAATACTGATGCGGACCTTCATAAGCTGCTTTTGCAAGAGCATCCAGCATCTCTTTTGGCGGATCAAAATCAGGAAATCCCTGAGATAAATTTATTGCGTCATATTTATTGCTGATTCGTGTCATTCTTCGAATCACAGAATCTGTAAATGTTCTTACTCGATTACTTAATTGTGGCATTTTTATCCTCCTGTCGTATCTTTCATTCTCATCAATATACCACAAAAAAGAAAGGAAGTCACTCTTTAGTTTGTGACTTCCTTTCTTTTTTAGTTCGTGACTTCCTTTTCTTTCTGAAATTCTCCCGCCCATTCAAAACCTTTTTTCGCCATAATGACAGCGATGATTTCATTGATTACTGCAGCAGCTGCAATGGTTCCCTGCACAATCCGGGCAGCCTCCGGAGCCGCCTGGGAAAGAGTAGGTTCGGTTAAAATATCTCTGATTCCGTTTTATTTTCGATCTTCAATTGATTGAAAATCAATATGTTCTCCTACATACTTATAAGCCGGTCTTATGATTTTGCTTGTATTAATCAGCTCTTCTAATCGATGAGCACTCCAGCCTGGTATTCTGGCAATTGCGAAAATCGGGGTAAATAACTCTTCCGGAATTCCCAGCATACTATACACAAAACCGCTGTAAAAATCTACGTTGGCACATACATTTTTAAATAACTTTCTATGCTGCATAATCAACTGTCCGGCCAATCGTTCCACAAGCTCATAAAGGGCAAATTCTTCCATCATTCCCTTCTCTTCTGCCAGGGCTTTCGCAAATTTTTTCAGCATCACTTCCCGGGGATCTGATAATGTATAAACAGCGTGACCCATTCCATAAATCAGCCCGGAATGATCGAAGGCTTTTTTATCCAGAATTTTCTGAAGATAGTTTCCAACTTCCTCTTCATTAGTCCAGTCACTGATGTGCTCCTTAATGTCTTTAAACATATTCTGAACTTTCAGATTTGCTCCACCATGACGAGGTCCTTTCAAAGAACCGATGGACGCAGCTACAGAAGAGTATGTATCTGTACCGGATGAGGAAACTACATGAGTCGTAAACGTAGAATTATTACCTCCTCCATGTTCCGCATGCAAAATAAGTGCAATATCTAACACCTTTGCTTCCAGCTCTGTATATTGACGATCCGGACGAAGCATCAGCAGAATATTTTCTGCAAAAGATAAGCCTTTTTCAGGATTCCGGATAAACAACGTTTCATCCTTTCTAAAATGCCGGTAAGCATGATAAGAATAAACGGCAATCAAAGGCAACTTTGCAATCAGCTCCAATGATTGGCGAAGAACATTAGCCGGTGAAATATCTTCCGGATTTTCATCATAGGTATATAAAGTAAGAATACATCTTTGCATGGAATTCATAATATTGGCATTGGATGCTTTCATAACTACATCCCTGACAAATCTTCCACCCAGATTCTGGAATTCAAACATTACATTTAAAAACATTTCCAGCTCATGCTGATTTGGAAGCTTTCCGAATAAGAGCAGATAAATTGTCTCCTCAAATCCATACTTTCTTCCGTTCAGACCCTTTACAATATCGTAAACATTAACACCCTGATAATATAGATTACCTTCTGCCGGAATTTTTCTTCCGTTAACAAGATTGTAAGCAGAAACATCAGAAATCTCAGTAAGGCCTGTTAAAACACCTTTTCCTGCAGAATCACGAAGTCCTCTTTTTACATCATATTCTACATACAAATTCGGATCAATCCTGTGATTCTTCATCAATTCATCTTCCAGTTTCTTCATATCCTCTTTCAAGAGTCCCATATCCTCTACACTCATCATTTCCCTATCCGTCATACTTGTTCCTCCATTTCCAGTTTAATCGAAACAGAAAAGACAGCAAGCCTCTCTATTTCTTCCTAACTATCCAAAAAAAGCACCAACCCGGACACGCCTCATCATACGTCTTCGTAATTGGTGCTATTTGTCTAAACACAATATTCTTTTGCTCTATTCTACAGGAAAATAAAGCAAAAAGCAAGTTATATTTATAAATTCATTCTGCATATTTTTTTACTTTAAATAAGCATAAGTAAGGTTCCTGCCACAATCAGCAAGAGTCCAAACATTGCTTTTTTTGATAATTTTTCATGAAATACAAAATAGGAGAATAGAATCGTAACCAGGATACTAAGTTTATCAATCGGTACAACCACACTGGCAGGTCCATCCTGCAAAGCTTTATAGTAACAAAGCCAGGATGCTCCTGTTGCAATTCCGGAAAGAGAAATAAAAATAAGTTCTTTCTGTGGAATCTCTTTTACCAATTTCTGTTTTCCTTTGATCAAAACAATAAGCCATGCCATAACCAGAACAATTCCTGTTCGAAGGGCTGTTCCCAGATTGGATTCAACTCCTACAATTCCAATTTTGCCAAAAATAGAAGTTAAACTGGCAAACACAGCGGATAATACTGCATAAATCAGCCATGCCTTTCCCTTTTCTTCCTGTTCCTCTTCTTTTTTCTGTATCATCAGAAGAGTTCCTGCTGTGATTCCAACAAGCCCTATAAATTTCCATAAGCTTACAGGTTCTCCTAAAAGAAGAAAAGCCAAAAGGATGGTCAGTACAATACTGCATTTATCAATTGGTACAACTTTATTGATGTTTCCAATCTGAAGTGCTTTAAAATAGCAAAGCCAGGAAGCTCCTGTTGATAAGCCGGACAAAATCAAAAAAATCCAGGTATGAAATGAAATCTGTGAAATTGTGGACAGGGAATGTACCAAAAAAACCATCAGCCAAGAAAAAATCAATACCACAATCGTTCGAATCGCTGTGGCTACATCAGAATCTGTCTTTTTAATCCCGCATTTTGCCAGAATTGCAGTAATTCCTGCAAAAAAGGCAGAACCAATCGCATAAATAATCCACACGTAAAAACGCCTCTTTTCTCACTTATCTTTTGTAAAAATTAATCACACTTTAATCATTCGATATCCAATCCCAACATGAGTTTGAATATACTGAACAGAGTCGGAATTTTTTTCCAGTTTCTTTCGCAAGGTTGCCATAAACACACGTAAAGACGCCACATCATTATCCCAGCTATGTCCCCAAATCTTCTGGGTAATAAAAGTATGAGTCAAAACCTTTCCGGCATTCTGGGCCAGAAGACATAGCAATTTATATTCAATTGGAGTAAGATGAAGCTCTTCTTCCTCCAGATATGCGCATCCTGCAGAAAAGTCTATTTTTAGGTTTCCATTTACAAAAATAGACGATGTCGTCTGATCTCCTTTCATCATCGTAAGACGCCGTTCTGTTGCCCGGAGTCTTGCCAGTAATTCTTCAACAGAAAATGGTTTTGTCAGATAATCATCTGCACCGGCATCCAAGGCTTCTACTTTATCTGCATCTTCACTTCTGGCACTGATAATAATGATGGGTACATTGGACCAGCTTCGAATCCGATGAATGACTTCTATGCCATCCAGATCCGGGAGCCCCAGATCCAGAAGAATAATATCCGGATTGTGGGATGAAGCTTCTAAAATTGCCGTTTCTCCGTTCATCGCCGTTAAATATCGATAATCATGGGCCTTTAACGTGGTTGTCATCAGGTTCTGAACAGACCTGTCATCTTCTACCACTAAAATCAATGATTTATTCATGTAAATCTACCTCCTCAATCGGCAAGGTAAATGTAAATACTGCTCCATTTGGTACGTTGTCAGAAAGAACAATGGTTCCTCCATGGGCTTCTACTATGGATTTGCAAAGAGAAAGTCCAAGACCCAGGCTTCTTCTGCTGTCAGCCATACTTTTTGCCCCACTGTAAAACAAATCAAATACAAAAGGTTTCATCTCGTCTGAAATTCCTGGTCCATTGTCTGCAATCTGTACCACTGCCTGTCTGTCTTGCTTTTTCGTTGTTATCACAATCCGAGAACCTTTTTGCGTATATTTGATTGCATTATTCAGCAGATTGATCATAACCTGCATAATCAAACTGGCATCTACCTTTACCAGCAAAAATTCATCCGGTGATTTTACCAGAATTTCATGTTCCGACTTCTGTCTGCTGATATGCTGCAAAGACTCTGTTACAATCTCATCCAGAAGTTCCGTAGATAAACGGATATTCAACCTTCCCTCATCAATTCTTGTAACAGATAATATGTTCTCAACCAGGTTAATCAACCACATCGTATCATCATAAATATCCGAGTAAAGCTGTACTTTTGTTTTTTCATCAAATCGATCCTCATTGGATAAAAGATTACTGACATTTCCCGATATGGAGGTCAGTGGTGTACGAAGATCATGCGAAATGGACCGAAGCAGATTGGACCGAAGCTGTTCTTTCTGAGCCAAAAGAGCGGCTTCTGCCTTTTCTCTTGCATTTTTCTCATTTTCCAGGGCAAGTGCCAGTTCTCCCAAAATAGAAAGGAGAATACTATTTTCGAAAGAATCCAACGGTTTGTCTGAAATCTCAATTCCTACCACGCCATAGACTGCCTTACTGGTTCTAACGGATAAATATAAACAGCTGGAATCGGAATAGTTTTCCGCTGTCGCACCCGCATGTTTATTATGATGCAGTACCCAGGAAGCCACTTCTTTTTCTTTTTCAAAATCATACTCTTTCTCCCAGGTCTTTCCATCTACAGAAAAAAAATCTGGCTTTGATAAGTCATTTTTTTCAATCAGATAAATGACTATGCTTCGATTTAGCAGTTTCGTAAGCTGGGAAGCCGTAACGGAAATAATCTCATCCCGCTCATTTACCCTCTCTAAAAGCTGATTTGTGTCAAATAAAATCTTGGTTCGATACGCAGCCTGGGCAGCCTGTTTCGCCTGTCGTTTTAACTTAATTGCCAGGGAACTGGTCAAAAAAGCTACCACAAACATGGTTAAAAATGTAATTGGGTAGTCTTTGTCATAGGCAAATAATGTAAACCTGGGCTCCGTAAACAAAAAGTTAAAAACAATCACACTGACAACCGAGGAAATCAGGCTGTAGATCTGGTGAGTGGTAATCACGGAAGTAAACAATACTCCAAGGATATAGACCATAACAATATTGGACTCGCTTAGTCCTAGCTTCCAGAAATAAAATCCAATCGCAGAAGCAGCCAGTATCATCTCAATACTATTGACAATATCTTTTCCATTCCAAAAATGCTCTGATTTCTTTTTTGCCTTGTTTACCTGATAGACCATCTCCGACGTACTGTCCGGAATAATATAAATCTCAATATTCGGTGCCTGAGTGATGAGACGATCAGTCAAAGTAGGCTTTCCAAGCGGAAATCTTCTTGTGGCTATACTCCTTCCAATCACCAGTTTTGTCACTCCTGACAAACGTGCAAACTCAGAAATCTGAAAAGCAATATCTTCCCCATAGACTGTCTCAATCTTCGCTCCCGATTGCCTTGCCAGATGCATATGATTGCGTAATCGCTTTTTATCTTCCTCGTCCATTACGGAATATTCGGATGTTTCTACGTACAAAGCTGTAAAAGTACCGGAAAAAGCTTCTGCCATTCTGCCAGCCGCCTTAATAATGTTTGGGTTTGATGGAGCCGGTGAAAGACAGACCAGAATATGTTCGTTTTTCCGGATACTGTTTTTCGGGATCGTATTTTTTTCGGATGCAGGAATGCTCTCTATCTGTTCATTCGTTTTTTTTTTGCCTTCCCGGATGCAGAACCTGGTAAAACAGACTCATCACAGGCACCATCGTCCTCTATCCTTTCATCTTCCGGAATAGAGTGTTGTAAAAGACCGTATTCATTTAAAAAGTCATCTAAACTTCCCATAATCCTCCAACCCATGATTCCTGATATTAGCAACACTAGAATCAGTGTAACTATTTCCATTATACCACCTCTCTCCCAATTATCCTATCCTATATATGAAAACATTTTTGAATATCCCGATTTTTTCCCAAAACCAGCAATGCCTCTCCTTCCATAAATCGGGTATCCGGTGTAACGGTAAGGTCCAGTTTTCCATTTTTCTTGACAGCCATAATATTAATATTGTATTTCCGTCTGATATTAATCTCACCTACTGTATGTCCAATCCAGTTATTCGGTATTTCAATCTCAAAAATCGCATAATCATTATCTAATGCAATATAGTCAAAAATATGATCGGAACTATATCGGATTGCTGTCCAGTTTGCCAGCTGCTTTTCCGGATAAACGATTTCATCAGCACCATTCCGAAGCAGGAATTTAGCCTGTACATCCCTTCCTGCCCAGGAGACGACCATTTTGGCTCCCAGTACTTTTAATAAAGAAGTTGTCTCCAAAGAACTCTGAAAGTCATTTCCAATGGCAACAATACAAACATCAAAATTACCAACACCAAGAGACCGTAAGAAAGCCTCGTTCATACTGTCTCCGATTTGTGCATTGGTAACAAATGGGATTACTTCTTCCACCCGTTCTTCTTGTTTATCAATGGCCATAACTTCATGATTCAGTTCATGAAGCTTCATTGCAATGTGTTTTCCAAATCTACCTAATCCGATTAATAAAATTGATTTCATTTTCATATCCTCCTACTATCCAACTGTAATCTTTTCCTTTGGTAGTTTAGACAGGTTCTTCTGCGTTC
>JALEPU010000092.1 GCA_022766905.1 Lachnospiraceae bacterium
CTTGCAAGAATAACAGGACCACCTTTTCCTGCTAAATATTCAAGAACTACCTTCTTCTTGAATTCATAGCTATATTTAGACATAAAAAACCGACCTCCCAATCGTTAGATTTTTGGTCTAACTTTTGGGGGTCGGTTCAAATCGTATGGCAGCCCTTTCTTTAGAGGAGTTATGAAAAAAAGAAAAACAACTAATTGCTTTGAACACTATTTAATATACAGGAGTTTTGTGAAAAGCATGTGGTGAAAATCTTACGAAAATCCTAATAAAAATTGAAAAAAAATCGAAAGAGCCATAAGTTTGACAAAGAACATGCAATGAAATATAATGAATAAGAACAAAAATAAAATAATTTGCGATAAAATAGAGCAATTTTGTTGCAGAAATGAAGATGGAGGAATGTTATGAAGTCAAGAAACAGAAGAAGACCCCAAAGTGGACTTACGATTCTGCTGGGAGCAATTATTCTCATTTTTGTTGTTGTCGCAGCAGCAGTCGGAATCAAATATGTGACAGGCAGTTTATCATCTACGGATGGAAAGAAAGCTGCTAAGGAAAAAAAGGAAAACAAAGATGAAGTAAAGGTGGAAGGGATTGAGATTTCAATTCCCAAAGAGACAGTTCGTGCAGGAGAAGAAACACAGCTTACGGTTACGGTAACTCCGGAAAACGCAACCAATAAGGAGCTGACCTGGTCTGTAAGCGGAGCGGGAGGAACTGTAACAAAAGACGGTGTATTTACCCCAAATGAAGAAGCAGGAAAGAGCACTGTAGAAGTAAAAGCAGAAGCTTCCGATGGTTCAGGAGCCAGTGCATCTGTTTCTGTCCGGGTGCTAGAGGCGATTGATCCGGAACAGCCTATGGTTGCCATTACATATGACGATGGACCGAATCCGGACACAACACCAACGGTACTGGATGCCCTGGAGAAGAATTATGCAGTGGCTACTTTCTTTATGCAGGGTGTGAATATTCAGGGAAATGAAGACATATTAAAGAGAAGTTATGCGATGGGCAACGAGATGGCAAATCATTCCTGGAATCATCCGCAGCTTACCAAGATAAGTACAGATCAGATTAAAAAACAGCTTTCAGATACAGATGCTTTGATTCAGGAAGCATGTGGTGTAGAAAATCCGATTTTGCGTCCGCCTTACGGAGCATTTAATGATACGGTGAAATCCGTTGTTGGAAAACCGATTATTATCTGGTCTTTGGATACTCTGGACTGGAAGACAAGAAACACACAGTCAACGATTCAATCCTGTATGACAGCAAAGGATGGGGATATTATTTTAATGCATGATATTCACGAATCGACGGTGGCTGGAGCAGAGGAGATTATTACCGGTCTTCAGGAAAAAGGATTCCAGCTTGTTACGGTATCGGAACTTTACCAATATAGAAATGGTGAATATGGTAATGGAAGTGTACATTATTCCATGACAGCAGAAGAGATGAAGAAGAATGAAGCGGCAACTGCTTCTGAAACTTCAGAGGAGGAAACGACAACGGCATCTGAAGAAGATGAGACTGCTGCCCAATAACCTGTTTTAAAATAACAGAAAGAAGGTAGAAAAATGGAAGGAATTGAAAAATTAAGAACTATAATTGAGAATAGCAGTAATATTGTCTTTTTTGGCGGAGCCGGAGTTTCTACAGAAAGCGGAATTCCTGATTTTAGAAGTACAGATGGACTGTACAGTTTAAAATACAAGTATCCGCCGGAGACAATTGTCAGTCATTCTTTCTTTTTGAGCCGGACAGAAGAGTTTTATGAGTTCTATAAAGACAAGATGATGAATCTGACGGCAAAGCCGAATAAAGCTCATCTTAAGCTGGCTCAGTGGGAACAAGAAGGAAAGCTGAAAGCTGTGATTACTCAGAACATTGATGGACTTCATCAGATGGCAGGTAGTAAAGAGGTGTTGGAACTTCATGGAAGTATCCACCGAAATTATTGTGAGCGATGCCATCAGTTTTATGACGCTTCTTTTGTAAAAGAAAGTGAAGGAGTTCCAAGATGTACAAAGTGCGGCGGAGTTATCAAACCGGATGTAGTTTTATATGAAGAAGGATTAGACAGTTCAATCCTTCAAAAATCAATTTCCTATATTAGCCATGCAGATACCTTGATTATAGGGGGAACGTCTCTTGTTGTGTATCCGGCAGCAGGACTGATTGATTATTTCCGCGGAAAAAATCTGGTTGTCATTAATAAATCTCCGACTTCTAAGGATAAACAGGCTGATTTGTGTCTGAACGGAAGTATAGGGGAAATCTTGGGACAATTATAGGAAATTCTTCAGATACATTATTTGTTTAGCACATTAACGTAAATAGGGGTTGCATTTCATTATGAATTAAGATAGAATGGAAATTGCATATCGACTGAATTCGTATCTGGATATGTTTTAAATTTGTGATGAAAGCAGGAGAGAATATGGACCGTTTTAATGTGATTACAGATGAAATCAAAGAACTTGCAGGATTGTGTGTGCAGAATAATTTTATTCCACCGGAATTATATGCAAAATATGAAGTGAAACGTGGACTTCGAGACGTTGATGGACAGGGTGTTCTGACCGGTCTGACCGAGATATCCATGATTAATTCTTATAAAATAGAAGATCGGGATCTGATTCCAATCGAAGGTGAATTATATTACCATGGAATCAATATTGAAGACATTGTACATGGTTTTATGAAGGAAAAGCGATTTGGATATGAAGAAGTAGTTTATCTGCTTTTATTTGGCAGATTGCCGAATCGAAAAGAATTAGATGATTTTGTTGCAATGCTCGGAAATTACAGAGAACTTCCGATTTACTTTGTAAGAGATATTGTGATGAAAGCGCCGAGCCGGGACATGATGAATACACTGGCAAGAAGTGTGCTTACCTTATATGCTTATGATGATAAAGCAGACGATACCTCCATCCCTAATGTGTTAAGACAAAGTCTTAGATTAATTGCACTTTTTCCTTGTTTGGTCGTTTATGGATATCATGCTTTTGCTCATTACCATCATGGCAAAAGCCTGATTATTCATCCGCCGGTTCCTGAATATACAACGGCACAGAACTTTTTACATATGCTCCGGGAAGACGGTAAGTTTACGGATCTGGAAGCAAAAGTATTGGATATTGCTCTTGTACTTCATGCAGAACATGGAGGCGGTAATAATTCTACATTTACCAA
>JALEPU010000097.1 GCA_022766905.1 Lachnospiraceae bacterium
ATTTATGCAGATTGTGCTATGATAGACACATCTTAAGAGAGATGCATTTATCATAGCATTTTTTTTATCGGAGAATTGAATATGGCTCATGTAAGAGAATAGGTTAGCCGTAAGCTGTTGACAGCAGTTCGTACATCCTTATTTTATTGCAGAGAAGACTATCTTTTGTTTTCCTTTTTAAGTCTTTTTCTGTGTGAAAATAAGGGTTTTTTTATACCTAAAAATAAGAATGAGTTACACGACTTTAAGGCAAGGATGTCAAAGGGAGAAAAAAGTCTCCAGGTATGTCCTTGTTTTTTTATTTTAAAAGGAGAGTACAATATGAAGAAAGTATTAAACGTCGTCAAACCAATCCTATCTATTGTGCTGGCACTTTTAGTAGGCGCAATCGTAATCTGGGCGATTGGAGAGAATCCAATTCAAATTTATCAGGTTATGTTAAGCGGCTCGCTGAGTAGTGTGTACAGCATATCAGAAACACTTCTTAAGGCAACGACCTTAATCTTTTGTGGTCTCAGTTATGCATTTGCTTATAAATGCGGACTGATCAACATCGGAACAGAAGGCCAGCTTTATATGGGAGCTTTGTTTTCTACCATTATTTCCGTTTACATAAAACTTCCGATGCTCATTCATATTCCTCTTGCATTAGCAGCAGGATTCCTGGGCGGAGCAATCTGGGGTGGAATTGTTGGATTTTTAAAGAATCGTTTTGGATGTAATGAAATTATCACAACGGTTATGTTAAATTATGTTGCCCAGTTTTTAGTTGCCTATATGGTAAGCGGACCGATTCAGGAAAAAGCGAAAAGCTATCCGCAGACAGACCTGATTCAGGATTCTGCCAAATTAAAAACACTGGTAACAGGATCAAATTTAAACATTGGATTTTTCTTTGCAATCGCAGCTTTGATTCTGTATTACGTATTCTGGAAATATACATCATCCGGTTATTCCATGGAGATTGTAGGTGCGAATCAGAAAGCCGGTCAGTATGCCGGTATGAATGTAAGAAAAACCGTCATGCTTTCCATGTGTATCGCCGGTGGTTTTGGTGGATTGGCAGGTAGTATGGAAGTCATGGGTATTCAGCATAAACTTCTTTCCGGATTATCTGCCGGATATGGATTTGATGGAATTGCTGTTTCTCTGTTAGGAGGCAACAGCGCCATTGGTATTTTCCTTTCTTCTATTTTGTTTGGTGCGTTACGTGTTGGAGGCAATGCGGTACAGATGTTTACCAGCCTGCCTGTGGCAGTTATCTACATTATTCAGGCGTTGGTTATTCTCTTCGTGGTACTGGATTTGTTAAGCAAAAAGCTGGAAAGGAGAAAATAAATCTGTTATTTTTATCACGCATAAGCTGAATGAGGTTATGCGTGTCAGTGACCGGATCAGAGTCATCTATGAAGGAAAGATTTTAGGTGAAATAAACCGGGAAGATGCTACTGTTGAAGAAATCGGAATGCTGATGGCAGGTCATAAGCAAGAAGCATAATATTTTATCTGTAGAACAGATTAATACAAACGCAAGGGAATGTTGGAAACAATATTCCCTTTTTCTATTGGATATCCCTGTCCTTATATTTTTACTTAGTATGGGAATGTGAAGAATATGTGAAACAGGGAGGATGTTCACAAAATAAATACAAATGTACCATACAATAGCCTGTGTAAAAGAAAAGAGACTGCATTGGAAATAGTTCTGCAAAGAAGATAGGATGGAGTCTCCTATATATATAAAACAGGAAAGGAAAGAATACGCTATGATTCAGGTTGATCATTTAGTGAAGAATTATGGCAGTCATCAGGCTGTCAAAAACATTTCTTTTCATGTGGAAAAAGGCCAGGTAGTTGGACTTTTAGGCCCAAATGGAGCTGGAAAGTCTACAACGATGAACATTTTGACAGGTTATCTTTCTGCAACGGATGGAGATGTAAAAATCGGTGACTATGATATTTTGGATGAACCATTAAAAGCGAAAAAGCTCATTGGATATTTGCCGGAAGTTCCTCCACTGTATACAGATATGACCGTTTCCGAATATCTAAATTTTGTATCTAAATTAAAAAAAGTAGGAAAAGAAGAACGAAAAAAGGAAGTAAAACGGGTAATGGGTGCGACAGGTATTTTAGATGTGGCAGAGCGATTGATCAAAAATCTATCCAAAGGTTACCGGCAAAGAGTGGGTCTGGCACAGGCGCTGATTGGCAATCCTCCGCTTCTTATCCTGGATGAACCAACGGTCGGGTTAGACCCGAATCAGATTATTGAAATCAGAGAATTGATAAAAAAATTGGGAAAAGATCATACCATTATTTTAAGTTCTCATATTTTGTCAGAAGTCAGTGCCGTTTGCGACTCGATTATCATTATCGACAATGGAAAAATTGTAGCGGAAGATACAACAGAAAATCTGACCAGGGATTTTTCTGACCAGGGTCTCATAAAATTGACGGTAAAAGGAAAGAAAGAAGATGTGGAAAAAGTATTGAATTCCTGTGATTTTATCCAGAACTTTGCGCTTACACAAAAGGATGGAATGACACTTGTGGAGGCAAAATCAAAGGTAAAAGAAGATATGAGAGATGAGATTTTCTTTGCTTTTGCTAATGAAAAGCTGCCGGTCGTTCATATGGAGCAGGAAACCCTTTCCCTGGAAGAGATTTTCTTAAAATTAACCAGAGAGGAGGAAAAATAGATGTTAGCAATTTACGAAAAAGAATTAAAATCTTATTTCCACTCAATGATTGCCTACCTGTTTCTGACTGTTCTGTGGGCCGCATCAGGAGTATATTTTACGGTATACTGTCTGTATTACGGCTATATGGACTTTGGACAATATGTTTTAAGCAGTATCACAATTTTATTTATTATTATTGTACCTGTTCTTACCATGAGACTAATGGCAGATGAGAAAAAGCAAAAAACAGACCAGCTGTTTCTAACGGCACCGGTCCGGGTAAGTTCAGTGATTCTTGGGAAATATCTGGCTGTTTTGACCCTGTTTGCGATTGGCCTTCTCGGTGTATTTTGCTATTCCATTCTATTAAGCTTTTTTGGGGATATGGTATGGCGAACCAATCTTACCGCTTTCCTTGGTTTCTTTTTGATGGGAGCCTGCTTTCTGGCAATCGGAATTTTTATTTCCTGCTGTACGGAAAGCCAGGTAGCTGCAGCGGCAATTAGTTTTGGGGTTGTGCTGGCATGTTTTCTTCTTCCCAATGTGGTTAGTTTAGCGCCGGGAAGAGCAAGATATACCTTTGTAATGGCAGCAGTGGCGATTATCTGTCTGGCACTGTTTTTTTACCATGAAACCTATAGTATTTGGATTGGAGGAGCAGCAGGAGGGGTAGGAATTCTTGCCCTTGTTGCAGCGTGGATAGCAAAGCCTTCCGGGTTTGATGACGGATTTTCCAAAATCGTAGACTGGATTTCCATTTTAGATCGTTATGACAATTTCTTAAATGGAATTCTGGATGGTTCTTCTATTATATATTATCTTTCTTTCATTGGAGTTTTCCTCTATCTGAGCATACAGACCATTGAAAAGAAACGCTGGATTTAGGAGGTACTGTCATGAATCGAAAAAATAGAAAAAAAGGATTGTTTTCTGCAACAACAGTCGTTGTGGTGATTTTAATTGCAATATTGGCAAATGTTTTCATTACGAAACTGGACTGGTCCTACGATGTGTCGCAAAATAAGATTTACACCCTGTCTGAACAGACGAAAAGCATTTTAAAAGAGAATCAGGAAGATATTACATTTTATGTTCTGTCTTCCAAGTCTGATTTTAATAAAATATATAAACAGATCGTCAATCAATATACGAAATCATCCGATCATATTAAAATAGAATACAAAGACCCGGAGAACTATCCGAATTTTGCTCAGAATTATATGGATTCCGGTGACAGTGAGACAGAGGACGGAAGTATTATTGTTGTGTGCAAGGAAAAGTATCGTTATCTGGCAGCTTCCAATTTTGTCAATTACAGTTTTGATTATACCACTTATACACAAAGTGCAGATTCTCTGGCATTGGAATCTTTGCTGACAGAAGCCATCAATTATGTGATTTCTGACAGTACACCGATTTTATATACCCTGACCGGGCATAATGAGACAGAGCTAAGTGATACGACAACCGGTTATATTCAGGCGGACAATTATGAAGTGAAAGAATTGAATCTTCTAAAAGAAGATCAGGTACCAAAAGATTGTGAAATTTTACTGATCAATGGACCACAGATTGATCTATCGGAAGATGATGCAAAAAAAATCAAGACATATTTAGAAGGAGATGGGAAATTGTATTTTATTGCAGATGCCCTGGCTCCTGACCTTCCCAATCTGAAATCGGTGTTAAAAGAATATGGTATTACCATGGAAGACGGTATTGTAGTAGAAGGAGACAGCAATTACTACATGCAGGTGCAGACCTATCTGCTTCCGACTATAGGATATTCTACCGTCACATCCAAGCTTCAGAATAAAAATATTTTAGTTCCGATTTCCAAAGGGTTTACTCATGGAGAAGATACCGATGAGTATACGATTACTTCTCTTTTATCTACCAGCGATGCCGCATATTCTAAGATTGACACAGAAAGTAACGTTATTGAGAAAGAAGATGCAGATATTGATGGACCATTTGATCTTTCTCTTCAGGTGGATACAGAGGAAGGCGGTAAACTGATTGTCCTTGGATCTGTCAATCTTTTAGAAGAACAGATTGACTCAGCCGTATCCGGAACCAACTCAGATTTTATCTTAAATGGAATCAATTATCTGGCACAGCAGGAAAGTAAAATTTCCGTAAGAGCAAAGACCCTTACAACCAATCAGGTCACCATGTCTGCATTTTCCCAAAAAGCACTGATGGTGGGAACTACTTTTGTGCTTCCGGCATTTGTATTATTAGCAGGATTTATCATTGTCCTTCGAAGAAGGAGAAAATAAAAGATGTCAAATCCTTGTCCAAATACAGCTCATATAATATGATTGCACATTTTTCGTTGAATTTAGAAAAATTTGCTTTATATTATGAGCTGTATTTGGACCTTGATTGATTTTCTTTATTTTGCAACATATCCTTTATTTATGCTTCGTATAATAATAAACTTTTGAATCGCCATAAAGAACAAAAGAAAGAACAGATTGACCAATACGATGCTTGCACTTACCGGAGCGTCAAACTGATAAGAGAGAATCATACCGATGGTAAAACTGATGAAAGAGAGAACACCGGAACAGATGGTGACTCCCAGGAAATTTTGAAAAAGCTGCCTGGAAATCAGGCAGGGGAATAAAATCAGACTGGAAATCAGCATGGCTCCCATCATCCTCATGCCCAGTACAATGGTAACAGCGCTTAAAAAGGCAAGCAGCATGTTAAAACCAAAGACCGGTATTCCGCTTGCTTTTGCAAAACTTTCGTCAAAGGTAATCGCAAATATTTTATGGTAGCAGAAAACAAATAAAAATAAAACCAAAACAGATAAGGAAACACTTAAAATAACATCTGATTTCTGCATGGATAAAATGCTTCCAAACATATAACTGTATACATCAGAATTCAGTCCGGTGGTCAGGGAAGCAGCCATTAATCCAATGGCCAGAGCACTGGAAGAGATCAAAGCAATGGCAGAATCCCCTTTGATTTTGCTGTTGTTTTGTACTTTTAAAAGGCAAAAAGCTGCAAAGACAACGATAGGAAGCGCAAAAGGAAGAGGAGTTACATTCAGTGCCATGGCAACAGTCATGGCTCCAAAAGATACATGGGAAAGCCCGTCCCCAATCATGGAAAATCCCTTTAAGACCAGGCTGACGCCTAGAAGGGCACAGCACAAAGCAACCAGGCTTCCGACAATAAAAGCCCGGACAAGAAAGGGATAAGAAAGCATTTCGGAAATCATAGAGGCCATATTACATTTCTCCTTTCCAGTTTTGATATAAATCGGATGTTTTATATTCGGTCAAAGTTCCATAGAAATAAGTATTGTCTTCCAGATGAAGAATTTTATTGGAATAGCGGGCTGCCGCAGCAATATCATGACTGATCATCAGAATCGTCATGTGATATTTCCGGTTTAAATGGAGAATTAAATCGTATAATTCCGACTGAGCGGCCGGATCAAGGCCGGTCACCGGTTCATCCAGAACGAAAAGCCTGTCGGCAGCACAAAGAGCCCGGGCAAGTAAAACCCGCTGCTGCTGTCCTCCCGATAAATTACGGTAATTTTTTTTGGACAGAGCCTCAATATGCATCTCTTTCATATGAGAAAGAGCAATTTCTTTTTCTCTTTTTGTATAAAATGGATGCCAGCCTTTTTTGCCCAAAAATCCGGAAAGGACAATTTCAAAAACGGAAGCAGGAAAATCTCTCTGAGTGATTGTCTGCTGAGGAAGATAGCCGATATCTTTTTGAGAAAGTCCTTTTGCAAAAGAAAAATTTCCGGAAAGAGGCCGGGTCAGCCCAAGGAGTGTTTTAATTAATGTAGATTTTCCGGATCCGTTTTCTCCCAAAATGGAGATGTAATCGCCTTCTTCTACAGCAAAATTAAGGTGTGATAAGACGATTTGGTCCTCATATCCAATTGTCATATCATTACAAGTCAGTAAAGTCATTCTTCTAACCCTTTCTTCAGATTTTTTACATTTTGTTCCATCAGACTTAAATAAGTTACGCCCTGACCAAGTTCATCTTTGCTTACATTATGGCAGGAATGGAACAGAAGAGGTTTGGCATCGGTAGCTTCTGCAATGGTATTTGCAATCCGGGGATTGGTAAGCTCTTCATAATAAATAGCATGAATCTTATTTTTTCTCATTTCCTGAATCATGGAAATCACTCTCTTTATGCTGGGTTCTGCTTCTTCTTCACAGGAATCGTAGGCAGCAACATAGGAAAAACCATATTCTTCCACAAAATAGAAAAGGGAAAAACGGCTTCCGATAAAAAGTGTTTTGGACTTGGCATTTGCGGCAATATCTCGAAATTCCCCATCCAGATGGGATAATTTTTTTAAATAAGCCTGTGTATTTTCCTGATAAAAAGAGGCATGATCCGGATCCGCCTGAATCAGAGCCTGTTCGATATTTTCCACCATTTTCATTGCCAGAACCGGGCTGGTCCAGATATGGGGATTGTAAGTATGATGGTGTTCTTCTTCGCGATGGTGCTCTTCATGGTCTTCCTGTTCCTCTTCTTTTTCCAACTGTATGCCGTCAGATAAATTTGCGGTCAAAGTATGATCCGGAAGGTTAGTAACAATGTTGGCAGCCCATGGCTCCATCTCGTCCCCGGTATAGAGGAATAAGTCAGATTCCTGAATGGTTATCATATCCCCAGGTGTCGGTTCATAGGAGTGGCTTTCCATTCCGGGCGGGAGAAGGAGAATCACATCTGCCTGATCGCCGGCAATCTGTCTGGCAAAATCATATTGGGGAAATAAAGTAGCCACTATTGTAAGTTTTTGGTTTTTCTTCGTTTGTTCTGTGCCGGATGTTGAAGATTTCTCGCATCCTGTCAAACAGAAAATCAAACTAATCAGAAAAAATAAAACAGAAATTCGTTTTTTCATGGAGACTCCTTTTTTATGAGTTATGATTCGGATGTTAAGCGAATATGAAACTGTGTTTCAGATTAATATTATAGACAGGAAGAAAGTATTTGTCAACATAGATTACAGTGTCAAAAGTCCGTAATCATCATTTATCACCTTAAATAAATATACGGAAAAAAGTAAAAAAGGAAAAAGAAGGAAATAAAAACTTGCAAATAATGGAAAAATATGCTATATTATCCACAGGGTTATAATCCAGGGGCTTAATAAGATCCCCCTTATATCATTTCGCGAATACAGATTCAGCTCTAAGACTGACTGAATCAATCTGGCGATTTTTAATCGCATCTTTTTTTTTACCAAGCAATGGTAAATATTTCTAAAATAACAAATATCATCCATTTTAAAGAAAGGGGGAAACAGGATGAGAAAGAAAGAAAAAGGGAAGAAGAGATGGGAGAATTTTTTGACACGAACCATAGCTTTTTGCCTTACTGTAGTTTTGATAGCAGGAACAGTGGTTCGGGGCTCTATGGCAGAGGAGGATGCTTTGTTTTATCCGGTATCTACAGAGGTGGAAGGAGAAGGGCGGATTCTTCTTTCAAAAGATCAGTATGAACCGGGAGAAGAAGTCTCCTTTACCTTAGAACCTGCAGCCGGCTATGAAAAGGAAAGTCTCCACTGTTATAAAGATACGGATGGGAATGAAGAAGTCCCTCTGATTAAAAAAGAAGAAGAACAGGAGTTGTATGGATTTGTAATGCCGGACTGTTCGGTGCAGATTCGGGCAGGATTTCTGCGTTCTTCAAAGAGTACAGAATTCAGCAAAGAGATAGAAGAAGAGGAAGAAGATACCACGGAGCAACCGATAGAGACAGGAAAAACAGAAGATACAGTCCTGACGGAAGAGAAAGATGAACCGGTAACAAAGCAGGAAGACGAGAAAGAGCAGGAAGCTTCTTTTCCGACAGTATCAAGCAAAGTGATGTTACCGGCATTTCTGGATAGTCTGAATACGAAGACAAGGGCTTCGGGCGACATTGGAGTAAAGCAGGTTCTGGATTATTCTTTATCCGGCAGTGGAACCAGTTACCTGAATTTTTTAAGTCCGACAGGGAATGTCCGACAGAAGGTAAGCCTTCATAGAACCTCAGACAATCAGATTGCATATTGTATGGAGCGTACCAAAACGTCTGATCAGGACGACTTTAACTGGAACTATGATTTGGTTTCGAATAAGGATACCAGATTTACAGATTTACAGCGTAATATTTTATTGTGCGGATATCCAGGTAACAGCTTGGCAAAGCTTGAGGATTTATACGGATATTCAGTCAATGGAAGAACCGGGGAACAGGCTACTCAGCTTGCCATATGGATTGGCAATTATATGATTCGGGAAGGTGCGACTTTGCAGGAAGCATGGGAGGCTCATGCTCCTTATAATGCAGGAGAGTATCAAGGAGCCGAACTTTGTAAAGCGATTCTGAAAAGAGCCTATGATATGCTGAGTCAAAGCCTTTCGGTGAAGGCTGATATCAATATCGGAAGTGACGGTCAGGGAAGATGTGTATTTGAACTTACCACAAAAGGACAGTACTATCCGGTCACCGGCACCATAACCGGAATGCCGGAAGGGACAAAGATCCAGACAGACAGTACAATTACATGCTCTGCCCAGGGAAATTTTAAGATGAATCTGGTGAAAGGGACAGGGAAGATTACGCTGACTTTTTCCAAGTATGCAAAAGCTTCTAAGATTTGTTTACTGGCAAGCTCTTCTATACCGATTCCTCCTTCTTACAGTGGAATCTTATTTTATGATAATCGAGACAGCAGTTATCAGCCTGTTGCTGTCGTAAAAGAAGTAAAACCATTTTACGGGAAGACAGAAAAAGAGATTACCTGGGAACCGGAACCGGTATCCTTCCTTCATTTGAAGAAGACTTCTGAAGATGGTAAGAATGCCGGGATTCGATTTCATCTGGAAGGACCGGATTCCTATTCCAAAGAATTTCAGACAGATGAGAAAGGTGAGATTGATTTTGGAATGCTGTATCCGGGAACCTATACGATTACAGAAGAGTCGCTATCCAGATATGTGACGCCAAAACCCCAGACCATTACATTGAAAAACGGAGATGACAAGACAGTTACTTTTTCCAATATTCTTCGAAAGATGATTATTCAGATAGAAAAGAAAGACAGCAAAGAAGGGGGAACTGCCCAAGGTGACGGAAGTCTGGTCGGGGCCGTATATGGGATCTATGATGAATCCGGTAAACAGGTGGATACCCTTGTGATTGGAGAAAATCATAAGGCCAACTCCAAAAAACTGCCCGTTGGTGTGTATAAAGTGAAAGAGACGAAGGCTTCCACCGGTTATAATCTGGATCCTTCTGTTTATACCGTAGATGGCCGGAACGGAGATCCTTCCCTGGAAATTGTTTCTTATTTGATTACTTCCAAGGAAAAAGTCATAGAAGGTAAAGTCAGTATTGTCAAGATTTTAGAAAACCCGGATACTCTTTCCGAGGAGACGATTCCGGCCAAAGGAGTTCGATTTGTCTATTACCTCAATTCTAACCCATCGGTAAAGATGAGTTTTACCCTGGATGAGAATGGAATGGGAGAATCTGACTGGATGCCTTACGGTACTTATACGTTAGAAGAGGAGGAAGTTCCAAAAGGCTGGAAATCGATTGCACCTAAGACAGTGGAGATTCAAAAAGAAGGGGAGACCTTATCCTATTATCTGGTAGACAGAGTGGACGGAGCCTGGTGTAAGATTATAAAAAAAGACAAAGAAACGGGCAAAACCATCGCTTATCCGGGAACCAGGTTTCAGATTCGGAAAAAGGATACCAACCAGATCGTATCGATGAATGTGACTTATCCGGTTCAGACGAAAATTGATGAATTCACGACCAATGAAGAAGGCATTTTAATGCTCCCGGAAAAGCTGCAGGCAGGAGATTACCTTCTTTATGAGCTGGATTCTCCATATGGCTATGTAAAATCGGAAGAACCTGTGGAGTTTACGATTTTGGAACAGGAAGAAAAAATTGTCGAGATCGTGATGGAAAATGTTCCACAGGTAACAGAACTTTGTGTAAAAAAAACAGGAGCTGTTTTTTTCGGGAAAGAAGAAAAACAGGAGGAAGAAAAGACACTGATGATTCCGGTCTATGAACAAAGGCCTCTTAAAGGAGCTGTATTCTCTCTTACTGCCCTGGAAGAGATCTGTACTATGGATGGAAGCTGTAGAATGGAAAAAGGGGAAAGCATCAAAGCAATCACCGATGAGAAGGGGGAAATTCAATTTTCGAATCTTTATCCGGGCAGATATGAATTAAAAGAAGAAAAAGCCCCCGATGGATTTTTGTCGGATACAGAGCCAAAAGAAGTGAGAATCCTTTACGGAGATTCTTCAGTAACAGAACAGAAAAAACAACTTACCGTTTCGAATCGGCAGCAGATTCCGGAACTGATTTTTTCCAAACGGATGGGAACAAATCCGTATCTTCACCTGGAAAAACCATGGGAAGAAGTTCTCTATGGTGTTTATGCAGGAGAAGATTTAAAAGGACAGAGTTGTTCCGGAAAGGAAGAAGAAGTCCTTATACCGGAAGGGACGTTGGTCGATTTTTATCGAATCGGGGAGAATGGAGAAGGAATCAGCCAATATCAAAGTCCTCTTCCGTATGGAGCCTACTATCTTCAGGAAATCTGTACCCATGAAGCTTATGAGTTAGATACGAAACGATACGATTTTCAATTTACTTTCCAGTCGGATGGAGAAGAAAAACAGAAGATCATTTTATCCGAAGAAGCCTTTCAAAATAATCCGATTGAAGGTACTTTGAAGATAAGAAAAGAAGAAACAGGTACAAAGAAAGGATTGTCTGACTGTAAGATTCAGGTGAAGGATTCTTCCGGAGCAGTTCTTGTGCAGAAAACAACAGATGAGAAAGGAGAGGTTTGCTTTTTCCGTCTTCCGGCAGGGATCTATACGTATCAGGAGGTGAAAGCTCCGAAAGGCTATCAAAAAGAGGACAAAGAAATTTCCTTTGAGATTGTATCTCAGGGACAGATTGTAAAAGCAACTTTAGAAAATCAGCCTAAGCCGGAAAAAGAGAAAACAAATACAAAACCGAAGAAAAAAACAGAACAAAAGACAAAGGGAGCAAAAACCGGGGATTCCACACCGTTGTTTGTATCTGTTTTTTTCACAGGAATATCACTTTTTGTTCTTATTCTTATATTAATATGGAAGAAAAAGAAGGAGGGAAAATAACAGAGCCTGACTTTACATGAACCTTTTGATGTGGTATATTCCTAAAGAAGAAATGAAATCTATTTGGCGGATACGCCTCACCGAGGAAACACGCAGTGTTTTTGAGGTTGGTTCTGAACAGTTACATCAATTTTTAATATAGAAGGGAATGGGACAGATGATCATCGGTAAGAAAGTTGAAAAGCCGGTGCTGATTGCCAAAGAGTATCAGGCGGAATACAGGATAGAAGGAGAAAAGGCAGAGTTCGTACGTTATCTGGGAGAGGAAGAGGAATATGAGGTTCCCTCTTTTCTGGATCATTATCCGGTTACCAGGGTTGGAGCCTATGCCTTTTCGGAACACCGTAATCTGGATTCCGTTCATCTGCCCCCACAGTTAGAGGAGATCGGAGCACATGCATTTTACAATTGCCGCGGTTTAAAAGAGTTGAGTTTGTATGATAAGATTTCAGAGATCGAAGATGGTGCATTTAAAAACTGTGGGAATCTTTCTCATCTGACTCTATATACCATGCCGGATCATAAGCTGGTCATAAAAAATATTTTAATGGACAGTACGGAAGGAATCGGTGTGACCATTTATTTTGAAGATGGGGAAAAGAGGGAGCGAGCAGAAGTAGTTTTCCCACCTTATCTGGTTGAATATGAGGAAAATACTCCGGCAAGAATATGTGAAAAACAGGCATATGGTTCCGGAGAGAGATACCGCCATTGTCTTTATGACGGACAATTAAATTTTGAACAGTATGATGGACTGTTCGACTTTGCTGTGGCTGTGGACAGCCTGGAATATCCAATTCGGATTGCCGTAAACCGCCTTCGCTATCCGTACTCTTTAAAAGAGGACGGAAAAACAGAATATGAAAGGTTTCTTAAAGAAAATAACAGGAAAGTACTGGATTATTATGTACAACGGGAAGAGCAGGAAGTCCTGGAATGGATGCTGAAAGAAAAAAAACTTTCAAAAAAGGAGATGAACCTGGCAGCGGAACTTTGCAGAAAACATCAAAAGAACAGTCTTTTACCAATGCTGATGGAATATCAGAACAGGAATTTTAAACCAGAGAAAAAGACGTTTTCTTTGTAAGGAGCAGATTTATGAGACCGGAGATTGTACAAAAAACAGAAAAACTGACAGGAAAAATTTTTGAAGTATCTGCCAATGAGATTTATTTATCCATGCGGTATTTTCATCTGGCTTTCCATAGCTTAATTCCTACCCCGGACTGGAACACAGATACTATTGGCTGTGATGGATTTCGGATTTATTACAAACCGGAATATGTGATGGGGCTTTATGAGTCCGGTACGGTTTTTGTGAATCGGGTTTATCTTCATATGATTTTACATTGTATGTTCAAACATGTGATAAAGAGAGGAAAAAGGGAGAAGAAACTGTGGGATCTGGCCTGTGACATTGTAGTAGAGTCTGTCTTAGACAGCTTTACCTATCGGTGCGTTCACCTTCCTGTTCATGGAAAGAGAAGAAATCTGTATCAGAAAATCAAAAAAGAATATCAGGTATTTACGGCGGAGCGGGTGTATGAATGGCTGATTCGACAGAATCTGTCTTTTGAGCATTATGTGGAATGGGCGATGGAATTTCGACGGGATGATCATAGTTTCTGGGACCTGCCGGAGAATCAGAAAGAAAACCGGATTCAAAATTTTCAGAATAAATGGCAGGATATCAGTGAAAAAACCCAGACAGAGATGGAAACTTTTGCAAAAGATCAGGAAGACGAAGCAGGAGATATGGTTAGAAAGCTTCAGGTGGAAAATCGAAAAAAATATGATTATAAAAGCTTTCTCCGTCAGTTTGCCATATTAAGAGAAGAAATGCAGGTAGATATCGATTCCTTTGATTATGGATTTTATACGTATGGCCTGAATATGTATGGCAACATGCCGCTTATTGAACCACAGGAGTGGAAAGAGGTAAAAAAAATCCAGGAATTTGTCATTGCTATTGACACATCCATGTCCTGCAGCGAGGAACTGGTACAGATTTTTCTGGAACAGACTTACGCCATATTAAAAGAAACAGAAAGTTTCTTCCAGAAAGTAAAGATTCATCTGATTCAGTGTGATAGTAAAGTGCAGTCTGATGTGATCATTTCTTGCGAAGATGATTTAAAGAGATATATGGATGAACTGACTATAAGGGGCGGTGGTGGTACGGATTTTCGCCCTGTTTTTCAGTATGTAGATGAGTTGATTGAGCAGAAGTATTTCTACCATTTAAAGGGGCTTGTCTATTTTACCGATGGGTACGGAGAATTTCCGAAAGTCAGGCCTCTTTATGATACTGCTTTTGTATTTTTGCAGCAGGATTATAATGATGTCAATGTACCGCCATGGGCAATGAAACTAATCTTACAACCGGAGGATATGAAAGATGAATATTAAAAGGGCAAAAGAAGAAATTAAACATACCGTAGAAGCATATTTGCAAAAAGATGAATTTGGGGAATATCGGATTCCTGTCATCCGGCAAAGACCGATTCTTTTAATGGGACCTCCGGGGATTGGAAAGACAGCTATTATGGAACAGGTGGCAAGAGAATGTCAGATTGGTCTTGTAGCATATACGATTACCCATCATACGAGACAGAGTGCCATCGGCCTGCCTTTTATAGAAAAGAAAAGCTATGGTGGAAAAGAATATTCGATTACAGAATATACGATGAGTGAAATTATTGCAGCTGTTTATGATAAGATGGAGCAGACCGGATTGAAAGAAGGAATTTTATTTATTGATGAGATTAACTGCGTTTCAGAAACTTTGGCACCGACCATGCTTCAATTTCTCCAGTGTAAGACATTCGGCAATCATCGGATTCCGGAAGGCTGGATTATTGTAGCAGCAGGCAATCCACCGGAATATAACAAGTCTGTCCGTGACTTCGATATTGTTACCCTTGACCGGGTGAAAAAAATCGATGTCAGGGAAGATTATGGTGTATGGAAAGAATATGCTTACGATGCCGGAATTCATGGCGCGATTTTATCTTATCTGGAATTGAAAAAACAAAATTTTTATCAGATTGAGACAACTGAAGCCAGAAAGAGATTCATCACAGCCAGAGGATGGGAAGATTTGTCGGAGATGATTGCCGTATATGAAGATCTGCATATACCGGTGGATTACGAAGTCGTGGTACAGTATTTGCAGCAGGAAACGGTGGCAAAGGATTTCGCCAATTATCTGGATCTGTATCATGAATATGAAAAGGATTACCAGGTAAAAGAACTTCTTCTGGGTCATTTCCAGAATGGCATGGTTGATCGGATCAAAAGGGCTCCGTTTGATCAAAAAATCAGTGTAATCAGTCTTCTTTTAAGTGGATTGTTTGACAGTTTCAGGAAAAGCTATCAAACAGATGCTTATGTGACAGAACTATATGAAGCATTGAAGGAGACAAAGGCAGTATTTCTGGCGCCGAATCAGACAGGCAAGAACGCCTGCGATTTATTGTCACCTCAGATTGCTGCCAGAAAAGAAGAAGTGGACAAGAAGATGGAAGCCGGTTTTTATACCAGGGAGCAGGCTGATGTGATGCGAAAGGTGATAAACTGTCTGGAATCCTATCAGATCGCATTGAAAAAGGGCAACCGAACGGAGACAGGAAAAGCATTTTCCTGGATGAAAGAAGAATTTGCAAAAGAAGTAGAAAAACGGGAAACACAGATTCAGGAAAGCAGCTCTTATCTGGAACATGCTTTTGACTTTATGGAGATGGCATTTTTGGAAAGTCAGGAAATGGTAGTCTTTATTACGGAACTTACTGCAAACCGTTACAGTGCCGCATTCATTCAGGAAAACGGCTGTGAACGTTATTATCAATACAATAAAAGACTTCTTTTTGATGAACAGCAGCAGGAAATTCTTGCCGGAATTGATGAAGTAAAGAAGCTTTGGAAGAACCAAATCTCCTTGTCATAGGAATTTTCTTATGATAAGATAATAAAAAACAACAATGCAGGGTAAAAGGAGAACAGCAAATATGAAGACAATCATTCAAAATGGACATGTTCTTGACCCGTCTTCCTCTCTGGATCAGGTGGCAGATCTTCTTATTGAAGATGGTAAAGTCAAAGCAGTAGGAGGAAAGATTGAGGAAGAGGCAGATCAGATGATCGATGCATCTGGTTATTTTGTTATGCCTGGATTAATTGATCTCCATGTACATTTAAGAGATCCGGGATTAGAGTATAAAGAGGATATTGCGACAGGAACCAGGGCAGCAGCAAGAGGCGGTGTAACTACATTATGTGCAATGCCAAATACAAAACCTGTTGTGGACTGTCCGGAAGTGATAGAGCAAATTTATGAAAAGGCTCAAAAAGAAGGGCTGGTTCATGTAGAACAGCTTTCTGCCATTACAAAAGGTCAGGAAGGAAAAGAATTGGTTGATATGGAAGCTATGGCAAAGTCCGGAGCCATTGCCTTTAGTGAAGACGGTAAGAGTGTCATGGATATCAACCTTTATAAAGAAAGTATGAAAGAAGCCGGAAGGCTTCATGTACCTGTGATGGCCCACTGTGAAGACAAAGATCTGGTGGGAAAGGGTGTTTTAAATGAAGGGGTTGCTTCAGAACGGTTCCATGTTCCCGGAATTTCCAATTCTGTGGAAGATGTGATTACTGCCAGAGACATTTTCCTGGCTGATGAAGCCGGGGCAAGACTTCATCTTTGTCATTGTTCCACAAAGGGAGCGGTTGCCCTTACAAAGATGGCAAAAGAGATGGGAATGGATGTCAGTGGTGAGGTATGTCCGCATCATTTTATTTTGACGGATGCTGATATTCAGGAACTGGATACCAATTACAAGATGAATCCTCCTCTTCGGACAGAAGAAGATGTACAGGCTTTGATCAAAGGTCTTGTAGATGGAACGATGGAAGTAATATCCACTGACCATGCTCCTCATCATAAGGATGAAAAACCGGCTGATTTTCAAAAGGCAGCCTTTGGAATTGTTGGAATTGAGATCAGTGCATCTCTGACCTATACTGCTTTAGTAGCAACAGGACTTTTAACTCCTTATCAGATGGTAGAAAAGATGAGCACAAATCCAGCCAGAATTATTGGACTGGAAGGAAAAAGAGGCGGTTTAAAGCCGGGTATGGAAGCAGACATTGCGATTTTTGACCCTGATGCAGAGTATGTGATTGATCCGGCTGACTTTGCATCTAAAGGGAAAAACACACCATTTGCAGGAAAAACAGTAAAAGGACAGATTGCCATGACTTTAGTAGGAGGCAAAGTGGTTTACGATAGAGAAAAAGGATTTATAGAAAAAAGATAACAGGAGATAGAAAATATGATTAATCAGTTAGTAAAAAAGATTGAAGAATTAAAAGCCCCGATCGTAGTAGGATTGGATCCGATGCTGGATTATGTACCGGAACAGATTAAGGAAAAAGCATTTTCTGAATATGGTGAGACCCTGGAAGGTGCCGGAGAAGCAATCTGGCAGTTCAACAAAGGAATTCTGGATGCAACCTCTGACTTGATTCCGGCGGTAAAACCACAGATTGCCATGTATGAGCAGTTTGGTATTGAAGGTTTGAAAGCATTCCATAAGACCTGTGCTTATGCACAAGAAAAAGGACTGGTTATCATCGGCGACATCAAAAGAGGCGATATTGGTTCCACTTCCAAAGCCTATGCAGTAGGTCATGTTGGAAAAGTTCAGGTTGGAAGCAAGAGTTACAGAGGATTTGAGGAAGATTTTGTGACAGTAAATCCATATCTGGGAAGTGATGGTGTAAAACCGTTTATTGATGTATGCAAAGAAGAGAAAAAGGGAATCTTTGTTCTGGTAAAAACATCCAATCCATCCAGTGGAGAATTTCAGGATCAGTTAATTGATGGCAAGCCTCTTTATGAACTGGTAGCACAGAAAGTTGCTCAGTGGGGAGAGGAACATATGGGAGATTCCTATAGCTATATAGGGGCCGTAGTAGGAGCTACTTATCCGGAGATGGGTGCTGCTTTAAGAAAAGTAATGCCGAAGAATTATATTCTGGTTCCGGGATATGGGGCTCAAGGCGGTAAAGGCTCTGATCTTGCTCCTTTCTTTAACAAAGATGGTCTGGGAGCAATTGTAAACTCTTCCAGAGGTATTATTGCAGCTTATAAACAGGAAAAATATGCGAAGTTTGGACCGGAGGCATATGCAGATGCATCCAGACAGGCGGTCCTGGATATGAAAGAAGATTTAGAAAATGCCTTAGTGGGCAGATAACAAAGAGGATAAAAAAATGGCAGCAAAAAAGATAAAAGCGACGGTTTTATCTCAGAAACAGATTGGAAGCGATATTTTTGATATGGAACTTCTGGTGGGAGAAATCGCAAAAGAAGCAGTACCTGGGCAGTTTATTTCCATGTACAGCAATGATAAATCCAAACTTCTTCCAAGACCAATCAGTATTTGTGGGATTGATAAAGAAAAAGAAATTTTAAGAGTCGTATACCGGGCTGTTGGAGGAGGAACAAAGGAATTTTCCGGGATGGTGCCGGGGGATACTTTAGATGTAATCGGACCTTTGGGAAATGGTTTTACCATGAAAGGAAAGAAGGCAATTCTTCTGGGCGGCGGAATTGGAATTCCACCAATGCTGGAACTGGCAAAACAACTGGACTGTGAAAAAACAGCTGTATTAGGATACCGGGATGAGGTATTTCTGGCAGATGAATTTGAGAAAGTCATTCCTCTGGCCATTGCCAGTGAAGATGGAAAGACCGGTACAAAAGGAAATGTATTGGATGCAGTAAGAGAACAAAATATAACAGGAGATATTATCTATGCCTGTGGACCAATGCCGATGTTAAAAGCAATCAAAGCCTATGCAAAAGAGAAAGGGATGGAAGCTCAGATTTCTCTGGAGGAAAGAATGGCTTGCGGAATTGGTGCCTGCCTGGCCTGTGTCTGCAAGTCAACGGAAGTAGACCACCATACTTATGTGCATAATAAAAGAATCTGTAAAGACGGTCCTGTTTTTGATGCAGAGGAGGTGGATTTCGAATGAATCTTTCCGTAGAAATTGCCGGAGTAAAGATGAAAAATCCGGTTACAACAGCCTCCGGGACCTTTGGATCCGGCGCAGAATACAGTCAGTTTGTTGATTTGGCCAGACTGGGAGCAGTGACTACAAAAGGAGTTGCAAACGTTCCATGGCCGGGAAATCCAACACCAAGAATTGCAGAGACCTATGGCGGAATGTTAAACGCAATCGGACTTCAAAATCCCGGCATCGATGTTTTTGTAAAAAGAGATATCCCATATTTAAAAGAACAGGGTGCAACGATTATCGTCAATGTATGTGGAAAATCCGTAGAGGATTATGTGGAAGTAGTAGAGCGTTTAGGTGATGAACCGGTGGATCTTTTGGAAATTAATGTTTCCTGCCCGAATGTAAAAGAAGGCGGTATCGCCTTTGGACAGGATCCAAACGCTTTATATGAGATTACAAAGGCCATAAAAGCAAAAGCAAAACAGCCGATTATGATGAAATTAAGTCCTAATGTGACCAGTATCGTAGATATGGCAAAAGCGGCAGAAGCCGGAGGAAGTGATGCTCTTTCTTTGATTAACACATTGACCGGTATGAAGATTGATGTACAGAAAAGAAAAATTTTACTGGCAAACGGAACAGGCGGCATGTCCGGTCCGGCAATCAAACCGGTGGCAGTGCGAATGGTTTACCAGGTAGCCAAAGCGGTGAACTTACCGATTATTGGAATGGGCGGCATCGCCACAGCAGAAGATGCCCTGGAATTTTTAATGGCAGGTGCCACTGCAGTTGCAGTCGGTACAGCGAATTTCAGAAATCCGAATGCGACGATCGAAGTGATTGAAGGCATTGAAGCTTACATGAAGGAAAATGGAATCGAAGACATTCACGATTTAATTGGAATTGTGTAAAACAAGCAGGATACAGGAGGAAGAAACGTGGAACAATATAAACAGGAATTTATTGAATTTATGATTGACTGCAACGTATTGAAATTTGGTGATTTTGTGACAAAGAGTGGCAGAAAAACTCCATTTTTTGTAAATACAGGATTCTATCGTACCGGTGCACAGCTTCGCCGACTGGGTGGATATTATGCGCAGGCCATTGCAGACAAATTTGGATTTGACTTTGATGTCTTATTTGGACCGGCTTATAAAGGAATTCCACTTAGCGTTGCAGCTACCATTGCAATTTCAGAGAAGTTTGGCAAAGACATCAAATACTGTTCCAATCGAAAAGAAATCAAAGACCATGGGGATAAAGGAATTTTACTTGGAAGCCCGATTTCAGATGGAGACAAAGTGGTCATCATTGAAGATGTTACAACAGCTGGTACTTCCATTCAGGAAACTTTGCCAATTGTAAAGGCTCAGGGTGATGTGGATGTATTAGGTCTGGTTGTATCTGTTGACCGTATGGAACGAGGACAGGGCGAAAAGAGTGCTCTGGATGAAATTCATGATAAATATGGTCTTGAAACCACAGCCATTGTTACCATGGCAGAAGTGGTAGAACATTTGTATAATAAACCATATAAAGGAAAAATCATCATCGATGATACATTAAAAGCAGCCATC
>JALEPU010000117.1 GCA_022766905.1 Lachnospiraceae bacterium
CTTCGTCCATAACTTCTTCCGGACGGGCTTCCGGACGGTCAATTTTATTGATACAGACAATAACGGGATGGGAAAGCTCCAAAGCTTTCTTTAATACAAACTTGGTCTGAGGCATTGGGCCTTCAAAAGCGTCTACCACAAGGACGACACCATCTACCATCTTAAGGACACGTTCCACTTCTCCGCCGAAGTCTGCATGACCTGGAGTATCAATAATATTTATTTTGACACCTTCGTAAGTAACAGCAGTATTTTTGGATAAAATTGTGATTCCACGTTCTCTTTCAATATCATTGGAATCCATGACACGTTCTTCTACTTCCTGATTGGCACGAAAAACACCGCTCTGCTTTAACAGTTCATCTACTAAAGTTGTCTTTCCATGATCGACATGGGCAATAATGGCTATGTTACGGATGTCTTCTCTAGAAATCTTCATAGTATCCTTCTTTCTTTTTTACTGTGGTACCTTCATAGTACCTGTTATAGTCTTCTCGTTATTCTCATTTTCTTTCCATAAACGCTCTATATTTTATCACAGAAAATTTATGTATACAAGGAGAAAACGTAAAATTTGGAGATGTGTATTGAAAAATCTTATATAATAAGGAAAAAATTGAGCAGTTTTTTGTGAGGTGTTTTCTGTATTGCCAAGCTTTGCTTTACAAGCCGATAGGATAATGCTATAATTTGTGTACTAATTTAGAATTTAAGGCAACAATCTTCTGCACAGAAGAGGAATAGGAGTGGGCGAAATGAAAGATGCAACATTAGTAGTAATGGCAGCAGGAATCGGCAGCCGTTTTGGCGGCGGTATCAAGCAGCTTGAGCCGATGGGACCGAATGGTGAGATCATTATGGATTATTCCATTCATGATGCCAAAGAAGCAGGCTTTAATAAAGTAGTATTTATCATCCGGAAAGATTTAGAGAAAGATTTTAAGGAGATTATCGGAAACCGAATTGAAAAAGAGATTCAGGTTGATTATGCTTTCCAGGAGATGGATGCACTTCCGGAAGGATTTTCTGTTCCGGAAGGAAGAAAGAAACCATGGGGAACCGGTCAGGCGATTCTTTCCTGCAAAGGAATTGTAAAAGAACCATTTGCTGTTATTAATGCAGATGATTACTATGGAAAAGTTGGTTTCCAGAAGATTTATCAGTATTTGACCCAGGCAAAGACAAAAGAGGAAAATCAGGGTGTCTATGATATGTGCATGGCAGGATTTATCCTTGGCAATACATTAAGTGAGAATGGAACTGTAACAAGAGGTGTCTGCAAAGCCGGAGAGGATGGCAATCTTGCAACAGTGGTAGAAACAGGCGGTATTATGATGAATGAAGAAGGCCGGATTGTTCATGAGGACAACGGTTCTGATCTTGTTATTACACCTGATTCTCTGGTATCGATGAATATGTGGGGATTTACACCGGACTTTATCGATGAACTGGAAACTGGATTTACAGAATTTCTACAGTCCGTTCCGGAAGGAGATCTGAAGAAAGAATATCTGCTTCCTGCTGTAGTAGACCAGATGATTCAGTCAGGACAGGCTACGGTAAAAATTCTTCCAACAGAAGATAAGTGGTTTGGTGTGACTTATAAAGAAGATAAGGAATCCGTTGTAAATGCATTTAAAGATCTGATTCAAAAAGGCGTCTACAAAGAAGATTTGTGGGGGTAAAGATGGCTGTCAGAGGAAAGTTTATTGCTTTTGAAGGAATTGATGGTAGCGGAAAGAGTACGCAGATCGCTCTTTTGGAGCAACGTTTGAAAGAAGAAGGAATTCCGGTCTATGTCACCAGAGAACCGACAGATGGTCCTTATGGGGCTATGCTTCATACAATTATGACAGGCCGTCTGGATGCTTGCGAAGAGACTATTGCGGCTCTTTATGTAGCAGACCGGATGGACCATATTAAAAATAAGAGAAATGGGCTGCTTGCGAAGATTGAAGAAGGAATTACAGTTTTGACAGATCGATATTATTTTTCCTCTTATGCCTATCAGGGTGCTCATATATCTATGGATTGGACGATTATGGCCAACTCAATCTGTGCTCAGGCATTGCGGCCGGATCTGAATCTGTTTTTTGATTTGAAGCCGGAAGTAAGTTTTGCCCGAATCAGTCAGAATCGGACCGATTTTGAGATTTACGAAAAGCTGGATAACCTAAGGAATACACGACAAAAATATCTGGAAGCTTTTGAACGTTTAAAAGATCAGGAAAAGGTATCTTTTATCGATGCAGATCAAAGTACAGAACAGATCGCAGAGGATGTCTGGACTCAGGTTAAGATGCTCTTCCATCAGTAAACAGGAAAAAGAGAAAGATAAAAAGAAAAGAGAGCCTGCAAAAAGCAGGTCTGCAAATTACAGATCATAGCCTTTTGCAGCTCTCTTTTTAATTAGCTTTTAATCCGGTCTACGATTTTATCATATAAATCCAGGTTACAGTGCTCATCTTTTGTAAAATGAGTGCAGTTTAAGCAGCTTGGACTTTTGCAGTCGCAGGCACTGGAATCATTGTAGAATCCTTCCGGTCTGTGAGTTGGGGTATACTCGCTGCAGGCTTCAGCTACTTCTTTGTAAGTTTCTTTTGAACTTTTCATAAGAAAAAACTCCTTTCCGCATAGAATTTTCTTCAGATTGGTAAACCGTAAATCCTCCCTGTCTGTGAAATAGGCAGGAGGAGAATGGCTTACACAAATCTAGTATGCGCGAAAGGAGTCAGGATATTCAGTATGATTGGAAAAAGCTTTTATTTGCAAAGTTCTCCTACGATTTGATTGATTAATTTGCCATCAGCTTTGCCTTTTAATTCGCCCATGACAGCTTTCATAATCTGTCCACGGTTTTTGGTTGCAACAACATCGGCAAATTTATTCATCAGAATTTCGCGGATCTCGTCAGCAGAAAGCTGCTTTGGAGCATACTCATTCATAATCTCGTAACGAGCGGTATATTCTGCTTTTAATTCAGCTCTTTCATCCGGGCAGGTATCAATCTGTTCTTTGACGGATTTGATTTCTTTTAAGATTACTCTGTCAGTTAATTCTTCCGGGATATCGTCCCGGCATCCTTCATCAATGGCAGCCTTTTTTACGGCAGATACTAAAGCAGAGATTGCTTCTTTTCTAACTTTGTCTTTTGCTTTCATGGCAGCTACCATATCGGATCGTAATGTTTCGATTGTCATTTTTTCAACACTTCTTTCTTTCTAGTCATTTGGATAATTTAGATTCTTCTCATCAGCTGGATAGAGAGCTCTGTTTAAATACTGATTTGCCAGATACTTTGCCATAGGAAGGTTCATATCCAGGTAATTGCCACAGTCTCTCGCTTCTGCACCAGGTACTTCGCCGGAAAAATCCCGGATAAATTCGTAAGTAGCAGTGACAAGAGGCAGAACATCTTTTGAAGTATAATCTCCTGCAAGAATCAGATAAAATCCGGTCCGGCATCCCATCGGACCAAAATAAATTACTTTATCTTTGACAGATTCTTCGTTGCGAAGATAGGTTGCTGCCAGATGTTCTATGGTATGCATCTCAGCAGTATTCATAACAGGTTCCCGATTAGGTGCTGTCATGCGAAGATCAAATGTTGTCAGCACTTCCTGCCCAACAGTGTCTTTGCGGGATACATAAACACCGGGAAGGAGATTCAGATGGTTTACTGTAAAACTTGCAATTTTTTCCATAATCAGCCTCCATATATATGAATATCTTTTGGTATTTTACTACAAAAGTATGGCGCTGGTCAAGAAGCCGAAAACAGAGAAAGAAGAAAGCAGACAAAAGGCGGCAAATAGAAAGACGAAAACAGTAGAACAAAAAAGCATCTCAGATGTCAATAAATTATCAATAAAACAAAAATATATCGACAAGCAGCATAAAATACCACTTGTTTATTCTGTAAAATTTGTAGAAAATGGTGTACAATAAAATTGCATTTGGAACGGACTGAATGAAAAGGGAGAGATGGAAGCCTGGCTGTAAAGCAGCTGTGCGGTAGTTTCAATGGCGGAACTCTTTGTAAAAAGTTTATTATAATTGATTAATAGAAATTGATTTAATCTCATATCATATTACCTAAGCAAGAACCGCTTGTAGAGGCTGTGAACAGGCCTTTGCAGGCGGTTCTTTTGTGCCTCCAAAATATGCTTTTTATTACCTGGCTCTATTTAGGACACGATAGATCAGTCTTTATTTTGTAGCACCTCCCTTTTTCATGCTTTACAAAATCCAGCTTTATTGATACCATAAGAGCAGAAATGGAGAAGAAGAATGATGTGAAAGAATCCGATATGAAAAAGCATTTGAGTACCGGATAACTAAAAAGGAGAAGGGTTATGAAGAAGCTCTTTAAAAAATGGAGTCTGTTGCTTTTTAGTGCTGCCTTCACGATTACGATGACAAGCGGCTGTAAAAAACAACAGATCAATCAGTGGACAAA
The DNA here is from genome assembly GCA_022766905.1 of Lachnospiraceae bacterium. Classification (GTDB taxonomy): domain Bacteria; phylum Bacillota; class Clostridia; order Lachnospirales; family Lachnospiraceae; genus SIG292. The sequence continues at coordinate 4,460 of JALEPU010000117.1, forward strand.
AGCGGCATCTTCGGAAGAAGAAAATGTACTGTCCTATTCTGTATTATCAAAGATAAACAGCCTGGATCCACAAAAACTGAATCAGATGGTTGCATCGACTATAGGATACCATATTTATGAAGGCCTGGTTCGGAATGACAATGGAAAGATTGTGAAAGCTGGCGCCAAATCTTATCAGATTTCCGAGGATGGACTTGTGTATACTTTTACTTTGCGCAAGGCATACTGGAAAAATACCCATTCCCTTGTGACAGCGCAGGACTATGTAAGAGGAATTCAGAGGCTGGTAGATGAAAAAACCGAATCTGATTATGGCTTTTTAGGATATTATATCAAGAATGGGGCGGCGGTACAGCAGGGAGCGTTTCCGGTAAAAAAATTGGGGGTTCGTGCTCTGGATGATGAGACACTGGAGATTCGTCTGGAAAAAAAGACAGATTATTTTCTGAAGATTTTATCACTGGTACAGTTTTCTCCTGTTCCGGAGGAAGCTTTGAAGGAAGCAGGGGATTATCTGGGGACATCCGCAGAATATCTGTATGAAAATGGTCCGTTTTATGTGGATCAATGGGAAGGTGATCAGATTGTTTTAAAAAAGAATGAGGATTACTGGAATGCAGAAGAAGTGTTTCTGGATCAGGTTGTCATTACCAGAAAAGGATCTATCAAAGAAGTAAAGGAAGCTTATCAGAAAGGTGAGACCAATTTACTTACTTCTTTGTTTCCGTCTTCGAAGGAAGAAGATTATACTTCCTATACAGATGGGCAATTGGTTATGGTAAAGCTGAATCTGGATCATAAAAAACTGGCAGATCGTAATTTCCGGAAAGCGCTGCTTTATTCCATTGATCAGAATCAACTAAATAAAGAAGTGTTTGAAGGGCTTCAGGAAGCTTCTTTTGGGTATGTGCTTCCGGAACTGTTAAATTTAAGTGAAGATGAGACAAGAAACCGTACCACTTCCTATGATCCTGAAAGGGCAAAACAATATATGGAAAAGGTGAAAAAGAAGTGGAAATGGAATGACAAGAAACCCTGGAAACTGACTTTAATTTGTTCAGATTCTGAATTACGCCAACAGATAGCTGCATATCTGAAGGAATCCTGGGAAAAAAATCTTGGAATCCAGGTAGAAATTCAGGATGTTTCATCGGATGAAAGATGGAATTATGAAGCTTCCGGTGAGTATGATATGATACTGACAAAATGGGTGCCGGATTATGATGATCCGACAGCTTACCTGGAAAACTGGAAATCAGATTCCCCTTATAATCAAGGTCATTATTCCAGCAAAGAATTTGATAAAAAAATGGATCAGGCAGCAACAAAGAGTGGCTCCGGGCGCCTTACGATGCTTTCTGAAGCAGAACAAATTTTAATAGAAGATGTTCCTGCTATTCCTCTTTATTTTAGAAAAAAAGTTCTGACGCAAGGGGAAAATGTAAAAGGGGTATCAACTTATTATATAGGATATCAATACAACTTTATTCATGGAAAAATAGAATAGACTTTTTAATGACGGGAAGAAAGACAAGGGATGAGACAAACCAGACTTAGGAGGATGAAATGATTAAATTAATTTTGACAGATGTGGATGGAACTTTGCTGAGAGAAGGTGGCGATGATTTAAATCCGGAGTATTATGAGGTAATTGACCGCTTGAAAAAACAGGGAATTCTATTTGGTATTGCAAGTGGAAGACAGTATGTAAGTATTAAACATTTATTTGATCCGGTCAAAAAGGATACCCTCTTTATTTGCAATAACGGTACTTTTGTGACCTGCAATGGGCAGGACACCTTTGTTGACCGGATGGAACGGGAAGATGTGCTTGAGATTATTGAAGACGTTCGCAGGATTCCGTCCAGTATTCTGATGTACGACACAAAAAATCTGACCTATATTGAATCCGGGAATCCGGGATTTCACCGAATGCTTCGCGATGATTATCATTACGCATTTCAACAGGTGCCGGATCTTACCAGAGTAAAAGAGGATTGTATCAAATTATCTATTTACTGTCCGGAGAATATTGAGGGAATTATGGACAGAGCATTTTTACCAAAATGGGAAAACAGGGTTAAAGCAGCTTATTCCGGAGATTGTTATCTGGATTGTATGAAAAAAGGCTCCAACAAAGGCCATGCCCTTTCTGAAATACAAAAGCTTTATGGAATTTCAAAAGAGGAGACTATGGTGTTTGGAGATAATCTCAATGATATAGAGATGCTTTTGCAGGCAGATTATAGTTTTGCCATGGCAAATGCCAGGAAAGAAGTAAGAAAAGCGGCCCGTTATGTGGCATCTCCTTACTGGGAAGATGGTGTTCTTGCCCAGATAAAAACCCTAATTGAAGAATAGAAAAAAGAGAAAAAAATCCGGTTTTCGTTTGCTTATTTTTGGCAGTTTTTCAGGTTGACGGACGAAAAAGGCAAGTTTATAATACAGTATTGAAAAAACGAGGCAGAAGAAAAAGGAGATGACGGAATATGGCTGAGTATACGTATTTACTCGACATAGCAATTATTTTAGCTGTAACAAAGACGTTAAGTTTATTTTCAAAGAAGATTAATCTTCCTGCAGTCGTTGGTTCTTTGCTGGCTGGTATAATATTGGGCCCTGTGCTTTTGAACATCATCCAGCCTTCTGAGACGATTACGAATCTGGCAGAACTTGGTGTGATTGTCCTGATGTTTGAAGCTGGCCTGGAGACTGACCTGAAAGAACTTAAGAAAAGTGGTCTTGCAGCTTTTGTGATTGCTTTACTGGGAGTATTGGTACCTTTGATGATCGGTGCCATAGTTATGTATGTATATGATAAAAATATGATGCAGGCGATTTTTGGCGGCACAATTTTAACAGCTACTTCTGTCAGCATTACGGTAGACACCTTGCAGGAAATGGGAAAACTGAAAGGAAGAGCCGGAACAGCGATTCTGGGAGCAGCGATTATCGATGATATTTTAGGTATCCTGCTTTTGTCCCTGATTACCAGTATCGGAGGAAGTGGATCGATGCATCTGGGAAGTATTTTATTTGTCTTGTTCAAGATGGCAGCTTTTTTTGTACTTGCTCTTGTTTCAGGATGCCTGATCTACCGGTTCTTTCAATGGCTTCTGCCCAAGAATGAGGAACGGAAACGAAGAATTCCGGTATTTGCTTTTGCATACTGTCTGATTCTTGCTTATATCTCAGAATTGTTTGGAATCGCAGATATTACAGGTGCTTACCTTGCCGGCGTTGTTCTGTGCAGCTTAAGCCAGAGTGACTATATTCATTCTAAAGTAGAGGTTGTTTCCTATATGCTGATTACACCATTGTTCTTTGCGAGCATAGGTTTGAAAGTTAATGTAGATGGAATGACGAAAGATATTATTTTATTTACGATTATCATCAGCATCGCAGCAGTACTTACAAAGATTCTCGGCTGCGGTTTAGGCGCAAAGATCATGCATTATACAAATAATGAGGCACTTCAGATCGGCATGGGAATGGTTTGTCGTGGCGAGGTAGCCCTGATCGTTGCCAATAAAGGTATGAAAGCCAATCTGATGGATGAAAGATTTTTCTCTCCGATGGTTATTATGGTCGTTGTGACTACTTTGGTTACTCCGATTCTGTTAAAATTAGCATTTCGTGGAAAAGAAGGTGAGGGCTGTTAAAAACAGCCCTTTTTATGTCATAAGAGATGACTTCCTCCTATGACATAAAAAGATTTGTTTGCAGCAAAAGATGGGAGGGGAAGCAATGATTGAGACAGTAACATCTATGGAGCTTCCGGTTGGAGAAGTTCTGCGGATTAAAAAGAACCGGCTGCAGCCGGATATCCTGACGGGACAGGAAAAAAGAGCATGTATTGTAGCAGGAATCCATGGCGATGAGATGGGAAGCCAGTATATCTGTTACGAATTGATTCGAAGAATCAAAGAAAACTATGAACGGTTAAAAGGAATTGTGGATGTATATCCTGCCTTAAATCCACTGGGCCTTGATACCTACAACAGAGGATTTCCGGTATTTGATTTTGACATGAATACCATATTTCCCGGTTCAGAAGATGGGGGAATGGTGGATGAAATGGCAGCCAGAATCGTGGAAGAATTAAAGGGCGCTGACCTGTGTCTGGATCTTCATGCCAATAATATGCATGTAAAGGAAGCTCCCCATGTAAGAGTGATGGATGATCAAAATGAGAGGCTGATGGGATATGCAAAGGCTATGAATCTCCATGCTGTCTGGGTCCATCCTTCTAACGTGGTAAAAGAAGGAAGCCTTGTTTATGCTATGAACCAGGAAGGAGTAGATTCTCTGGTCATTGAATCCGGCATCCAGATGGAGACAGACAGGGAACTTTGTGATAAAATTGTAAATGGCATTTTAAATGTTATGAAGAAAATGGGAGTCTGGGAAGGCGAGCCGATCGTAAATAAAACGTTTATCTGGGAAGATGATACAGTGGAATATATCAACTGTGATAGTACCGGATTGTTTATTTCTTCTGTTTCTCTTTTTTCAAAAGTAAAAAAAGGAGATCGGATTGGGGTAATTGTAAAACCAATTTTAGGAGCCGTGATCGAAGAAATTACAGCACCTATGGACGGTGTTATCTTTACTCTTCGCCGATATCCATCCGTAAGAGAAGGGGCTTTGATTGCCAGAATTGCAGGTGAAAGTTATGACTAAAGAAGTACTTTACAGTATGGATTCCGGGTTCCGGGAGGAATATGAGCTGATCGGATATCGATTCGGAAAAAAAGGACCCGGGGAAAAAGCAGCCTGTGTGGTAGGAGCAATGCGGGGAAATGAAGTACAGCAGCTTTATATATGCTCGAAATTGGTTCAGGCATTGGAAAAAATTGAAAAACAAAAAGGAATTTTAGGAGAAAATCAGATTCTTGTGATTCCTTCTGTCAATTATCTTTCTATGAATGCAGGAAGACGATTCTGGATTGGAGAACAGACCGATATTAACCGGGAGTTTCCGGGAAATCCAAAAGGGGAGCCTCCGAGCCGGGTAGCAGATGCGGTGATGCAGGCTGTTACCGGCTATCGGTATGGCATTCAGTTTGCTTCTTTTTACGAAACAGGTGAATTTATTCCCCATGTCAGAATGATGGAGACCGGCCTGCAAAGCACCAGCCTTGCCAATCTGTTCGGACTTCCTTATGTGGTAACCAGTAAGCCAAGACCTTTTGACCGGAGGACTTTAAATTATAATTGGCAGATGAAAAAGACTGATGCATTTTCAATTTATACGGGAGCAACAGAAGAAGTAGATGAAGAGCAGGCAATGCTGGCGGTTACTTCCGTCCTTCGCTTCTTGACAAGAATGGGAATTATCCGTTATCAGTGTCACAACGGATATATAGCCAGTGTGCTGGAAGAAAAAAATCTGATTTCAATCAAATGCGATATGGCTGGCTTTTTCAGAGAAAAGGTGTCGATCAATCAGGAAGTGCACAGAGGACAGACTCTGGCAGTCATTCTGGATCCGTACGAGGGAAAAGTAATATCCAAAATCAAGTCTCCCACAGACGGAATTGTATTCTTTTCCCAAAAAAATCCTTTGATTTATCAAAATTCTATAGCATTTAGAATAATAAAAAGATTACATGGTTAAATTATTTATGGCATTTTTTCTTCTTTTCCGAAGATGAAATATATGCTATGATTAGTCGTGAAAAGACAATTCATGAATGCGTTTTGTCAGACCCTGTAAATACAGTCCGGCAAAAGGCAGGACATAAAGAATAAATGGAGGTTGTCATGAGCAGCGTAAAAAGAATTTATGTGGAAAAAAAGACAGATTATGCAGTCAAAGCAAAAGAATTGCTGGAAGAGATAAAGGCCTATCTTTCTATTGATTCTGTTGAGAATGTTCGTGTCCTGATTCGTTATGATGTGGAGAATGTGTCCCCTGAGACAATGGAGAAGGCACTGGTAACAGTATTTTCCGAACCACCTGTTGACGATTACTATGAAGAAACATTCCCCAAAAAAGAAGGAAGCAGAGTTTTCAGCGTGGAATATCTCCCCGGACAGTTCGACCAGAGAGCAGATTCCGCAGAACAATGTATGAAACTTCTTAATGAAAAAGAAGAGCCTGTCATCCGTTCAGCAGTTACTTATGTGCTGGAAGGACAGGTTTCAGAGGAAGAATTTGCCCGAATCAAAGAATACTGCATTAATCCGGTCGATTCCAGAGAAACCGATGAAGTGAAACCGGAAACTCTGATTGTAGAGTTTGAGGAACCGGAAGATGTAAAGATTTTTGATGGATTTTCCGCCCTGGATGAAGCTTCCCTTAAGGAACTTTACGATTCTCTTGGCCTTGCCATGACATTTAAAGACTTTCTTCATATTCAGAAGTATTATCAGGAAGAAGAAAAAAGAGATCCTTCCATGACAGAAATCCGGGTGCTGGATACCTACTGGTCTGATCATTGCAGACATACTACGTTTTCTACAGAATTAAAGAAGGTTACTTTTGAATCCGGTTTTTATAAAAATGCAATTGAAAAAACTTACAAACAGTATCTGGAAGACCGTCAGGGTGTGTATTCCGGAAGAAAAGACAAGTTTGTCTGTCTGATGGACATTGCTCTTATGGGCATGAAGAAACTGAAAAAAGATGGAAAACTCAAAGATATGGAAGAATCCGATGAGATTAATGCATGCAGTATTGTAGTGCCTGTAGAGATTGACGGAGAGACAGAAGAGTGGCTGGTAAGCTTTAAAAATGAAACCCATAATCATCCGACAGAAATCGAACCATTTGGTGGTGCGGCTACTTGTCTGGGCGGAGCAATTCGTGACCCGCTTTCCGGCCGTTCCTATGTATACCAGGCAATGCGTGTAACAGGTGCAGCTGATCCGACGGTTCCTCTTTCTGAGACCTTACATGGCAAATTACCGCAGAAGAAGCTGACAACCGGAGCTGCAGATGGATATAGTTCCTATGGTAACCAGATTGGTCTTGCTACAGGTCTGGTAGACGAGATTTATCATCCGGATTATGTTGCAAAACGTATGGAGATCGGTGCTGTTATGGGTGCTGCTCCGAGAGAAAATGTAATTCGTGAAACATCAGATCCGGGAGACATTATTATTCTTCTCGGCGGACGTACCGGTCGTGACGGCTGTGGCGGAGCAACAGGATCTTCCAAAGCTCATACGGAAGAATCCATTGATACCTGCGGTGCAGAAGTACAGAAAGGAAATCCCCCGACAGAGCGTAAAATTCAGCGTCTGTTCCGTCGTCCGGAAGTAAGCCGTCTGATTAAGAAATGTAATGACTTTGGTGCAGGCGGTGTCTCCGTTGCAATCGGAGAACTGGCAGATGGCCTTGTCATTGACCTTGATAAAGTACCTAAGAAATATGCCGGTCTGGATGGAACAGAGCTTGCTATTTCAGAGTCCCAGGAACGTATGGCTGTTGTGATTTCTCCAAAAGATGTTGATACCTTTATGGGCTACGCAAAGGAAGAAAATCTGGAAGCAGTTGCAGTAGCAGAGGTAACAGAGGAAAAACGTCTCGTTATGTCCTGGAGAGGAAAAGAAATCGTAAACATTTCCCGGGCTTTCCTGGATACAAACGGTGCTCATCAGGAGACGGATGTCATTGTGCCAATGCCGGATGAGAAAGCAGACTACTTCGAACAGGAAGAGACAGAGGGAAGCATAAAAGACATCTGGATGAACATAATGAAAGACTTGAATGTCTGCTCCAAACAGGGATTGATTGAGATGTTCGACAGCTCCATCGGAGCCGGTACTGTGACCATGCCGTTTGGAGGAAAATATCAGTCCACTCCAATTCAGACCATGATCGCAAAGATTCCAACCTTAAAAGGAGAAACAGACACCGTTACCATGATGAGTTATGGATTTGATCCGTATTTATCCAGCTGGAGTCCATATCATGGAGCAATTTACGCAGTTTTATTATCCATTGCAAAAATTGTAGCAAGCGGTGGAGATTATAAGAAGATTCGCTTTACATTCCAGGAATATTTCGAGAGACTGGGTGAAGATCCAAAACGTTGGGGAAAACCATTTGCAGCTTTGTTAGGTGCTTATGACGCTCAGATGGGATTCGGACTTCCATCCATTGGAGGAAAAGACTCCATGTCCGGTTCCTTTAATGAAATTGATGTTCCTCCAACCCTGGTATCATTTGCTGTCGATGTGACAAATGCTAATAATATCGTAACTCCTGAATTTAAGAAAGCGGATAATAAGATAGTACGTTTCTGTATTCCTTATGATAAATACGGCAAACCGGTTTATGAAGATGCAATGAAGACTTACAAGCAGATTCATAAAATGATGAAGAAAGGTTACATTGAATCTGCCTATGCGGTTGGATTCGGCGGTACCTTGGAAGCCCTTGCCAAGATGAGCTTTGGTAACCATCTGGGTATCCGTCTGGATGAGGATGTGCGAATTGAAGACCTGACTTCAAAATCCTATGGAGCAATCGTTGCTGAAATTAAACCTAAGAATATCAAATATATTGAGATTCCAAGTATGTTTATCGGTGAAGTCATCAGTGAACATGCGGTAGAATATAAAGATGAAGTGATTGAACTGGAAGAGCTTTATGATGCATGGACAGCACCATTGGAAAAAGTATTTCCGACAAAGACAGGAGCCAAAGTCGAAGAACTGGATACACCGATTTACCGAAAAGGCGGTATTATGGTTTCTAAAAACCGTATTGCAGTTCCTACCGTATTTATTCCTGTCTTCCCGGGAACAAACTGTGAATACGATTCTGCCCGCGCTTTTGAAAAAGCAGGTGCAAAGGTCATCACAAAAGTATTCCGCAATATGAATGAACAGGACATCAGAGATTCCGTAGAAGTATTTGAAAAAGCAATCAATGAATCTCAGATTATCATGTTCCCAGGCGGATTCAGTGCAGGTGATGAGCCGGAAGGTTCTGCAAAATTCTTTGCAACAGCATTCCGGAATGCTAAATTACAGGAAGCAATTATGAAGCTCTTAAATGAAAGAGACGGTCTTGCTCTTGGAATCTGTAACGGTTTCCAGGCTTTGATCAAATTAGGTCTGGTACCATATGGAGAAATCAAGGCTCAAAGTCCGGATTCTCCAACATTGACCATGAACAGCATCGGCCGCCATGTATCCAAGACCGTATATACCACTGTAGTAACCAATAAATCTCCTTGGTTACAGGGAACAACAGTAGGCGATACCTATGCAATTCCGGCTTCCCATGGAGAAGGACGCTTTGTAGCCAGCGAAGAATGTATCAAACAGCTTTTCGAAAATGGTCAGGTTGCAACCCAGTATGCGGATCCAAAGGGTAACCCGACGATGGACGAAAGATATAATCCAAATGGTTCCTATTACGCAATTGAAGGTATCTTAAGTCCTGACGGAAGAGTCCTTGGTAAGATGGCACATTCCGAACGAATCGGAAAATATGTCGCAAAGAATGTATACATGGATCAGAACCAGAAAATCTTCGAATCCGGTGTTAAATACTTCAAATAAAATGAAAACGCGTAACGGGGTGAAACTACAATATGTAATGTAGTTTCACCCCTTTCGCGTTTGATTCTACTTGTATTTTCCCACCTCTCTGGGTATAATATCATTAAAACATAGGAATGATGCGAAAAGAAAGATAGTTTGAGGTAGTATGACATATGAAGAAAGTAGTTGTAATGATAGGAATTCTTGTCCTGGCAGCAGTTGGATTTTTAGGTTATCAGGGGCATGAAAGAAGTAAGCAGACAGAGCTTTTTGAGGAAGCATCCGTCTATTTTAAAGAGGAAGATTATAAGAAGGCGATTCAACTTTTTGAAGAAGCAGAAGAACATGGGAACATTTTTTCCGGCTCTTTGAACGAAGAGATGCTTCATTATCAGGCAGAAGCATATATGAATCTTGGCGAATATGAAAAAGCAATTGAGATATATGATCATTTTATCAAAGAAAAACCGACAGAATCCATGAATTATATGCTGAAGGGATACTGCTACAGCCAGGGAAAAGAATATGAAAAAGCAGCAGAGACCTATAAGGAAGCTTATGAAAAAACAGGGGATGGAGAGTTTTTACTGAAATTATGTAATATGTATATTGCAACAGAAGACTATGAGAAAGCTTTGACGCTGATTGAAGAGAATCGGAAAACAAAAGATGAAGAGACAGGAAAAGAACTGTTATTTTCAGAGGTTGTAATCTATGAGAAACAACAGGATTATGCCAGTGCTTACGAAAAGGCAAAAGAATATGTTGAAGCTTATCCGGACGATGAAGCAGGAAAAAAGGAGATGGAATTTCTGGAAAGCCGGCAATAGCCTTAAAAAGTCAGGTAAGGTGAGGAAAAGATGCGGATTCTGAAAGTAATTAATAATAATGTAGTATCTGCCCTGGATGACAGCGGGCAGGAACATATTTTGATGGGAAAGGGAATTGGTTTTCAAAAGAAAGCCAGAGATCTGGTGAATCAGAAACTGGTAGAAAAAAGATTTTCCCTGGATCATCAGGAAGAAGCGGGAGGTATGGAGGATCTTTTTGCAGCACTTCCGCTGGAGTATATGCAGGTAACCAACGATTTTATGGCTTACGTAGGGAGTCAGTTTCATATTTCCATTGATTTTGGAATTTATGTAACCATAGCCTACCATTTTTTTGAAGCCTGTAAGAGAGTAAAACAGGGAAAAAAGATTAAAAATGAGCTTTTACTGGATACGATGAATATGTATCCAAGAGAATTTGCCCTGGCAAAGATTGCCCTTAAGATGGTGGAAGAGCAGCTGAATATTGCCCTTCCTTTGGATGAAGCCGGTTTTATTGCCATTCATCTTGTGAACTTAAGACTTCATGGAGAAGAAAGAGAACATACGATCCGGGATTTTACAGACAGAGTGCTTCTGATCATTCAGGAAGAGTGCGGGATCTCTTTTGGTGAGCTGACACCTACCTATGAGCGTTTTTTGAACCATCTGCGATATCTGGGAAGACGAATTTATGAAGAAAAAGGGTTTGGAGAACCGGAGGAAGATGAGTTTTACAGGCAGGTTGCCGAGAAATATGAAAAGGCTTTAAATTGTGCCAGGAAAGTATTTGCATTTATTCTGAATGAGACCGGAATTACCCTGCCCGATGACGAAAAGATGTATCTTACGATTTACATCCAGAGGATTATGATGGAAACAGAAGAATAATGTTCAAAATATAAAAAAATCTGAGTTGAAATTTAGTGAAAATTGCCAGAAAAGTTGAAAATGGCTTTATTTTCGTGGGCAAAAAAACGAAAATCAGATTGACAAATAAAAATTGTCGTGCTATTATATATATACGCTATTGAATAGATGCGGATTGTTACTGTACGGCAGGCAAGACCTAGATTTGAAACACAGAAGTAGTCTGTGCTTTTGATTTAGGTTATTCTTTTGCTATTTTCGTAAAGGATGGACATAATATTAACCAGGGATGAATCAACATGTCTTTCTTACAGGCTAAAATTCCGGACAGTAGATTCACGATCAGCGATTTTTACAAAAAAAGGAGAATGAGATTATGGTATCACAAAAAATTACAATCAACAATCCACAGGGATTACACATGAGACCAGCAGGAGTTTTTGCAAAAGCGATGACTAAGTTTGACAGCAACGTTAATATTATTTTTAATGGAACAAAGACAAACGGCAAGAGCTTATTGAACATCATCGGCGCATGTATCAAATGTGGTTCTGAAGTAGAGATCGAATGTGAAGGTGTAGACGAAGAAGAAGCATTAAAAACAGCAATTGAATTAATTGAATCAGGCTTAGGCGAGTAATTTCACTGGATTCCAGTGGGCAAAGGAATGGAGTGAGGTAAAAGTATGGCAAAAGGAGTAGCTGCATCACAGGGATATGGAATTGGACAGGTAATCATTATCAAAGAAGCATCTTTAGATTTTCAGAGAGTTACCATCAGTGATGTAGAAGCAGAGAAAAAACGTCTGGCAGATGCTTTGGATGTGTTTATGGAGAAGACACAGGCCATGGCAGACGATATGAAAGAACGAATCGGAGAAAAAGAAGCTGAGATTCTGGAAGGTCACATTCTTATGATGCAGGATCCGGAGATGACCGGCCAGATTGAAGGAGCAATCGAGAACGAACACATCAATGCAGAAGCAGCCTTAGATCAGGTCTGTGATATGTTCATTCAGATGTTTTCATCTATTGATGATGAGATGTTTCAGCAGAGAGCTACGGACGTAGCTGACATTAAGACCCGTATGTTAAAGATTCTGCTTGGGGTTGAAGAAGTAGATATCAGTGCTGTACCGGCAGGAACTGTTTTGGTGGCTGTTGATTTAACACCTTCAATGACAGCAGGAATTAATAATCAGAATGTTGTAGGTATTATGACAGAAGTAGGTGGAAAAACTTCTCATTCTGCTATTCTTGCAAGAGCTTTGGAGATTCCGGCAGTGTTAAGCATTGACGGAATTGTTGGCAAAGTGAAGAATGGACAGACTGTAATCGTAGATGGTACGGAAGGTGAAGTCATCTTAGAACCATCTGCGGAAGAGATTGATGCTTATACAGCAAAGAGAGCAAAATACCTGGAAGATAAGAAACTTCTGGAGAAGTTCAGAGGAAAAGCAAGCCAGATGGCAAGCGGTGAACAGGTTGAACTGGTTGGCAATATCGGTAATCCGAATGATGCTTTGAAAGTTGTAGAGTGCGACGGAGAAGGTGTAGGACTGTTCCGTACCGAATTTTTGTTTATGGATGCAACCAGCATTCCTTCTGAAGACGAGCAGTTTGAAGCATATAAGGAAGCAGCTAAGAATCTGGATGGCAAACCGGTGATTATCCGTACTCTGGATATCGGAGGAGATAAAGCAATCCCATATCTTGGACTTGAGACAGAAGAGAATCCGTTCCTGGGATACAGAGCAGTTCGTTTCTGCTTAGACCGTAAAGAAGACATTTACAAACCACAGCTTCGTGCCCTTCTTCGTGCAAGTGCTTTTGGTAATATTCGTATTATGGTGCCTTTGGTAACTTGTGTAGAAGAGATTCGTGCCGTCAAAGCAATGGTAGAAGAGTTGAAAGCAGATCTGGATGAAAAAGGAATTGCTTACGACAAAGAGATTAAAGTTGGTATTATGACTGAGACAGCTGCTTCCGGTGTAATCGCAGATTTACTGGCAAAAGAGGCAGATTTCTTCAGTATCGGAACCAATGACTTAACAGGATATACCATGGCAGTTGACAGAGGTAATGCAAAAGTTGCATATCTGTATTCTGCATTCCAGCCGGCTGTACTTCGCTCTATTAAGAGAATTATCGAATGCGGCAAGAAGGAAGGTATTATGGTAGGTATGTGTGGAGAAGCAGCAGCGGATCCAATGCTGGTACCTGTTCTTCTGGCATGGGGACTGGATGAATTCAGTGTAAGTCCTACTTCCATTCTGGCTACCCGTAAGGTAATGTCTCAGTGGACCATGGAAGAAGCAAAAGAAGTAGCAGATAAAGTTCTTACATTTGCTACGGAAGAAGAAGTAGTTGCCTACTTAAAAAGTGTTGCAAAAGCATAAATAGACGGCTTCGTATAGAATTAGAATGACAAAGGGAGTGCCGTTCCATGACTGACAGGTTCAGTAATCATGGGACGGAACTCCCTTTTCTTTTTAATCTTCCTCAGATTGATGATATTTAGGGTGAGAAAGCAGCCGAAGTCCAAGCTGAATGAAAAGCAATTTATCGTCATAATCCAATTGACGATAGATTTCATTTATTTTTTTCTTAATCTGATTTTCACTGGGAAGAGGAATTTTTCCGGTATGCTCTACTCCAAATGGACTTTCGTCTGTCAGCTGATCAGATGGCTTTCCCGTTGCTGGTATATCAGAAACAGGAGGGGAAAAACAAAGCTGTTCATAATCCTTGTTCATAAGAGAATCAACAGAAACATGATACAATTTAGCAATTTTCTTGATGATTGTTCCGTCTGGCTGTCTTTTTCCCAGTTCATAACCGGATATTGTACTGCGTTCAACGGAAAGTGCCTGACTCAGCTCTTCCTGAGTATGACCGGCAGCTTGCCGCAGATATTTAATATTATTGGATAAACTCATGAAAAGCCCTTCTTTTTTTATTTTTTCCCATTTTAGCAAGATTTAAAAGTGAATTTTTGAAAGAGACGCAATACGCGACAAAACAAATAAATGTGGCGAAATGCCACATTTTGCTGTTCATAGAATTGAAAGAAAATCTCCGTATTGAAATAGTTGCATATTAATAGGAGTAGTGATAAAATAATTTAGATTAAGCAAAAGTAAAGAAAAGCCGGTGAAGGCCGGCTTATTCGGTGAGAAAGGAAAAATCATGGCGATACATGTATTGGAATATTTGGAGGACGCCTGCAAAAGATATCCTGGGAAGAATGCCCTCATTGATCTGGAAGGAGCGCTCACTTATCGGGAAGTGGAACAAAGAGCTAAAGCAATTGGGTCTACGATTCGGAAACAGTTCCGTCAGGTTAGACGTCCGGTGATGGTATTTTCAGACAGGGACAGCAAAAGTCTGGTCAGTTTCCTGGGAACAGCATATAGCGGTAATTTTTATGTACCGGTGGATGTGCACATGCCAAAAGCCAGAATAGAGACTTTTTTTGATACTCTTAGCCCTGAAATATTAATCTGCAAGGAGAAAGATCTGCCGCTGGCTCAGGAGACAGGAAAGAATTGCCGGATTATTGTTTATGAAGAAGCAATCAAAGAACAAATTCAGGAAAAAGAACTGCAAGAGATCAGGAATCAGATGATTGATACCGATCCATTGTATTTGATTTTTACAAGTGGTTCTACCGGAACACCAAAAGGAGTCATAAAGAGCCAGAGATCGATTCTGGCATTTATGGAGCAGTTTTTAAAAATCTCCGGCATAGAGGCAGAAGATGTGCTGGGAGGACAGGCTCCGTTTGATTTTGATGTTTCTGCAAAGGACATCTATGCTACGTTGGCAGCAGGGGCAACCCTGGTTATTTTGCCGAAGACCTATTTTTCGTTTCCAAAGAAATTAATGGATTGTCTGTCAGAACACCATGTTACGACTCTAATTTGGGCAGTGTCTGCCTTAAGTATCGTGGCTAACATGAAAGCTTTTGATTATAAAGTACCAAAGACGATAAAAAGAGTGCTGTTTTCCGGAGAAGTGCTGCCAATTTCCCATTTAAATTACTGGAGACAGTTTCTTCCGAACACCTCTTTTGTCAATTTATATGCACCGACAGAGGTGACAGGAAATTGTACCTATTATACGGTTGACCGGGAGTTTCAGGAAGGGGAGACACTGCCCCTTGGAAAGCCATTTCCAAATGTGGAGGTGATGGTCTTAAACGAAGAGGGAAAGAAAGTAGAGCCTGGACAAACCGGGGAGATTTTTGTGCGGGGAGCCTTTTTGTCCATGGGTTACTATGATAACGAAGAACGGACCAAAGGAGCTTTTGTACAAAATCCATTGCAGAACTTTTATCCGGAGATGGTTTATAAGACAGGGGATCTGGCTATACGAAGCGAAGAAGGAGAATATCGATTCCTGACCAGAGAAGATTTTCAGATCAAACATAATGGACATCGCATTGAGCTGGGAGAAATTGAGACAGCTTCCTATAAAATAGAAGGAATAGAAAGCTGTGCCTGTGTCTATGTGAAGGAGAAAAAGAAAATCGTGCTTTTTGCAAAAGGAGAAAATCTGGATAATAAAAAGGTATTTCTGGGGTTAAAAACTCAGATTCCAAAATATATGTTTCCAACCAAAATCGTGATTTTGGAGGAGATGCCTATGAGCAAGAACCTGAAAATTGACAGACAAAAATTGCTTCAGATGGCAGAAGAATTGTAGAAAAAAGAACAAAGAGAGAAGAGGAGAAGAAATGGAAAGAGTATTAGAAATTTTAACAGATGTAAGACCTGATGTAGACTTTATGAATGAGACAAAATTGATCGATGATGGAATTATTGATTCTTTTGATATTATTGCAATTGTATCTGAACTGAATGATGAATTTGATGTTCAGATTCCGATTGATGAGCTGGAACCGGATAACTTTAATACAGTTGAGGCAATTTATGAATTAATTATAAAGCTGCAGGAAGAAGACGAGTAGTCAGGGAGGTTATCTATGTCAATCACATCCCTTAAGTTTCCTTTTTTTGTGGCAGGGATCGCATTCATCTACTATGTGATTCCTAAAAAACTTCAGTGGATCTGGCTGCTTTTGATTAGTACCGCTTTTTACGTTAATTTGAGCCGGCATTTAAGTGTATATCTGTGCATTACCATTATTTCCGTCTATTTTCTCGGACTTCTTATGGAAAAATGGGAGGGCGAGTACAAAGAGAAGCTTGCCCGGCTAAAAGCGGGAGAAATCACCGGAGATAAAAAGGAATTAAAAGCAGCAAATAAAAAAAGAAAAAATAAGCTGATTTGGGCTTGTGTGATTATCAATCTTGGAATGCTTGTTTTTCTGAAATTTTACAATTTAATTGTAGGCGATTTAAACAGTCGTTTTGGAGGCGCAGACGGACAGGTTCTGCCTCTCTTAAATCTGGTGCTGCCATTAGGTATCTCTTTTTATACCTTTCAGGCAATCGGATATCTGGTCGATGTGTACCGGGGCAAGCAAAAGGCAGAGCATAATTTCTTCCGGTTTGCTTTATTTATGGCATTTTTCCCTCAGATGATTCAGGGACCGATTTCCCGGTATCATCAGCTGGCACCACAGTTTGTAAAAGAACATACTTTTTCCTACGAACAGGTATGCCATGGATACCAGCTGATGCTCTGGGGTATGTTCAAAAAGATGGTTATTGCTGACCGGGCTGCATTGATGGCAGATCTGGTTTTTCAAAA
>JALEPU010000007.1 GCA_022766905.1 Lachnospiraceae bacterium
GGTCCCAAGGGTTGGGCTGTTCGCCCATTAAAGCGGTACGCGAGCTGGGTTCAGAACGTCGTGAGACAGTTCGGTCCCTATCCGGCGTGGGCGCAGGAAATCTGAGAGGCGCTGTCCTTAGTACGAGAGGACCGGGATGGACTGACCTCTGGTGGATCTGTTGTTTGACCAGAAGCATGGCAGAGTAGCCAAGTCGGGAAGGGATAAACGCTGAAGGCATCTAAGCGTGAAGCCCCCCTCAAGATAAGATTTCCATTCGCAAGAAGAAGACCCCTTGAAGAACACGAGGTAGATAGGGCAGAGGTGGAAGCGCAGTAATGTGTGTAGCTGACTGTCACTAATCGGTCGAACGCTTGTCCAAGAGCTTCAAAAAGAAGCAGTTTCCCAAGATTGATGATTACTATATGCAGGTTTTGAAGGTACAAACAAGAATAATCCTCGATAGCTCAGTCGGTAGAGCACGCGGCTGTTAACCGCGCTGTCGTAGGTTCGAGTCCTACTCGGGGAGTTAGAAAGCTCTGCAAGTAACATACTTGCAGAGCTTTTTTTGATTACATCAGATGGAAGATGACTCCTGCCTCTATAGGTGGCGAGCGAGTCTTGAAAAAATACGGAGTAAAAAGAGATCAATAATGAAAAATAAAAGAAAATTGTACTTCAAATTATTCACCTCTACGTTTTATTTGAGTGCATTTACCTTTGGAGGCGGATACGTAATCATTCCGCTAATGAAGAGACAATTTGTGGATGACTTGAAATGGCTGGAAGAAAATGAAATGCTGGATATGACAGCAATTGCGCAAAGCGGGCCGGGACCAGTGGCAGTAAATGCAGCTATTTTGCTGGGTTACCGGGTAAGTGGTCTGCCCGGTGCTCTCGTTGCAATTATGGGAACTATCTTACCCCCTTTTTTGATTTTGTCAGCAATTTCTCTTTTTTATGATGCATTTCGGGAAAATAGAATGATCAGTGCGTTTCTGCAGGCTATGAAACCGGCTGTTACAGCAATTATCTGTGATGTTGTTTTTAGTATGGGAAGCGGTATCATAAAAGAAAAAGAGAAGATTTCCATTTTTATTATGGCAGGTGCATTTCTTTCCAGTTGTATGTTACACATTTCTACTATGATGATCGTTCTTGTTTGCGGATGCATAGGCCTTTTATGGACAGTATGGAAGGGAAAAAAGAGATGATATATTTGGAATTATTCTGGAGTTTTATACAGATTGGATTATTTAGTATTGGTGGAGGGTATGCAGCTATGCCTTTGATTCAAAATCAGGTGGTTGAACTACATCATTGGATGACATTGGAGGAATTTACAGATATTATTACCATATCTCAGATGACACCTGGGCCGATTGCTATCAACTCTGCAACTTTTGTGGGATTACAGATCGGTGGAATCGGAGGTGCTGTCGCAGCAACCATAGGCTGTGTGCTTCCTTCAGTGTTGATTATGCTGCTCTTTGCCTTTTTATATGGAAAATATGAGCATTTAACTGCCTTACAGGGAATTTTAAATGGTTTGAGACCGGCTGTTATTGCGTTAATAGGGACTGCCGGAATTACAATTGGAAAGCTGGCTTTCTGGAAGGACGGAAGGATTGACTTTTTACATGTAGATTGGATTGGAGTAGCAATCTTTCTTTGTTGTCTGTATTTTTTAAGGAAATGGAAAGTCAGTCAGGTGAAAATGATGCTTTTGGCTGGCGGTATTGGAGGCTTGATTTATCTGTGGATAGGATGAAAATGAAGAAATACAGTATACGATAATGGAAAAATATAGGTATTTTCCGGAAAATAAGAAGAAATATATATATAATCCGTAAATAATAGAAACAAATTCAAAAAAAACAACAATTTTTTTTTGAAAAACACTTGCATTTCGAGAAAACTTATGGTAATATTTAATTCGTCGCTGAGGAAAGCGACAAATTAAATAAGGCGCCATGGCCAAGTGGTAAGGCAAAGGTCTGCAACACCTCTATCACCAGTTCAAATCTGGTTGGCGCCTCTTATCAGCCTGAGAATAGAATGTTCTCGGGCTTCTTTTTTGTCTTTAAAGATTAGGGTGTCAAGTCATGGATTTGGACTTTTGACACTGTAATCCTTCTAAAAATAATAGAAATCGTGTAAAGGAAGCCAGGATATGAAGAGTGTATTAGAAAATATGAATTGGAAAACTTTAAAAACGTTAGCGATCATATTATTGGGGAATATCATATATGCACTGACAGTGAAGCTGTTCCTACTTCCTGCCAATATGGTGTCTGGGGGAACAACAGGTATTGCTTTAGTCATGAATCATTTATTTGGAATACCCATTTCCATGTTTGTGTTGGTGTTTAATGTTTTCATGTTATTACTTGGTTTTTTCTTAATTGGAAAACAATTTGCGCTGACAACCATTGTCAGTACATTTGCCTATCCGGCCGCATTGGAATTCTTTCATTGTATGCTCGGCGATTTTGTACTGACCCAGGATATTTTTCTTTGTGCTGTATTTTCAGGTCTGGGAGTTGGGCTTGCACTGGGGTTGGTAATCCGGGCAGGAGCATCAACAGGTGGTATGGATATTCCGCCATTGATTTTATATCGATACTTTAATATTCCTGTTTCTTTTAGTTTATACTTTTTTGATATTTGTATTTTGCTTCTTCAAATGACATATCATACGGCAGACATTGTTCTGTATGGTGTTCTTTATATTTTAATTTATACTATTGTGCTGGATAAAACTTTACTGGTAGGAACAGATAAAACAGAAATTAAGATTATCAGTGAAAAAACAGAAGAAATTAAAAAAGCAATTCTTGCTCAGGCAGACCGGGGTGTCACTGTTCTTTACGCAGAGGGCGGATATTTTCATAAACCGAGGCAGGTGCTCCTTAGTATTATTACACCGCGAGAACTGCCTTTTGTACAGAAATTGATTTGCGAGATTGATCCGGAGTGCTTTATGGTTGTCAGTAAGGTATCAAGGGTCAGCGGCCGGGGATTTACTTTAAGTAAATACTATCCAAAGCCGGATAAAAAAAGAAAGGAATCTGAGAGCAGGTAAAAATTCTTTTCCTGGTTTACAATTTCTATATTTTTGCTTTATAATGGAAAAAATGATGGAAGGAGGAGGAAATATGTTTTGTACGCAGTGCGGAAAAAAGATAAGCATGGATGATCGGTTTTGCTCAGGCTGCGGTGCACCAAACAAAAATTTTCAAAAAGAAATTAACGTTGCTGTAAAGCCAGAGGAACCAAAACCAGAGAAAGCAAAGCCGGAGGAAGCAAAACCAGAAAAAAAGATTTATCATGCAGAAGCTTTTCCAAAAGAAAAAGAAGAAGTAATCTTAGAGTCGGAACAGTACGATTATCGTGCCCTGCCCGGAAAGGAAGTAAAAGGAATCAAAAGTATCTATATGATTGACTTTTTCAGCAGGCTGACAGGGAAATCCAACATTCCTATGTGTATTTATCTGATTTTGAATGTAGGCATTATTGGCTTGATTTGTTCTGCTTTTTTAGCACTTCCAATTGGCTGGGGAATGGCAGCAGGCCTGATTTTGTACATTGCTTCTGTAACGGTAGCCTTGTCTCCTATAGGCGAATTTATGATCCGTTATCAGAACAATTGTCGGGAAATCAGAGATGTAGAGGTGGTAAATCGACTGGAGCCCCTTTTCAGAGAAGTATATTATAAAGCGAAAAAGCAAAATCCGGAGATTTCAGGGGATGTACGGCTTTTTATGAATGAGGATAAAAGTCCGAATGCATTTGCAACAGGAAGAAAGACGATCTGTATTACAAGAGGGATGCTGGAGCAGGACGATGATACAATTAAAGCGACCTTTGCCCATGAATTTGGACATCTGGCTCACAAAGATACAGATAGATTGCTGGTAGTCTACGTAGGAAATTTGTTCATTACAGCCATTGCCAGCTTATTCCAGATTGCTGTCATGATCAATTATGTGATTATGAGTATTGTTGCATTATTTATGGATTCTGACGAGGGATTTTTTGTGGCTATTTTTAATGCCATAGCTTCTTTCATTTCTTTGATTTTTGTCAGAGGTTTGATGAGAGTATGGGGAGCTCTTGGAACAGCACTTTGCATGAAGACCAGTCGGGGAAACGAATACGAAGCAGATCATTTTGCTTTTACATTGGGATATGGAAGAGAATTAACTCTATTTCTTACTGCCCTGGCAGCTTATGAAGGAGATAAACCAAGAGGGCTTTTTGCAAGTCTGGCAAGTAGTCATCCTGATTCAAAAGACCGGGTAGACAGATTATTAGAACTGGAAGCTCAGGCTCAGTAAGGAGGAGATAAAATGGCGTTCGGAAAAAAGAAAAAAAAGAAGCAGGGGAGACAGGAGAAACAAGTGTCTACTCCGGCTTTTCGATATCAGAAACATAATAATCCTCTTTATCCCAAAAAAGTAGAAAGCGATGTAAAAGCTATTGGAATTGCTCTGGGAACGGTAGTGGTAGCCTTTGCTCTGGTAGGTGTTATTTTTACAAATTTCAGTTATGCAGCAAATCCGAATCCAATGAGTCAGAATCAGACCGATTCCGGTTCAGATGATTATTTGGTTGCACAGACTCCGGCTGATGTTTCTTCCGAAGAAGGAGAAGATACCAATACATCATCCGGTGCCATAAGCCCACAGATTGGAGTCCCGGCAGAAGAAGATCCGGAAGAAAGGGTACAAAATAGTACAGAAGCTGTTGAAATGGCAAATTACATTTTACCGGAAAGCAGTACAAGGGCACTTACCGCTTCTGATTTAGCAGGACTTACAAAGAATCAGCTTAGAATTGCGCGAAATGAAATCTATGCCCGTCATGGAAGAAGATTTAATGATGAGAGCCTGCAGCAATATTTTGACAGTCAGTCATGGTATCAGGGAACCATTGCTCCGGATCATTTTGATGAAGGAGTGTTAAGTGAAGTAGAAAAGGCAAACATTGATTTGATAAAAAAATATGAATAGAGAATAAAAATGAAAGCGGGGTTGAGTGGATTTCAGCCCCGCTTTCTGAGTGCCAGGAAATGCCATGCTGCCAGATCAGGAAGATCGGAGAGGGAAAGACAGAGTAAAAGTTGTCCATCCATCTGCACAGTGAACCTGAATGGAACCATTATGATTGGTTACGATTGCCTGGGCGATGGATAGTCCTAAGCCGTAGTGACCGCCAACCCGGAATCTGGCTTCATCCCCTCGATAAAACCGGTCAAATATTTTGGTCTGCATTTTAGGAGGAATCGGTTCCCCTGTGTTTGCAACAGTAATCAGGATTTTTTTACTGGTCTGTTTTAAGCTCACCTGAATGGTTCCTTCGCTGTTGGTATGACAAATAGCATTGTCTGTCAGGATGGAAATGACCTGTTTGATCTGATCTTCATTTCCATAAAACGAGATTTCTTCTGCAAGATCCATTTTGAGCTGAATGTCATGTTCAAAGGCGACGCTCTCAAAAGGAAGCAAAATACTGGTAACAGCCCGGCTAAGAGAAAAAGAGGAATACACAGGATGTCTGGAAGAATCCTCTAATCGAGTTAACGAGAGCAGATCGTTGACCAATTTACTCATCCGCTTTGTTTCTGATTGAATATAAGAGAGCCATTTATTTGGTCCGATTTCATCTTTCAGAAGTTCTGCATTTGCTCCGATGACAGTTAAAGGAGTTTTCAGCTCATGGCTGGCATCAGAAATGAATTGTTTTTGTCTTGTAAAAGCCTCTTCCACAGGGTGAATCATCCATTTTGTAAGGAAGTAAGAAAACCAGAATAGAAGAAAGGATCCAAGAATTCCTAAAAGCAGACTAAAGAGAATCATGTTTCTGACCCGCTCCAGTGCAGAAGAAAAATTCATAAAGTAAAGGATTGTTTTTTCCGAAAAAGATTTGGCAAGATAAAGAAAGGAATGATATCTGCCGCGGTCTTTTTCTGTTTTTAGAATCTTCTCTGCAATATTTAAAACTTCTTCCTGATTGTCAACCTCAAACTCCATTCTTTCATCCAGGTAAACAGTTCCGTTTTCATAAAAAATGGTATAGACATGGAATTGTTCTGTTTCATCAAACTCTTTTTCTTTCTTTTTTTCTTCTCCGCGATTCAGGGTATCCGTCATTTTTCTCGGACTGTCAAACTGGCGGAGGATGTTATATCCCTGATTTAAATTGAAGCGATAATTTTGTATATTGACCAAAAGTAAAATAAGCCAGAAAAACAGGGTGAGAATCGCGGTCAGGGTGCAAAGAAGTCTTTTTCGTAATCGGGAAATCATATTAATACTCCTCTGATTGTATTTGTTCTAAGGTATAGCCAATGCCCCGTATGGCTTTGATACGGACACCGCTTCCGATAAAGTTTAATTTGCGCCTTGTAAATGATATGTAGACTTCTACATTATTGTATTCTGCATTATTCTCATAGCCCCAGATTTTTTCTACGATTTGTTCCCGGGTAATAATCTGATTCTGATTTCTTAAAAATAATTCTAAGAGCTGAAATTCTTTACTTCCTAACTGAACAGACTGTCTGCTGTGGACCTGTGTAATGGAACATTGATTCAGGTTCAGTTCTAAATCGCCATATCTTAATGCTGATGTTTCTACAATGCCCTGGCGTCTTGTAATGGCCCAGATCCGGGCAATGAGCTCCCGAATTTCAAAAGGCTTCGTCAGGTAATCATCAGCTCCTAAGTCGAAGCCCTGAATCTTATCATCCAGTTCTGATTTGGCGGTCAACATAAGAATCGGAGTCTGAAGCTTTTCCATCCGTAATTTTTGCAGTACTTCATATCCATTCATCTTTGGTAACATGATATCCAGAATAATGGCATCATAGATGCCGGTCATTGCCTGCAAATAACCGTCTTCTCCATCGTAAGAGCAATCGGTTACAAAGTTTTCTTTTTTTAAGGCAGCTGCCAGAACATCTGACAAACTAAATTCATCTTCAATAATTAAAATTCGCATAAAAACCTCCCATCTGATTTGTAATGATCTTATATTAAGATGCTGGGGTCAAAAACTTTTGACCCCATGATGCTTACGGATTTCTTCGCGTTTCACGCTCCCGAAATCCTGAAAACATTCGAAATCCGCACATTTTTCTACGAAAAATGGCTACTTTCTCATGTTTTACGGGTCCCAAAGTCATGCATTTTCATGCAAGCATGGA
>JALEPU010000053.1 GCA_022766905.1 Lachnospiraceae bacterium
CAGACAATTTCAACTGATGCTTCTTACGAAAGATATGAGTGAACTTCACAAGTCATCGAAGGAAATGGGAAAAGCGGCCGGATTAAATCCTTACATTGCAGAAAAATATGTAAGACAGGCAAAAAGTTTTACCAAAGAGGAATTGATTTTTTATCTGGAGCGCTGTGCGAAAACTGAAGAAGAGGTAAAAACCGGACAGTTGGGGGATAAACTGGCGGTAGAACTTCTGATTATAGAATGCAGTAAAAGGTAAGTAACAAAAAAATTGGAGGGGGAAGAAAGTATTGATTCCATGAACCCCATGATGCTTACGGATTTCTTCGCGTTTCACGCTCCCGAAATCCGAAAAACATTCGAAATCCGCACATTTTTTTACAAAAAATGGCTACTTTCTCATGTTTTTCGGGTCCCAAAGTCATGCATAATCATGCAAGCATGAAATGCATGACCTTTTGACCCTAGCATCATCAAAAAAGAAAGCTGTTCTGAGAGGGTTGAACAGCTTTCTTCTATCATTAATCTTACTATGCCATTTTGTTAACAGCTTTTGTCAGACGAGAAACTTTTCTTGCTGCAGTATTTTTATGGAAAATACCTTTTGAAGCAGCTTTGTCAATCTCAGAGATTGTCTCAAGTAATCTAGCCTGTGCAAGCTCTTTGTCGTTTGCAGCGATAGCAGCTTCTAATTTCTTGATGTAAGTTTTGATCTTAGTTTTGATCATTTTGTTTCTTAATGTTTTTGTTTCAATTACTTTAATTCTTTTCTTCGCAGATTTGATGTTAGCCAATCTGTACACCTCCAAATTTAATCATTCCATTACGTAATATCGTAGTATACATTGTTTTGCATTAAAATCGGACACGGACAATCTAATGTAAACATACCTCTTTATTTTAGTGGCAGTATCCTTGTTTGTCAATAGAAAGTTTAATATTTTTTAAAATTTTGGATATAGTAAGAAAAAAAGGTGTGATGAGATGAATCAGGAACAGGAATCACTTTATGTTTCCAGGACAGATCTGGCAGTTGAAATTCAGGAAGAATTAAGAGAACACACTCCACTGGATGGAATTCTGGTCAGGACCAAAGTGGACAGGCAGAAAGGAATCAAGGAAACAGTCATTACAGTAGAAAACGAAAAAGGGGAAAAAGCACTTTTAAAACCCAAGGGAACTTATATTACCATTGAAGGGGAAGATTTATCGTCTTCCGATGAGTCCTACCATAAGACAATGTGTCATGCCCTTTTTTGTCATTTAAAAAAATTACTGAAAGGATATGAACATATTTTAGTAGCAGGTCTTGGAAATCAGGAAGTGACACCAGATGCTCTGGGCCCTTATGTTGTTTCTAATCTTGCCATTACCCGTCATTTAAAAAAAGAAAATCTGCTCGAGCAGGGTGTGACTTTAAGTGCCATTTCTCCCGGTGTTATGGCTCAGACCGGAATGGAAACAGGAGAAATTATAAAGGCCTTGGTAAAAGAAATCCATCCTGATGTGATTGTGGCGGTGGACGCTCTGGCAGCAAGAAGCTCAGAAAGGCTGAATAAGACGATCCAGATTAGTGATACAGGGATTTCCCCGGGATCCGGTGTGGGAAATCACCGCAAAGAGATTACAAAAAAAACAATGGGAGTAAAGGTAATCGCAGTAGGGGTTCCCACTGTCATAGCGGTTCCTACGATTGTTAATGATGCATTGGAAATGCTGTTGCAAGCCCTGGGAGAAAGCAGGCTTCAAAAGTCTTATGAAGAGTTTACGGAACAGGAAAAATTTCAGCTTGCTCGCGAAATTCTTGCTCCTGATCTGGCAGATATGTATGTAACGCCCAAAAATATTGATGAAGGAGTTAAAAAGATAAGCTATACCATTTCAGAAGCTTTTAATAAACTGGTAGGACTGGATCAAATTCAGGCATAGGAGAACAGGCTTTGGAATACAATGATGCTAAGATCAAAAGTTTATGACTGTGGTATCATGAAAAAGGGGAAAAGAGGGACAAGATTGGAACGTGGAGAAAAGGCGTACGAAATGAAACAAAAAAGAGCAGGGCGGGCAGTTCTTATACTGGCTGCCTTGTTTTTCCTGAACTACTGTTTTTGTTCGGAACATTGGGGAAAATGGAAAGGAGAGCAGTATCTTTTGTTTGATAAGGTGGAAATGACAACATCCAATTTTATCAGGCAGTCGGGAAATGAACTGTTTCCGTTGCTTTCATATGGAAAAGAAGACTCTTATATGACGAAAGTACTAAAAAAAACAGGAGATGATCTGACGGGGGATTTCTTTTTAGCGGTGGATTTTTGTGCTGATTACTGGGGAGATACTTCTAATCTGGCAAAGACCAGTGATCAGGTGCCGGCTTCCTTTTTGGAAGCAGATGAAGAAAAAGAAGAGAGAGTGAGAGATATTTCCCAGGAAACAGGGGGACAAAAAAATGGTTCAATGACTTATACGAAAAAACAATTATCCAATTATCAGTTTTTGATCAAAAATTTTTATATTGTAGACAGTACGACTTCTGTTACAGCAGAAGAACTTCAGGGAGATAAACTTGCTTCCATGGATTTATCCATTGCTCTTCAAGGAGAAGAACCGAAAATATTAATTTATCATACCCATGGGAGTGAAGATTTTGCAGACAGTAAAAAAGGGAAAAAAGAAGATACGATTATTGGCGTAGGAGATGAGCTGGCTTCTATCCTGGAACATACATACCATATTAAAGTTTATCATGATCGATCTGTCTATGATACGATTCATGGTGTTTTAGATCGAAGCAAGGCATACACCTATGCGGGAAATCATGTTTCTAAATTATTAAAAAAATATCCATCCATTGAGGTGGTGATTGATCTTCATCGGGATGCGGTTGGAGGAAGAAAAAAACTGGTGACTCAGATTAATGGAAAAGAGACAGCCCAAATTATGTTTTTTAATGGAATGAGCCGGACTGCCAAAAACGGAGATATTGGATATTTGCAAAATCCAAACAAAGAAACCAATCTGGCTTTCAGCCTTCAGATGCAGCTGGCCGCTCTGGAACAATTTCCTGGCTTTACGAGAAAAATCTATTTAAAAGGATACCGGTATAATCTTCATCTAAAACCAAGAAGTCTTTTAATTGAAGCGGGAGCGCAGACAAATACAATTCAGGAAGTGAAAAATGCAATGGCTCCTTTGGCTAAATTGCTATATACTGTTCTGAAATAGAAGAAAACCGGGACTGTATTTTCATGAAATGTAGTTGCGGATTCGTTTTTTTTCATGTAGAATAAAGTTGAGTTTTTATGTACTGCTTTTTGTAAGAACATAAAACAGTAACGTAGGAGGAACACGATAAGTATGGCAAAAGTAAATCAGAAAAATATTCGGAATTTTTGTATCATCGCCCACATTGATCATGGAAAGTCAACGCTGGCGGATAGAATTATAGAAAAAACCGGTTTATTGACCAGCAGAGAGATGCAGGCGCAGGTTCTTGACAATATGGATCTGGAGAGGGAAAGAGGTATTACAATTAAGTCTCAGGCAGTTCGAATTGTATATCAGGCAAAAGACGGGCAGGAATATCTGTTTAATCTGATTGATACACCGGGACACGTAGACTTTAATTATGAAGTATCCAGAAGCCTGGCTGCTTGTGAAGGGGCAATTCTTGTGGTAGATGCAGCTCAGGGAATCGAAGCACAGACCCTGGCAAATGTATACCTGGCTTTGGACCATGACCTGGAAGTTATGCCGGTTATTAACAAGATAGACCTCCCCAGCGCAGATCCGGACCGGGTTGTCAATGAAATTGAGGATGTGATTGGAATTGAGGCCATGGATGCACCAAGGATTTCAGCAAAAGCGGGCATTAACATTGAAGAAGTGTTAGAACAGATTGTGGAGAAAATTCCGGCACCGGAAGGAGATTCGGACGGACCTTTACAGGCTTTGATTTTTGACAGTGTCTATGACTCTTATAAAGGTGTTATTATCTTTGCTCGTATCAAAGAAGGAACCATAAAACCAGGTACCAATATGCTTATGATGGCAACAGGAGCCACTGCAGATGTGGTTGAAGTTGGTGTTTTTGGAGCAGGTCAGTTTATTCCATGCGAAGAATTATCTGCCGGAATGGTAGGGTATATTACAGCAAGCCTGAAAAATGTAAAAGATACCCGGGTTGGTGATACTGTCACAGATTCTGCTCATCCATGTAAGGAACCATTGCCAGGTTATAAAAAAGTAAATCCTATGGTTTACTGTGGTTTATATCCGGCAGATGGAGCAAAGTATCCGGATTTGAGAGATGCGTTAGAAAAGCTCCAGTTAAACGATGCATCTTTGTTTTTTGAACCGGAGACATCAGTAGCCTTAGGTTTCGGTTTTCGATGTGGATTTTTAGGACTTTTGCATTTGGAAATTATCCAGGAACGACTGGAGAGAGAATATAACCTGGATTTAGTGACAACAGCTCCAAGTGTAGTATATAAAGTGCATAAAACAGACGGTACTGTGATTGATCTGACTAATCCGACGAACCTGCCGGAACCTTCACAGATTGAATATATGGAAGAGCCGATGGTATCTGCTGAGATTATGGTAACGACAGAGTTTGTGGGAGCTATTATGCAGCTATGTCAGGAACGACGGGGCGTTTACTTAAGTATGGAATATATGGAAGAAACCAGAGCGCTGCTCAAATATGAACTTCCTTTAAATGAAATTATCTATGACTTTTTCGATGCTTTAAAATCCAGATCCAGAGGATATGCATCTTTTGATTATGAGATGAAAGGCTATGTCCGTTCCGAACTGGTGAAGCTGGATATTTTGATCAACAAAGAGGAAGTGGACGCCTTATCTTTCATTGTGCATGCGGATTCTGCTTATGAAAGAGGCAGAAAAATGTGTGAAAAACTGAAAGAGGAGATTCCAAGACATTTGTTTGAGATTCCGATTCAGGCAGCGATAGGCAGCAAGATCATTGCAAGAGAGACAGTAAAAGCCATGAGAAAAGATGTACTGGCAAAATGTTATGGCGGCGACATTACCAGAAAGAAGAAACTTCTGGAAAAACAGAAAGAAGGAAAGAAGAGAATGCGTCAGGTAGGAAATGTGGAAATTCCGCAGAAAGCCTTTATGAGCGTTCTGAAGCTGGATGATAAATAAGAAACGAGAAAAAAGACCGCTGGGTGTTTATATTCATATTCCGTTTTGCATGAGAAAATGCCGCTATTGTGATTTTCTTTCTTTTCCGTCTAAAGAAGATGAGATGGAACAATATGTGGAAAGCCTTTGCGAAGAGATCTGTTGCTTTTTTCGGCAATACGATAATTATACGGTAACATCTGTCTTTTTTGGCGGAGGAACTCCATCAATTCTATCAGAAAAGTTAACAGAAAAGATTTTTACGACTCTTTTGCAAAGAGCACCGCTATCTTCTGATGCAGAGATTACAACAGAAGCAAATCCGGGAACATTAAAAGGAGAAAAGCTTCGAATTTACCGGACGCTAGGCTTTAATAGGCTTAGTATTGGGCTTCAGACAACAGTAGAAAAGGAACTTGCCTATTTGGGGCGGATTCATACCTACGATGATTTTTGTAATAGTTATGAACAGGCTCAGAACGCCGGATTTGAAAATATCAATGTAGATCTGATGTCAGCGATTCCTTACCAGACATTTTCTTCTTATGAGTTATCATTAAAAAGAGTGTTATCCTTTGATCCGGCTCATATTTCAGCTTATAGTCTGATTGTGGAAGAAGGAACTCCTTTTTATGAAGAGCAGAATCTGGATCTGCTTCTTCCTGACGAAGATACAGAGCGGTTGATGTATGACATGACAAGAGAACTGTTAGAACAGCGTGGATATTCCCGCTATGAGATATCCAATTATGCAAAACCTGGAAAAGAATGCAGACATAATCTGATTTACTGGGACCGTAAGGATTATATTGGATTTGGACTTGGAGCATCTTCCTGCCTCAATGATATCAGGTTTCGGAACGAATCTGATTTTTTATCTTATCTAAAATGCCCATGGAAAGAAATCAGAAAAAGAGAGGATTATGAAGAGCTTACTTTGAAGGAACAGATGGAAGAAGCTATGATTCTGGGACTTCGAAAAATAGCAGGGGTCTCAAAAAAAGAATTCTTTTCCCGGTATGGGAACAAATTAGAAGAGGTATTTGGAGATGTAATCATTCATTATGAAAAAGAAGGTCTTTTAGAACAGAGAGGAGACAGAGTACGATTCACAAGACGTGGATTGGATGTAAGCAATGTAGTATTGTGTGATTTTATAACATAACATGAACCAAGGGACAAAAGATCATGCATTTTATGCTTGCATAATAACGCATGAATTTGTGACTCTGACTCGTACAAAGATACATAGTAAGGGATGAGATTTTGAATAAGAACATAAAAAAGAGAAAAATAGGTCTTCTTGTTTTTTTGATTTGTTTTATTGGATCTTTGTTGGTAACAGCAAAAATGGAAGCCATGGGAAAAGAACAGGAAGAAGACTACATGGAGGTTTTTGATTATTTATCGGAAGATGCACAAATCAAAGAAATTTTGGAAGAAAAGATCAAAGAACAGGATGAGGCTTTTCTGGCAGAGCTGGAAAAAGAAGCACTTCTGGAAAAAATCAAACTGGAAAATGAATATGCTCAGACTTCTGTCAGTGAGGATATGAAAGAGTTTAAAAAAGAAGAAGGGGAAAAACTTCTGGCGAAAGAAGATGAGGAGAACGGGGATGTTCCGGCACAGACCTTCGAAGATAAGATGAAAGCCAGAAAACAGGAGGAGCAGAATAGGAAAGATAAAAAACAGGTTGTTTCGATTCAGGATGTTTTTTATCCAAATACAGATAAAACAGCCGATTCTTTTGAACATACCATGGTTTTTAAGATTACAGCTTATTGTCCCTGTTCCCAGTGCAACGGTCCATGGAGCGGCGGAGCAACTTCTACCGGTGCCAGAGCAACCCAGGGAAGAACCATTGCTGTTGATCCAAGGGTGATTCCGTATGGTTCAAAAGTTCTGATCGGCGGACATGAATTTATAGCAGAAGATTGCGGCGGTGCGATCAAAGGAGCAAGAATTGATTTGTATCTGGACAGCCATGAAAGGTGTAACAGCTGGGGAGTCCGGTATTTATCTGTTTCCTGGAACGGAGGCAGCAGCAAAATGATCGAAGCCCTGATGCGTCAATAGTAAAACCGGCTTTTATAAGTTTACTGCAATAGAAGGGTTGTTGCAAAATAAAGATATGATATCTTTACTTTGTAACAACCCCTTTTCGCGTATAAATACCGAATGACCTATGCTCCGGTGGTGAAATTATTCAGTTTTTATCACGTTTTGCAACCCCCTCTTTTTTATCTGCTTGTAGAGAGTAGATAAACATGCAGTTCCTTTGACATTTTTGAAAAATGGAAAAAAGAATGAAACTTTTTAAAATTACCTCTTGACATAAAATGCAATAAGTGGTAGTTTATCTATAAAAGATATTAGCACTCGATTTGAGTGAGTGCTAATAACCAAAAAGAAAGGAGAGTGGCAGCGTGGAATTAGATGAAAGAAAACAAAAGATTCTACAGGCAATTATCGCCACCTACTTAGAGACAGGCGAGCCGGTAGGTTCCCGTACCATTTCAAAATATACGGATTTGAATTTAAGCTCTGCCACGATTCGTAATGAGATGGCAGACCTGGAAGAGATGGGATACATCCTTCAGCCATATACTTCCGCCGGAAGAGTTCCTTCTGACTTAGGCTATCGATTTTATGTAGACCGAATCATGCAGGAGAAGGCAGAAGAGAAAGAGGCAGAAGAGAAAGAAAGACAGATTCTTCTTACCAGAGTAGACCGAATGGAGAAGATGTTAGAGCAGGTTGCAACGGTTTTGGCTTCGAATACCAACTATGCAACTCTGGTTACGTCCCCTCAGTACAGAGAATCAAAACTGAAGTTTATTCAGATTTCTCAAGTCGATGATCATGAACTTTTAGCAGTGATTGTCATTGAGGGTAACATTGTAAAGAATCAGCTGATTTATTCGGAGAATTCATTAAGCAATGAAGATATTCTGAAACTTAATATTCTTTTGAATTCTTTCTTACAGGGACTCACATTAAAGGATATCAATCTGGAACTGGTGCATACTATGAAAGTGCAGGCAGGAATGCATGCAGCTGTACTGGAAGATGTGTTCCAGGGAATCATAGAAGCAATTCATGAAGCCGATGAGGTTGATATATATACCAGCGGTACAGCGAATATTCTTCGTTATCCGGAACTGGGTGACCGGGAACAGACAACGAAGCTTCTGGACACACTGGTGGAAAAGAAGGCATTGACCAAATTGCTGGATGACACTATGAATCAGGAAGAAAGACATGGGATTCAGGTCTATATTGGTAATGAGACAGCAAACCAGGATTTTAAGGACTGCAGCGTTGTAACCGCCACTTACGAATTGGAAGAAGGCGGAACAGGAACGATTGGTATTATCGGTCCGAAAAGAATGGACTATAAGAAAGTGGTAAAAACATTAAAAGATCTTACCGGTGAACTGGATGAGATTTTTAATAAGAAGACATAGAAAGGCGGTAACTGATCAGTGGAAGAGATGAATAAGAATGTGGAGGAAACCATGGAAGAAAAAGACATGGAAGTAGATATAGAGGAAACTCTTTCCCAGGAACCTGAACAGGAAGAACCTGCGAAAGAAGAAAAAAAAGAAAAGGCATCCAAAAAGAAGCGTTCAGCCAGAGAGCTGGAGCTGGCTTTAAAGAAAAGCGAAGAACAGGTTGCAGATTTGACAGATAAGTATCAGCGTCTGATGGCAGAATTTGAAAATGCCAGAAAGCGAACAGCCAAGGAATCAACCAGAATGTATGATGTGGGAGCAAAAGAAATTTTGGAAAAGCTGCTTCCGGTCATTGATAATTTTGAAAGAGGCCTTGCAACTTTGACAGAAGAAGAGAAAGAACTTCCGTTTATACAGGGAATCGACAAGATTTACAAGCAGTTTATAGCAGTCCTTACAGATTGTCATGTAGAACCGATGAATGCAGAAGGAACCCAGTTTGATCCGGATCTTCATAATGCAGTGATGCATGTGGAAGATGAAGAATTAGGAGAAAACGTAGTTGCAGAAGAACTGTTAAAAGGCTATAAATATAAAGATATGGTTCTTCGCCATAGCATGGTGAAAGTGGCAAATTAGAATTGCCAAAGCAAAAACGCGGTCAAAAGGCCGATTTAGATATAGATAAAAGATAATAACAATAACTTCGCAGATGCGAAAGATTTAAATTTGAATTAGGAGGAATTTATCATGGGCAAAATTATTGGTATTGACTTAGGTACAACAAATAGCTGTGTAGCGGTTATGGAAGGTGGTACACCGGTTGTTATTAATAATGCAGAAGGAATGAGAACAACACCTTCTGTAGTAGCATTTACAAAGACAGGAGAAAGAGTAGTTGGAGAACCTGCAAAACGTCAGGCAGTTACCAACGCAGACAAGACCATTTCTTCTATTAAGAGACATATGGGTACTGACTACAAAGTAACCATTGATGACAAAAAATATTCCCCACAGGAAATTTCCGCAATGATTTTACAGAAATTAAAATCAGACGCAGAGAACTATTTGGGTGAGAAAGTAACAGAAGCTGTTATTACAGTACCTGCTTACTTCAACGATGCTCAGAGACAGGCAACCAAAGATGCCGGTAAAATTGCAGGTCTGGATGTAAAACGTATCATCAACGAGCCTACAGCAGCAGCATTATCTTATGGCCTTGACAATGAAAAAGAACAGAAAATCATGGTAT
Organism: Lachnospiraceae bacterium; assembly: GCA_022766905.1. Taxonomy (GTDB): domain Bacteria; phylum Bacillota; class Clostridia; order Lachnospirales; family Lachnospiraceae; genus SIG292. Next base: position 9,850 of record JALEPU010000053.1, read on the forward strand.
ATGATTTAGGTGGTGGTACATTTGACGTATCCATCATTGAAATCGGCGATGGTGTTATTGAAGTATTAGCAACAGCCGGCGACAACAAACTGGGCGGCGATGATTTTGATAATGTAATTACAGATTATATGATTTCTGAGTTCAAGAAAGCAGAAGGCGTTGACTTATCCGGAGATAAGATGGCTATGCAGAGATTAAAAGAAGCTGCAGAAAAAGCAAAGAAAGAGCTTTCTTCCAGCACAACAACCAACATTAACCTTCCTTTCATTACAGCAACTGCTGAAGGTCCAAAACATTTTGATATGAACTTAACAAGAGCAAAATTTGATGAATTGACTGCTCATTTAGTAGAAAGAACATCTGTTCCTGTCACAACCGCATTAAAAGATGCCGGTCTTACTTCTTCTGAATTAAGTAAAGTTCTTTTAGTTGGTGGTTCTACCCGTATTCCGGCTGTACAGGACAAAGTAAAACAGTTAACAGGCAAAGAGCCATTCAAGGGAATTAACCCGGATGAATGTGTAGCGATCGGTGCTTCGATCCAGGGTGGTAAATTAGCCGGTGATGCAGGCGCAGGCGATATCCTTCTTCTGGATGTTACTCCATTGTCCTTATCCATTGAGACATTAGGTGGTGTAGCTACAAGATTAATTGAACGTAATACTACTATTCCTACCAAAAAGAGCCAGATTTTCTCTACAGCAGAAGATAATCAGGCAGCAGTAGATATTCATGTTGTACAAGGGGAAAGACAGTTCGCAAGAGACAATAAGACTCTTGGCCAGTTCAGACTGGATGGTATTGCACCAGCAAGAAGAGGTGTACCACAGATTGAAGTAACTTTTGATATTGATGCAAACGGTATTGTAAACGTATCTGCAAAAGACCTGGGAACAGGAAAAGAACAGCATATTACTATTACAGCAGGTTCCAATATGTCCGATGACGATATTGAGAAAGCGGTAAAAGAAGCTGCAGAATATGAAGCTGCTGATAAGAAGAGAAAAGAAGCTGTTGATACAAGAAATGAAGCAGATTCCATGGTATTCCAGACAGAAAAAGCTCTGGAAGAAGCCGGAGATAAATTAGATGCCAATGACAAAGCAGCAGTACAGGCTGATCTGGATGCATTAAAGGCCGCTGTAGAAAAAGCTCCGATTGATGCAATGACAGATGAAAATGTAGAAGAGATCAAAGCTGCAAAAGAAAAATTAATGCAGAGTGCTCAGGCATTATTTGCAAAGATGTATGAACAGGCACAGGGTGCCCAGGGTGCAGGCCCTCAGGGCAGTGCTTCTGATGCATATCAGGCTGATGATGTAGTAGACGGTGATTATAAAGAAGTTTAATAAGAACTCATAAAGACAAGAGGAACGGATTTAAGAGGACACAACTGTGTTCTCTTAAATCCGTATAAGAGAAAGGTGAGAATATGGCATCAAAAAGGGATTATTATGAGGTATTGGGTGTTGATAAAAATGCATCTGATTCCGATATAAAGAAAGCATACCGTAAGGTGGCAAAAAAATACCATCCGGATATGAACCCTGGAGATAAAGAGGCAGAGGAAAAATTTAAAGAAGCCACAGAAGCCTATGAAGTATTAAGTGACAGTGAAAAGAGACAGAAATACGATCAGTTTGGTCATGCTGCTTTTGAACAAGGCGGTGGCGGTTACGGCGGCGGATTTGGTGGCTTTGACTTTGGCGGCGACATGGGCGATATGTTTGGTGACATTTTCGGTGACCTGTTTGGCGGAGGAAGAAGCCAGAGCCGAAGAAATGGTCCGATGAAAGGCGCAAACCTGAAGACAAGTGTAAGAATTACATTTGAAGAAGCAGTTTTCGGTACAGAAAAAGAATTGGATCTGACATTAAAGGAAGAATGTACTACCTGTCATGGTACAGGGGCAAAACCAGGTACTTCTCCGGTAACCTGTCCAAAATGTGGTGGTAAAGGTCAGGTCGTTTATACACAGCAGTCCATGTTTGGTATGGTTCGAAATGTTCAGGAATGTCCTGACTGTCATGGAACCGGTCAGATTATTAAGGAAAAATGTTCCGACTGTGGCGGAACCGGTTATGTAAAACAGAGAAAGAAGATCCGGGTTACGATTCCGGCAGGTATTGACAACGGACAGAGTGTAAGAATCCGGGAAAAAGGCGAACCAGGTGTAAATGGCGGTCCAAGAGGAGATTTGCTTGTTTCTGTTATAGTAAGTCGGCATCCAAAATTCCAGAGACGGGAATATGATATCATCAGTACTGAAAATATCAGCTTTACCCAAGCAGCACTTGGTGCTACAATAAAAATCGATACAATAGATGGACCATATGAGTACCAGATTAAGCCGGGTACCCAGACCGATACCAGAGTCCGCCTTGCAAAGAAAGGTGTTCCAACACTACGGAATAAGAATGTCCGCGGTGATCATTATGTCACCTTTGTTGTAAAAGTTCCGGAGAGAATGACAGAAGCGCAAAAAGAAGCATTGCGTGCTTATCAGGAAGCAATGGGAGAAGTAGAACCGAAAGCGGGAACTGATACAAAAGAGACAAAAGAAGAGAAGCATTCCGGAAAGAAAAAGAAATTCTGGGAAAAATAATCCGGCTATTTCAATAATAGGAGTAGATAGATGAAGTGGAATAAACTTACAATTGATACAACAACTGCTGCTGTAGATATGATTAGTTATTCGTTGGAAGAAATGGGGATTGAAGGAGTAGAAATTATTGATCATGTCCCCCTTTCAGAAGAGGATAGAAAAACGATGTATGTGGATCTCCTACCTGATGAGATTGCACCGGATGACGGAACAGCTAAGATTTGCTTTTATGTAGATGAAAAGGAAAATCTTGAAGAAGTGGTATGCCGGGTAAAAGAAGAATTGGCTAATATCAGTCGTTTTCTTCCAATCGGAAGCGGTACAATTAGTTTTGATACAACAGAGGAAGAAGATTGGATCAATAACTGGAAGCAGTTTTTTAAACCATTCCGACTGGACGATAATATTGTAATTAAACCAACCTGGGAAGTATTAAAAGAGCAGAAAGAAGATGATCTGGTTATTCAGATTGATCCGGGAACCGCCTTTGGAACCGGTTCTCATGAGACAACAAAGCTTTGTATTTCCCAGTTAAAAAAATACATCAAGCCACATCAGACCCTTTTAGATGTTGGATGCGGCAGCGGAATTTTATCGATCATTGGTCTGAAATTAGGTGTGGAAAAAACAGTGGGTACCGATATTGATCCCAATGCGATTCGGGCCACTTTGGAAAATTGTCAGATCAATCAGGTTACGGAAGAAGAATACCAGGCTTTGCAGGGAAATCTGTTAGAGGATGAAGAATTTCGGGCTTCCTTAGGCAGCCATTGTTATGATATCGTTGTTGCCAATATCCTGGCAGATGTAATTATTCCTCTTTCTGCTCTGGCAGGGAGTTTTTTGAAAAAAGATGGTATTTTTATTACATCCGGTATCATCAATACAAAAGAAGAAGAGGTCAAAGAAGCTATGATAAAAAATGGTTTTGAAATTCTGGAGATCACCAGAATGGGAGACTGGGTTTCTATTACTGGCAGACCGAAAAAATAAGATTTTGATCATCAGGCATGGACAAAGTTATGTCCATGCTATACTTATATAGGAGAAGAGAATGTATCGTTTTTTTATAGAGGATGAAATAGATTCCGGCAATGATATTTTGATTACAGGAGCTGACTATAATCACATAAAAAATGTACTCAGGATGAAAATTGGAGAACAGGTTTTAGTTAGTGATGGGAAAGACAGAGAATATCGTTGTTCGATTTACCAGATCGGGGAAAAAGAAATTCAGTTAAAAATAGAAGATATCATAGGAACCTCCCGGGAACTTCCAACAAAGATTACTTTGTTTCAGGGACTTCCAAAAGGAGACAAAATGGAACAGATCATTCAAAAAGCAGTGGAACTGGGAGCCTGTGAGATTGTACCGGTAGCAATGAAACGTTCTGTTGTTAAGTTGGATGCCAAAAAGGCAGCAAAAAAGACAGAACGATGGAACGCCATTGCTTTGAGCGCGGCAAAACAGTCTAAAAGAGGGATTATTCCAAAAGTATCTCCGGTGTTATCTTTTTCGGATGCATTAAAACTTGCCTCAGAAATGGATGCATTTTTACTTCCTTATGAAAATGCAAAAGGAATGGAAGGAGCCAGACAACTTGTGCAATCGATGAAAGCAAAATCATCTATTGCAGTATGGATCGGACCGGAAGGTGGAT
>JALEPU010000098.1 GCA_022766905.1 Lachnospiraceae bacterium
GAGAGATTTGTAAATAAAATTCCTGAAAAGAGAGGTCTTTGTTTTTCTTAAAAAGTAAGTCGGTTTTTCCACATAGTTTTACAGCCTTACCCTAAAATCGCCTTATCACTGGTGAATTCTTCTCCACTTGCTTTTTCAAACTGATGGAGCAGGTCTTCCACTGTAAGTTTCTTTTTCTCTTCCCCTTTGATATCAAGGATAATATTTCCTTCGTTCATCATAATAAGACGATTGCCATGAGTAATCGCATCTTTCATATTATGAGTAATCATTAGGGTTGTCAGATGATCTCTGTTGACAATCTTTTCGGTTGTCTCTAAAACCTTTGCTGCTGTTTTTGGATCCAGAGCTGCTGTATGCTCATCCAGAAGCAAAAGTTTCGGTTTCTTTAATGTGGCCATCAAAAGCGTAAGAGCCTGTCTCTGTCCACCGGATAATAAACCAACTTTTGATGTCAGCCTGTCTTCCAGTCCAAGATCCAGAATTTTTAACAATTCTTTATATGACTCTCTCTCTTTCTTTGTAATACGTGGTCTTAGAGTGCGGGACTGTCCCCTCCGTTGTGCCAAAGAAAGATTCTCCTCTATTCCCATGGTCGCTGCTGTCCCTGTCATTGGATCCTGGAAAACACGTCCCAGATATTTTGCTCTTTTATGTTCGGGGAGTTTTGTTACGTCAATTCCATCAATGAGAATCTGTCCTTCATCAATGGGCCATACTCCTGCAACTGCGTTCAGCATTGTGGATTTTCCGGCACCATTACCACCGATTACAGTCACGAAATCCCCGTCTTCCAATTTCAGGGAAATCCCTTTTAAAGCAGTCTTTTCATTTACCGTTCCCGGATTGAAGGTTTTATATACATTTTTAATCTCAAGCATCTGCATTTCCTCCTCTCTTTACCGGTTTTGCAAAATATTTGCTCTTCCAGTATGGGATTGCAAGGAAAATTGCTACAACGATAGCAGAGAACATTTTCAAAAGATCTGTATCTACCCCCAGCCAGATTACAATCTGTAATACAAAATAATAAATCACAGAACCAAGAGCAATTCCTAAAAGTTTGAAACCAAAGTTCCGGAAAATACGTCCGAAAATAGCTTCTCCTATGATAACAGCTGCAAGACCGATAACAATAGCACCACGTCCCATATTGATATCAGCAAATCCCTGATACTGAGCCAGCAATGCGCTGGAAAGGGCTACTAACGCATTGGAAATCATAAGGCCTAATACTTTGTTGAAATTCGTATTAATTCCCTGAGCACGAGCCATATTTCCATTGCATCCGGTCGCACGAAGGGCACATCCCAGCTCTGTTCCGAAGAACCAGTATAAAACAAGGATCACTAAAATATTTCCAACTGCTACAAGAAAAATCGTATTCTTCGTAATACTTACTCCTTTGATATAACGAAGGGAAACAAGTAAGTCATATTTATCTACATTGATTGCCTGATTTGCCTTGCCCATTATTTTTAAGTTAACAGACCAAAGAGCAAGCTGGGTCAGAATACCGGCTAAAATAGGCGGAATTCCCATCATCGTATGAAAAATTCCCGTCACAAAGCCGGCAAGGGCTCCTGCTAATACTGCTACCAGCAAAGCAGCCCAGACACTATGGCCATTCAACATCATCATGATACATGCAGCTCCGCCTACACACATACTTCCATCTACGGTCAGATCGGCTATGTCAAGAATTCGGAACGTAATATAGACACCGATTGCCATAATGCCCCAGATCAGGCCCTGAGCAACGGCTCCCGGCAATGCATTTACAAGTGAAATAATATTCACGTCATTATCCTCCTGTCTCTCAAAATCGAAAAGTAGAAACGACATACAGCGAGAAGGAAATCCTTCTCGCTGCACTTATTGAAATATTGACTAAATCCGCTGTTCAAACAATTTATTTTTCAATTGCTTCGTAATCGTCCGGAATTGTAATGCCCAGCTCTGCACAACGGTCAGCATCATACTTCTTTGTAAAGTTTGGTGCATATTCAACTGGCATTGTAGAAATATCTTCGCCCTGAAGAACTTTCACTGCCATCTCTCCTGTTGCACATCCAAGATCATAATAGCTGATAGATAATGTAGCAACACCACATCCTGCACAGATACCTTCTTCACCGGCAATTACAGGAACCTTAGCTGGAAGACAGATATTCTCGATAATACCTGTGTTAGCAGCTACTGTATTGTCAGTAGGAACATAAATTACATCAGATTCATTGGCTGCGCTTGTAGCAACGGAAGATAAGTCGTTAGAATCAGAGAATGCATAGAGTTTACAGGTATATCCCATTCCTTCTAATGCTTTCTTTACTTCGTCTACCTGATACTGAGAGTTTGCTTCAGCTGAACAATATAATAAACCAACGTTCTTTGCATCCGGGAATAATTCGTTGAGCATCTTTGCCTGATCTTCTAATGGAGCCAGGTCAGATGTACCGGAAATATTGCCGCCTACAGTACCATCAAAATCATCAATCTCAAGTGCAACACCGTATTCGGTAACAGATGTTCCAAGAATAGGAATCTCATTGGTTCCTGCTGCTGCTGCCTGAAGTGCAGGAGTCGCATTGGCAAGAATTAAATCAACACGATCAGATACAAATCCATTGACGATGGTAGAACAGGTATTGGAATCTCCCTGTGCATTCTGTTCATCAAATGTTACAGCATCTCCTAATTTCTCTGTAACAACATCCTTAAATCCCTGTGTAGCTGCATCTAATGCTTCATGCTGTACTAACTGACAGATACCAATCTTATAAGTCTGATTTCCATCAGATTCTGCTGCTGCAGTTGTTCCCTCTTCAGATGAAGAAGATCCACCACATGCTGCCAGGCTAAATGCCAAAACCAGAGCAAGCATCAGAGCAAATGCTTTTTTTACTTTTTTCATTGTATATTCCTCCCTTGATTTTTTACTCACAATTATCTCTTGTGAATGATACGAACCCATTATAGTACTTTAAAGTACAAAAATCAAGGTTTTTTTCTAATACTTTAAAGCGAAAAATTAATTTTTTTTTATTTTTTTGTCACAACACACAATTCGTATTTATTTTGTAATGAAATAAACCGATAATTCCATGGAATCCAGTCTTTTCCCAAAATAACACCGGTTTCTTCTTTCCATGAAAAATGTT
>JALEPU010000017.1 GCA_022766905.1 Lachnospiraceae bacterium
CTGGAAGATAATCTCCGCGTGCCGTCGGGAGCGTCATACCCGATGATCGCAAGAGAACTGTGACGCAGGAGCAGTCCGAGAACCTTTCAGGATTACAAATTGGAGGATAACCGGAATTATGCGGAGCTTTTGAGAAGGACAATGAACAATGTCAATGTGGAGGGACACACAGTGATCCTGATGCCGGGCAGATACAATGCGGCGTATTTCGAGCATTATAGCTGGCAGATCTGGGAGACAAATGCGTTCAGCCTGTATACCACGGAGCGGATCATATCGACAGGGAAGGTGCGCAGCTGGGACTGGAGGCAATCCTCAGCTTCATGACGAGGCGGGGGATGTTGAAGGACGGATTTGTGAACAGGCTGGAGTCTCAGGTGGTTGAGGACGTGGATATGGTTACGGCAAGAGCCGGAAAGGCAGGTATTTTTGAGCGTTATGTCCGCACGGGACAGACAGTGCAGAAAGGACAACTGCTCGCCCGCATTTTATGTCCCTATGACGGAGAGGTGTTGGAGGAGATCGTGGCGCCGGTCAAAGGTACCGTCTTTTTTGCCAGCGATCAGCCGTTGACGTATTCCAGTACGGCGGTGTTTAAGCTTATCTCATAGAGACAAATATTCTGACAAATAAAATATTTTGCCTATTTATTAGAAAAACACACAAGATAATGTAAAGATATCGAAAATATTTGCAACATATAGTGAATTGTCATTCTTGGGAAAATATGCTAGTATTAAAATACGCGAAAATGAGAGGGGACTGCCGGAAAGGACGGATGGTGAATGCTTGATTTGACAGGATTGCAGGAACGAACGTTTGAAGCGTATTCGAATGCAAGTGAAAATAGCTACCTTTTTTTGGCGAATTTGGATACAAATGTTTCCAGATGGTCAAAAAATGCGGTGGACTATTTCAATCTGCCGGGAGAATATATACTGGATGTATCAACAATCTGGGAGGAGCTGATCCATCCCGATGATATTGATGTATATCGTGAGAAGTATGAAGCTGTGATTACCGGAAAAACAGAATGGCAGGATTTTGAGTACCGTATCAGGAACGGGTATGGAAACTACATTGTATGTACGTGTAATTGTACCGTATTAAAGGGCAATGGCGAGAAACCTGATTTGTTTGCCGGAGTTATTGTGAATCATGGCATCCGGGATTCCATAGATGCCGTTACCGGGTTGCACAACAACGAGACTTTTATGTCGGATCTGACACAGATGATCATGAATAAAGAGCATGTTGGCATGCTGAAGGTCGGGATCAATCTGTTCAGCCATATCAATGAGATGTATGGCTATGAGTATGGCAACAAAGTGTTAAAAACCTTTGCGGACGGGTTGCGCAAGATCGTCGGCGCGGACGGCAGTGTATATCGCCTTGACAGTGCAAAGTTTGCAATCTGTATGAAAGGTAAGGATCGCCCTGATTTGGAAGCCTCTTATGCCAGGATTCAGAAGATGGCGGAATCGGCTATCGTGATTGATGGGATTGTGATGCCGCTCAAAGTTGCGGGCGGCGGATTTGTGGTGAAAGATTATTCCGGAACCGCTGAGGTTATCAAGAGCTGTCTTTCCTATGCAATGAATCAGTCAAAGAGAAATTTCCGGGGAGAGCTGGTATTTTTCTGTCCGGTTGACGGTGTAGGAGAAGACGGAAAGACTGATATCAAGCAGATTGGCGAGATCCATCAGAGCATTGCACAGGGTTGTAAAGGATTTTTCCTGTGTTATCAGCCGATCGTTGATGCCAAGACGGAACGTATCGTAGGTATGGAGGCATTGCTTCGCTGGAGAAATGATAAGTATGGTGTGGTGCCGCCCAATAAATTCATTCCGTGGCTGGAATCGGATCCGAGCTTTTTTGATCTGGGGAACTGGATTCTGCGTCAGGCGATCGCGGATGCCAAACGTATGAAGGTGATTCAGCCTGATTTTGTGGTGAATGTCAATATTGCGGTTCCGCAGCTTGAGAGAAGAGATTTCAGGGATTCTGTTGTAAATATTTTGAAGGAAACGGAATTTCCGCCGGAGGATCTGTGTCTGGAACTGACGGAGCGTTCCAGAAACCTCGATTATCAGTTTGTAAAGCAGGAAGTAGACTTTTTCCACTCAAAGGGAATTAAGATTGCACTGGATGATTTCGGCACAGGTGCGTCCTCACTTGGATTGCTCAAGGAGCTGACGGTGGACGAGCTGAAGGTGGATATTTCCTTTGTGAGAAATATTGAGGACACTCCGGTGAATCAGACGATCGTCCAGCATATCATAGGCTGCTCCAACGATATGGGCGTCACGACCTGTGTGGAAGGTGTTGAGAATGAATCGATGAGCCGATTCCTGAGACAGTATAATTCCACTTATTATCAGGGATATCATTATTCCAGACCGGTTGAGATCGACGAGTTTAAGAAATTGGTGATGGCGCAGTAGCCGAAGATTAACCTATTTTTTGTAGCGGTTGATTTTCTCCCAGTTTTCCGGGAAGCCCATTTTAGAAAAAAGCAGTTCCTGACTGATGTGAGGACATTTTTTGAGAACAGAATGAATTAGACGTTTTAGTTCTATTTTAAACTTATGGAATTCATTATTGTCGATAAGATATCGAAGAGCAATTACTACGGCAAATAAATCTTGTTTGCCAACGGCATATTGCTCTTTTTTTCGTGGTAATTGCAATTTTTTATGTAGCAGCATATCAGAAATGGCTTCGTTTACATGAAAAGAATAGAGGCGTTCGCTATGTGCACACACATTCCTACAGCTTGCAAGAACGCGGATAAATTGATGCAACTGTATCTCTGATATATCAGCAAAATTAAGACTTATTTTTGCCCGGATGTCAGTAGTTGCGTATTGATACATTTTTGAAATCTGTCCAAAGGTAAGTACATTGATTGCCACCCACAACGGAACACTGTTATATACAGTTGCATAATGTGTAATATAACTGTAATTACTTGGTAGAGAAATTGCTTTATTCAGAGTAGTAATTAGCTGGTTTATTGCCTTTGTGTTCCGGTGTGTTTGATTATAATTGGTTGGAGATAAGTAAGCAGATTGTTGCTCGCCATATTTTTCGCAGAAATAATACGAAAGCATAGATTTTAATTGTCTTTCGACATGCAATATGTATTTAAGAAAAAGTGTTCTTAATTCTTCATCAAAGTAATAGAAAGCAGTTATTTCTTCGAAAGTAACGCCATACCGGTATTTGCCGGAAGGTTTGTGCTTAAATAAATCTTTATAGCCGCCAATCAAAGAAAAATAGCTTATTTTTTGAAGAATGTTTTTGGCGAAAGTAAAATCAGAGATAATAAGTTGTTTTTCTTTTTTCAGTTTTTCTATTTGTTCATCATATGTAAAAAATTTTTTGTCTGTAATCTTTAAAACCTCCTTTGTGTTGTAGTGTATTTATATAAAAAAGGAGCCCACGCGTGAGCTCCTCCGGCTGCGGGCATCGCAAGATTCCGCAGCGCAACCACTACAAACAATGTAGCATTGAACAATTGAACTGTCAAATGGTATTTTGAGTAGTGGTAGAAATAGGTTATGCTTTATACATGAATTTTATCACTACAAAATATAACAAACCTAAATTTATTATTGAGTCAAGAAATGATTTGACTTTTTATGTTTGCCATGTTATTATGTTCAAGTGCTGATTGGTACGATTTCGGTACGAAAGAGGATAAGGCAACGGATTCTCCTTTCTGACAGCAATTTTGGTAGTGCCAATCTATATATTTTGCGGGTGTAGTTCAATGGTAGAACACCAGCCTTCGAAGCTGGATACGTGGGTTCGATTCCCATCACCCGATTCGACCACATACAATATAATATATACGCGATAGTAGTACAGTTGGTAGTACGCCACCTTGCCAAGGTGGAGGTCGCGGGTTCGAGTCCCGTCTGTCGCTCTTATGAGGCTTCGGTATTTACCGGAGCCTTTGTTGTATTGTATAATGAAGAATACAAAATTTGATGT
>JALEPU010000113.1 GCA_022766905.1 Lachnospiraceae bacterium
AGCGCATGATCAAACGGATGGATCAGTCCATTGCCGCTTCCGAAGAGCGCATGATCAAACGGATGGATCAGTCCATTGCCGCTTCCGAAGAGCGCATGATCAAACGGATGGATCAGTCCATTGCCGCTTCCGAAGAGCGCATGATCAAACGGATGGATCAGTCCATTGCCGCTTCCGAAGAACGCATGATCAAACGGATGGATCAGTCCATTGCCGCTTCTGAAGAGCGCATGATCAAACGGATGGAACATATGATTCATGAGTCTGAAAACAATCTTTTAGACGAAATCTCAAGAACCTATAACTATTTAGATGCTAAGATTGAAAAGCTTCAAAAGAATGTGGAGGAAATCACCCAATACTACCGCATTAAAAAACTGGAAGATGATAATACCGCTATATTATTAGAATTAACCAGAGAGATGAATAAGCAAATTGAAAATATGAATAAGCGAATTGAAAATCTGGAAAAGAAAATCGCTTAAGAATGGTATTTACAAAAGATAAAAGTGTTATGTTTACAAAGGATAAAAAAACAGATAAAGTAAGACAAAAGAACGAACAATGAATATCCTATTACCGGATCAATCTCTTATTGTTCGTTCTTTTTATGAACCTATTTCAGGCTTTCCAGCCACTCTTCCATCTGTTCTCCCGTTGCCATTGCTGCCAGAGCTCCTTCTTTTGTCGTCGTGTATGCTGCATAGGCATTGGCAAATCTGAGATATTCATATAAGGTATCTTTGCTCACGCTATTTAACTCTTCAATCTGATCTCTCAGGATGCAGAATAAAAATGCTCCGATAAAAGAATCTCCTGCGCCGGTCGTATCCCGCACTTCCACAGAATATCCGGGTGCCTCTACCATACCGTTTTTCGTATAAATCTGGGCCCCATCTTTTCCTTTTGTATAAATGATATATTTTACCCGGCCTTCTAAAAGCCCCGGCACTGCATCTTCAATATTAGTATATCCTGTGATAAATTCCAGCTCTTCATCAGAAATCTTCAAAATATCTGCATATGGAATAAATTCGTTCACCGTTGCCTTCAGTTGGTCCAGATCATCCCATAATGAAAATCGCAGATTCGGATCAAAGGAAATAAAAACATTTTTTTTCATCGCCATATGAATCAGCTTTCGATGAGCTTCTTTCATTGGTGACTCCACTAAATCGATGCTACAGAAATGGATCATCTTACAGTCATCAAGAATCGTATCTTCGATGTCCTCCGCACGATACAAAAGATCTGCACTGTTTTTCCGATAAAATTTAAAATCCCGGTTCCCATCTGATGCAAGGGAAACAAAAGCCAGTGCTGTCTCTCCCTCTTTATCTCTTACAATATGGGATGTGTCAATTCCTGCCTCCTGAAGCACTTCTACAATATAATCTCCAAACGGATCATCCCCTAATTTTGTTAAAAACTTAGATGGAATTCCCAGCTTTGTAACAGCGCCTACCACATTTGCAGGCGCTCCGCCGGCTACTCTTGTAAAGGACGGTACGTCCTTCAACCGTTGTCCTTTTACCCCCGGAATAAAATCAATCAAAGCTTCTCCGATTCCACATAGTTTGTTATTCATCGTATCCTCCTTCTACGGAAAATGGCTTCAAAGAATAGACAGTCATATTGCCCTTACACTGTCCTTCTATAGAAAGTTTTCCGGTAAGATTATAGATTCTGGAAGTAAATACTTCTTCACCATGATTCACAAAAATTTCCAGTGATGAGGTGTCTGCAAAGATTTGAAGAGATTTCAGTTTCTCCAATCTTACTTTTCTGTTATCCCGTCCTGCTCCAAACTGTCCTAAGTCCAATGTCAGTATCTCATCTTCATAGGCTAACGAAATACCCTCCCGAAGAATCATTTTCATGTTGCTACATTTAGCATACTCGATGATTGCTTCGTAGACAAGATGCTCACTGCAAATTTTTGTATTCTCATTAAAAGAAACTTTCATTTCTTCATCTCGAAGATTTCTGAATTCCTCAATAGGCTCCTGAATCAATTTTCCATCCCGGATACTCAATTTTCTCGGAATCGTTAACGCATGCTGCCAGCCATCTTCCACCGTAGGATTGGTATAGTCTGCATCCGGAATTCCCATCCATCCAATCAAGATTCTTCTTCCTTTTTCATCCAGAAATGTCTGAGGAGCATAGAAATCAAATCCTCTGTCAACCTGTTTCAAATCTAAAACCTGATATTCATTTTTTTCAAAATCGCAACATAATTTCATCGCGGTACATTGATGTACATTTGCAAAATCAATTCCTCTTGCCTTTACTCCCTGCGGGCAGGAAATTAAAATCCAGTTTCCATCCAGATAAAACAGATCCGGGCATTCCCACATATATCCAAATTGTTCTTTTGTCGTAATCCGGGATTTATAGGCCCAGTTTTTCAGATCTTTTGACTGATAAAGCAGTACCATACCAGTTCCTTCCCGATTCCTAGCCCCCAGAACCATATAATAAATCCCATTATGCTGAAATACTTTCGGATCCCTGATATGGTTACTCATATCAGCAGGATAATCAGCCGTTGTCATCAACAGCTCTTTTTGGGTAAAATCGTGTCCGTTCTCACTGGAAAAGGTAATCGTATTGCTTCCTCTTCCCGCATTGATGTAGTCGTAATCTTCCCGGTCAAAAAATTTTAAATTTCCTGTATAGAAAAAATGCATCTGATCATTTTCTACAAACGCTGATCCGGAATAAGCTCCATGAGCATCATAATCGGAATCCGGAAACAACACAGGTTCATCCTGTTTATAATGAATAAAATCCTTTGTCGTATAATGTCCCCAAAGTTTCAGCTCTCCTGTAGGCTCAAATGGTGTATACTGATAATAAATATGATAAATTCCATGAAGCTGGCACAAACCGTTCGGGTCATTCAACCAGCCTGTCTCCGGCATCAGATGAAACTGAAGCCTTCTTGGATCTTTTTTTACTTTTTCCCTGTAAGCTTCGCTTTCTTTATACCAGGTCTCATAATCTTTTTTCAAAACTTTTTCATATTTTTTAAGCATGTTGTTC
>JALEPU010000144.1 GCA_022766905.1 Lachnospiraceae bacterium
TTCACCGCTTCATGCTTACTTGGACCGCCTACACAGCCTCCGGGACAAGCCATTCCTTCAATAAAGTCAGCATTCAGACGTCCAGCTTTCAGCATCATCAATGCCTTCTTACATTCTGCTGCACCGTCACAAACTTCTACTTTAATATCTGTGCTCTGACCCTGCTCTTCTAAACATTCAAGCACTGCTTTTGTAACACCACCACCGTTACCGAATCTCTTACCAAAAATGCTTGCCTGTTGAGTATCATTTGGTTCTGGTTCAACAGTAACGTCTTTTGCACGGAACATAGCACGAATCTCACCGACAGTCAGCACATAATCTGCATTGCCTTCGATTCCATGTCTCTTTGCCTCACTCTTCTTTGCAACGCAAGGTCCGATAAATACAGTAACAACATCCGGCTCCTGTGCCTTTAACATTCTGGAAACAGCACACATTGGAGAAACCGTCGTGGACATATTCTCTTCTAACATTGGGAAGTGCTGACGAATCATATTGACGAAAGCAGGACAACAGGATGTGGTCATCTTCTTACCTTCCTTGAAAGCTTCTGCCCATTCTTCTGCTTCAAAATAAGCAGTCAGGTCTCCGCCTAATCCAACTTCTACCATGTCTGCAAATCCTATCTTCTTTAATGCGGTACGAAGACTTGTCATGGTAATATCTGCACCAAACTGTCCTTCTATAGCAGGTGCAACCATAGCAACAACCTTCTTGCCTTCTCTCATGGCATTAATAATATCTACAATAAATGTCTTAGAACCAATGGCACCAAATGGACAGCTGTGGATACATGCACCACACTGGATACATTTGCTCTCATCAATCACTGCAATACCGGATTCATCATCCATCGTAATCGCATCGACCGGACAGCTTCTCTTACATGGACGCATCAGATCCGCAATTGCATTGTAAGGACATGCCTGTGCACATTTACCACATTCCTTACACTTTGTAGCATCAATATGAGCTCTGGTGCTTCCCATGGTAATCGCACCAAAACGACATGAATTCTGACAGGCTTTTCCCATACATTTCTGGCAGTTGTCAGTTACAACATAACGGGAAATCGGACATCCTTCACAGGCAGATGGAATAATCTGAACAATATTCTCACTGTCAGAAAGATCCGGCGTTTTGCCCTCCGCCAGAAGTGTTCTCTGTCTGATGACTTCCCTTTCTTTGTAGATACAGCAACGAAACTGAGCCTGCGGGCCAGGAATCATCATATAAGGAATCTGTTCCTTCTTTTCTTCATAAGTGCCTTCAAAAGCAAGCTTTGCTACCTGGTACAACAATTCATGTTTAATCTTTAAAATAGTTGCATCATTTGTTACCATGCCATAATCCTCCTATTCTCTCTTCATGGCTAGTATAAATAGTATCTCCTCGGAATCAGTCTATGTATTAACATACTACTGTCTAGTTCAAATTTTAACATTCTTTTTTCGGAGTTTCAAGTATGGTTTTGAAAAAGTACAATTTTTTTCTCTTTTATTTCAGGAAAACAAAAA
The DNA here is from genome assembly GCA_022766905.1 of Lachnospiraceae bacterium. Lineage (GTDB taxonomy): Bacteria > Bacillota > Clostridia > Lachnospirales > Lachnospiraceae > SIG292. The sequence goes on from JALEPU010000144.1 coordinate 1,521, forward strand.
AATATTTCTGATACTTTTTAGCAAATGAAATTTTAACTGACTTTTCTTGCATTTTTATTGTTAATAATTTATCATTTTATGGATAGACTATCCAAAACAGTGTCTGAAAAATTCCGGACGATGTCTTGTTTGAAAAGCAGATTATAGAAAAAAAATAAAAAGAGCCATTATAAAAACTCTTACAGAGTTTTTATAAAACGCATAAGGGGGAATCTGCAACATATATGTTGTATAGATTCCCCCGGGACTTTTGCAACATTCGCTTTCTATTTTTTCATTTTTTACGACAATTCAAAAGCACCTGTATACAGCTGATAATATTTTCCTTTCTGGGCAATCAGTTCATCATGGTTGCCTCGCTCAATAATTCTTCCCTGTTCCAGAACCATGATGACATCTGAATTCTGGATGGTAGAAAGACGATGAGCAATAACAAATACCGTTCTGCCTTCCATCAATTTGTCCATACCATCCTGAACAATTTTTTCTGTTCTGGTATCAATGCTGGATGTGGCTTCATCCAGAATTAAAACAGGAGGATCTGCAATAGCTGCTCTGGCAATAGCAAGAAGCTGCCTTTGTCCCTGAGACAAATTGCTTCCATCTCCCGTCAGTACTGTATCATAGCCATCCGGAAGATGCTTAATAAAGCCATGGGCATTGGCAAGCTTTGCTGCTGCCACGATTTCTTCATCTGTAGCATCTAATTTACCATATCGGATATTGTCTCTTACGGTCCCGGTAAATAAATGAGTATCCTGAAGAACAATACCGAGAGATTTTCTTAAATCGTCTTTTTTAATCTTGTTGATATTAATATCATCATAACGGATTTTCCCATCCTGGATATCATAGAATCGGTTAATCAGGTTGGTAATCGTTGTCTTACCGGCTCCGGTTGCTCCGACAAAAGCTACTTTCTGTCCCGGTTTGGCATACATTTTAATATCATGGAGAACGATTTTGTCATCCTCATATCCAAAATCGACACCGTCAAAGACAACTTTTCCTTCTAATTTTGCATAAGTAAGAGTTCCATCCCCATGCTGATGTTTCCAGGCCCAAAGTCCGGTTCTTTCTTTGGTCTCAACCAGTTCTCCATCTTCCGTTTCTTTTGCATTGACCAGCATAACATATCCGGCATCCTCCTCTTCTTTCTCATCCAAAAGACGGAAGATACGATCTGCTCCTGCAAGAGCCATAATAATAGAGTTAAATTGCTGGGCCACCTGATTGATTGGCTGATTAAAGGATCTGGTAAGCTGAAGGAAGGATGCCAGACCACCTAAGGTCAATCCGCCAATTCCATTGATTGCAAGGGCACAGCCTACTGCGGTCGTCAGCACATAATTAATATTACCCAGATTTCCCATAATCGGCATCATCATACTGGCAAAAGCATTGGCATTGTCAGCACTGTGAAACAGTTTATCATTTTTTTCATTAAATTCTTCCTTTACTTTTTCCTCATGACAGAAGACCTTGACTACTTTCTGTCCTTCCATCATTTCTTCAATGTAACCATTCACAGCACCCAGATCCTGCTGTTGTGCAATAAAATATCTGGAACTTTCTCCTCCGATTCTTTTTGAAACCTGTACCATCACGACAACCATCAAAATAACCAGAATCGTCAGAATCGGGCTTAATACAATCATGGAAATAAAAGTACTGATGATGGTGATAACAGAAGATAAAAGCTGAGGAATGCTCTGGCTGATCATCTGTCTTAAGGTATCCGTATCGTTGGTAAAATGACTCATAATGTCCCCATGAGCATGAGTGTCATAATATTTAATCGGAAGCTTTTCCAGATGAGAAAACATTTCATCCCGGATTGTCTTCATGGTTCCCTGGGTCACTTCTATCATTAATCGGTTATATAAATAGGTAGAAAGTGCTCCTGTGTAATAAATCAAAGCCATAATTCCAATTGCTTTTAAAAGAGGCGCAAAATTTGCCCCATTTGTTCCAAGCAATGGAGTAATATAATCATCAATCAGGCTTTTCAGAAAAAGATTTCCTGCTACATTTGCCAAAGAGCTGCAAAAAATGGCAATCAGAACGATAGCCATATGCAGTTTATACTCTCGGAACACATAGCCAAACAGTCTTTTTAACGTCTTTCCCGGATTCTTTGGTTTTGGTCCCTTCATACCTTTTGGTCCATGAGGGCCGCCCGGTCCATGGGGACCTCTTGGTCCACGATTATTTGCCATCGTCCTCGCCTCCCTTCTTCTGAGATTCATATACTTCTCTGTAAATATCATTGGTGCGAAGTAACTCTTCATGAGTACCAATTCCATTGATTTTTCCATCATCCAACACAATAATTTTATCTGCATTTTCAATGGATGAAATTCTCTGCGCGATAATTAATTTTGTCGTATCCGGAATTTCTTCTTTAAAAGCTTTCTGTATCAAAGAATCGGTTCTGGTATCCACAGCACTGGTAGAATCATCCAGAATCAGAATTTTCGGTTTTTTCAGAAGAGCTCTCGCAATACAAAGTCTCTGTTTTTGTCCTCCGGAAACATTGGTACCGCCCTGTTCAATCCTGGTTTCGTAGCCATCCGGGAAGGAACTGATAAATTCATGGGCCTGAGCATGTTGACAGGCACGAATCATTTCTTCCTCGGAAGCATTTTCATTGCCCCATTTTAAGTTTTCTTTGATGGTACCGGAAAAAAGCACATTTTTCTGAAGAACCATGGCAACCTGGTTTCGAAGTGTCTCAATGTCATAGTCTCTGACATCGATTCCTCCAACTTTTACAGAACCTTCTTTTACGTCATACAGTCTGGGAATCAACTGTACCAGAGATGTTTTTCCACTTCCGGTTCCGCCCAGAATACCAACGGTCTCTCCGGACTGAATTTCCAGATTGATGTCCGAAAGCGTATTATTATCCTTACTTTTTTGATAGGCAAAACTGACATGATCAAAAATAATGGAACCATCTTTTACTTCCATGACCGGATCCTCCGGATTAGTCAGGTCACTTTCTTCATTCAATACTTCTGCGATACGATCTGCTGATGTCTTTGCCATAGAAACCATAACAAAGACCATGGCCACCATCATCAGACTCATCAGAATCTGCATCGTATAGTTGAACAAACTCATCAATTCTCCTGTTGTAAGAGTATCTGCTACAATTGATTTTGCTCCTAACCAGGATAACAGAAGAATACAGGTATACGTCGTAAACTGCATCACCGGCATATTCAATACAACCAGTTTTTCCGCGTTGATAAACTGTTTCTTTAAAGATGATGTTGCTTTATGGAATTTTTCTATCTCATAATCTTCTCTTACAAATGCTTTGACGGCACGAATTGCAGTCAGGTTTTCCTGTACTCCTGCATTCAGGTTATCATAGTTTTCGAATACTTTTCGAAATGCCGGAAATGCTCTTGTTAAAATGAGGTACAAAACGATGACCAAAAAGGCCATGGCTCCTACGAATATCAAAGATAAGCGGGCATTGATATAAATGGTCATTACCAAAGCGGAAATCATCATGATCGGCGCCCGGACAAACATTCTTAAAATCATCATATAAGCATTCTGAATATTGGTAACATCTGTCGTCAGTCTGGTCACCAGACCTGCTGTTGAAAACTTATCAATATTGGAAAACGAAAAATCCTGAATCTTTTGAAAAATTCCCTGTCTTAAGTTGCGGGCAAAGCCTGCCGAAGCTCTGGCTCCATACCTGGCTGCCATCGCTCCGCAAAAAAGGGATGCCATTGCTACTACAAGCATACAAACTCCCATTTTAGCCACATAACCCATATCCTCGTTGCCGAAACCATTATCAATAATCGTGGCCAGCAAAAGAGGTATGATGACTTCACATACAACCTCGAGGCAGATAAATACAGGAGTCAAAATCGAATCTTTCTTAAACTCTCTGATATATCCTGCTAATGTACGTATCATAGCGCTTCTCCTTTCTGCTAAACATTTGATGGAATCAGGAAATATTGTGCAAAACAATTTTCAGATATCCAAACAGTTGCCTTCTTTCTTCCTGGGTCATTCCTTCTGTCAGTTTCTGATCCAGGGTATGAATTTCCTCCCACATAGCAGACAAAATCTTCCTGCTTTCATCAGTCAGTACCACGATATGGCTTCTTTTGTCTTTGGGGTTTACCGTTCTTTTTACATATTTTTTTTCCTCAAGCCGGTTCAAAAGCCCGGTCACAGTAGGATTGGTCAGTTTCATATACTGTTCAATCTGCTTTTGGGTCGCCTGCTGTCCAGGTACATGCATCAAAAAAATCAAAATCTCAGCCTGAGGGGAAGTCAGGTTATGACATTCCATTCTTTTATTATGCAGTCGATGCAGCCCGTTATGAATCATACGAAACAACTTACCCAGATGTTCCTCTGTTAACTCGCAAGTAGAACAGCAATTCATCTGATGGTTCCTGCTTTCACCCTCCATGTGTATTCTTCCTCCTTGGATTTTCTGTGAAAAAACAAAAATAGATAGCAGGCTATCCATTTATATAGCACGCTATCTATTCTATGTCATCCTATCTTTCTTGTCAACTGATTAAAGGGAAATATTCTGTGTTCTTTTTGTGAATTTCTTCTGCTCTGCCTTCTAACAATCTTAATAATAAATCCTTCCGCCGCCTGGTCCACCGCAACACATGCCTCCTCCACAACATAAGTTACATGCCAGGTTAAGGAGACAAAGCTTCATGCAGTAATTACTGCTGCTCATAACCGGACCGCCATAGGTATTCTGCTGGGTCTGATACCAGCCTCCACCACCGGAAAGCTGAGAAACCAGAGTCTGATACTGCCAGTTATTCGGTTCCATAGCAAGGGCCTGTTTTGCATGTTCCAGAGCGATCATATTATTGCCTGCCCCCTGATTGGCACAGGCACTGTAATAATACCAGCGGGCCGAACGATTTTCTATATGATTTAATACGTTCAGCGCCTCTTTATAATGTCCGCTGTTAATATAATTTGCTGCTGCCTGAAGATGTGCATCTTCTTCCGAAGTATATCCCTGACTGCCGCCTGCCCTTCCATAGTCGGTTCCATATGGATTACCATATCCACCGTAGGAAGAACCACCCTGATATCCTCCGGTTCTTTCCTTCATAATCTGCTCATAAGACTGTTGAACTTCTTTGAACTTTTCCTCTGCCTGATCCTTATTGGGATTATTGATATTGGCATCCGGATGATACTTCCGGCTCAGCTTTCGGTAAGCTTTTTTAATTTCTTCTTCGGAAGCCCCTCTTGGCACTCCCAATATCTCATATGGATCCCTCATGATCTTCCTCCTGTTTTTTCTCTCTCTTTTGCTTTGTCATCTCAAATCTGGTCCAAACGCCAGAATATAATATATTTCTTAATATATCACCATATTGGAGAATCGGCAAGGTTTCAAAAGCCCTGGAACATTCTGCCATCATCATCCGAAGCATCTGTTCACATTTCTCATCAAAATCTTTCTGCCCAAAAACCGGCTGCCAGGAATCTTCTTTTTCTTTTTCGACCAGAAACGGATTATAATTTCCCTTTTTACTATCTTCTTCAATATCTTCGTATGCATCCATCAGATAAATAAATTTCCCCAGGAAAAATCCCATCCGATACAAGGTATCTTTCCATTCATCTTCCTGCCAGACAAACAACTCACCCATTACTGTTCCAAACAATCCTGCCATTAGATCCGGATTGGATTCCTTTCTTTTCTCACCTTCCCGGATTTCTTTTAAAGCATCCTGGATCTTCTTAATCTTTTCCCCATAGGTCATCCGCAGTTCTTTGATCTGTTTTCGAAGAAGACGGCTAAAAATAAGCTTACTTCTCTTCTTTTCATCCATCCAGTCATCCATACATTTATAATAAGTGAGGATCAGATTCATATCTGCACAATAATCAGAAAAAATGTTTTTCCGTTCCAGATGTTTCTTTGTTGGATGGGCTTCGCAGCGAACAAGCTTTTTTTGCGTTTTTGGCTCGTAAAGAGCTGTAAGAAGCATGACAAGAAAGGTCATATCGTAACTTAAGGTCAACTGAGCCTTTTTCCCGCCCAGCTCCTTCAAACTTTTACAAAGACCACAGTAATAGGAGTGATACACATCGAAATCTTTAAACTTCATCTCTCCCTGATTGATTACAATATAGCCAAACATCTCTTTGT
>JALEPU010000152.1 GCA_022766905.1 Lachnospiraceae bacterium
TAATCTGTTATCTGGATCAGGGTGACTGTCTGATCACGGTGGAAGATGAAGGGTCAGGCTTTACGATTCAACAGTTAAATAGAGTCTATGAACCATTTCAGGGACACTATGAAAATTCAAGAGTAAGTTCAGATATTTATGCGATACGGCAGCGGCTAATGCGAAAATATGGACCTCAATATGATATAAAACTGGCTGCCAGCGGCAATACCGGTACCAGAGTTTTACTTCGGATTCCTCAGTCGGTGGAAAGGATTCGTTACCATGTATAAGGTATTGATCGTAGAAGACGAAGTTCTCTTTCGCAGGATACTGACAAAGATTATCGAAAGTATGGAAGATTATGTTGTAATCGGCCAGCTTGGAGATGGGGAATCTGTCATGGAGTTTTGCGAAAAAGAGCAGCCGGATTTTATTTGTATGGATATTTTACTCCCGGGAGAGAATGGTCTTTATGTCAGTCAAAAAGTAAAGAAAAAATATCCTTCCATCGTGATTTTTATTTTATCTGCATACCATGATTTTCAATTAATCCAGACCGCAATGAAATCAGGGCTGGATGCTTATTTGACAAAACCCTATAATGCAGAAGAAATTTGCCGTACTTTTCATAAATATCAGGTGCTTTTTGAGAAAGATAATTATGAAAAGAAATTGATTACCAACAGCATCAATCAAAGGCAGTTGATTGCCACGTTTGATATGTGTAAAAAACTGGTGTCCGATATTTTTCAAATTTATGAAAAAGAGCAGGATAGATATCTGCAGTTAAAAAAGATTACGGAATATTGCGTGGATTATATGGGAACTTTGTCCCCGGGAAATGGCTCCTATTATGAACAAAAATACGAATTAGCAGCTGAAGCAGAAAGATATTCCTGTGTGGCCGAAGCATTTTTGCATCTTCTTATACAGGAAATTTATCGGTTTCAGATGTTGTCTAAATACCCTCAATTTAATACGATACTTTCTCATATTCATCGAAATCTGGATAAAGAGATTACTTTGAATGGAATTTCGGATTTGTGCAATATGAGTCAGGGGTATATTACCAGAATTTTTAAAAGATATTATGGTATTGGGCCGGTAGACTATGCTCATTTAATTAAAATTATCTGGGCGAAACTTTACCTGGCGTGTACAGAACTGAGCATTTCTGATATTTCCTATAATATGGGCTACAATGATCCGGGCTATTTTGGAAAAGTGTTCAAAAAATATGAAGGAATTACTCCTTCCCAGTATAAAAAAACAAACTGTTGTCAGGGTTATAATATTACTGGAGGATTTGGCAGGCTGGAAAAATAAAAAAGAGAAAGGAATTTTACCAGTATGAAGCTGGAATCTCTCTAATTACCTCATTTTTTTCGATGATATAATAAGAACAGAATTATATTATTTAGGAGGTATTTATAGTATGGGATCAATTTTAGAAGAAATGCACAAAATGAAATTAGCACAGAAAATGACTGAACTGGAAGCAACGGGAGGCAATGTAAATGTAGAAGACCATAAACTGGATGGTATTTATTACTGTAAAGCATGTGGTTATATTTTTGATGAGGCGAAAGAAGGAAAGCCATTTACCACGCTGTCTCATTGCCCGGTCTGCAATATGGGACAGCAGCAGTTTATCCGTATGAATTAATTATTTAGATGAAAAGAAGATAAGAAGATGAAAAGACGGTTAGAACAATTATTAAATGAGCTTAACCGGATGGAGGATCTGGAAGAGAATTTACAGATGGTACCGCTTTATGAAGAAGCATTGAAACTCAGTGAGGATATTTATGGAGCGTACAATTTGAAAACTCTTGAAATCTGCAATAATTATGGCGGACATCTTCGTAATCTGGGGTTATATGACAAGGCAGAACAGGTTCTTCGGAAAGCAATCGATTGTGCAAAAACGGTACGGGGAACGACACATCCGGATTATGCCACAAGCCTTGTGAATCTGGCTAATTTGCTGCGCATGATGAAGTGTTATGAAGAAAGTGAAGAATTATTTTTGCAGGCCCTTGGCATATATGAAAAGACAATCGGAAACAGGCACTTTTTGTATGCAGGAACAGGGAACAATCTGGGACTTTTATACAGGGAGACGAGCCGTTATGATAAGGCTATGGAATGTTTTCGCAGAAGTCTTGCAATTTTAGAAGGCCAGGATGCTTATCGAATTCCTTATGCTATTACACTTCATAATATGGTGGATCTTTACAAGATTCAGGGTATGAAAGAGGAAGCAGAACGGATTTTAAAAAAAGAAATCGGTATTTACAAGGAAATGAAATATGAAGGTACTGTTTTATATGCAGCCGCTTTGAATTCCCTTGGAATTTTGTATTATGAAAAAGGACAATATGCGAAAGCTTATGAAGCGATGCAGGAAAGTGTGGAGATTGCCAGAGAGCATTTGGGGCTGGAAAGTGAAAGCTATCAGAATGGCAGTAAAAATCTTGCGATGATAGCAGAGAAACTGGGAGGAATGAAACCCTATGAAGCGGCGGCAGCCAATGCAGCGTTGGAGGAAGAAAAACCAGTGGTAAAAGGAATGGATATATGCAGAGCCTACTTTTATGAAGTTTGTTATCCTGTTCTGGAACGGGAATTTAAAACATATCTGCCCAGAATGGCAGCCGGAATGGTAGGAGAAGGCTCAGAATGTTACGGATTTGATGACGAGATATCCAGAGATCATGATTTTGGTCCATCTTTTCAGATTTATATTCCAAAAGAAGATATGCCGATATACGGTGAAAGGCTCAAGATGAGGCTTAAAAGGCTGCCAAAGACTTTTAAAGAATTTGGTATGAGGACGGAATGCGAGTATGGAGGCGGAAGAACCGGTGTTTTTGCAATTGAGGACTTTTACAGAAAATTTATTGCAGTAGAAAACGTGCCCGAAAGCACAAATATCTGGAGACAGATTCCGGAACATGCTTTGTCTACAGTAACCAATGGGGAAGTCTTTTTTGATAACTATGGGCGATTCAGCGGGATTCGGGAAGAATTAAAAAAAGGATATCCGGAAGATGTCCGGTTAAAAAAGATATCTGCCCGTCTGATGAAGATGGCACAGAGTGGACAGTATAATTTCCCTCGCTGTCTGAAACGGAGAGAGTATGCAGCAGCACATCTGGCTCTCAGTGAGTTTATGTCTGTGGCAATGTCGCTGGTTTATTTGTTGAACCATGCGTATCGGCCTTATTATAAATGGGTACATAGAGGATTGCTGGGTCTTCCGATCTTAGGAGAAAAGATTTACGACAAAATGAACCAGCTTGCTACTTTACCGGTGAAGACGGAAGGCAGGCAGATGGAATGGCTGGTGGAAGAAATTTGTAATCTTTGTCTTTTGGAGCTTAAGAATCAGGGACTTACTTCTAATCCGGAAAAGTTTTTGCTCATGCAGGGGCCGGAAGTATTAAAAAGAATTAAGGATCCGGCACTAAAAAACAGTAGTCCGTGGGTAGAATAAAAATGATATAAAACAGCAAAAGGAATATTTCGGCAGAAAATCTCCTTTTGCTGTTTTTAAAAAATTAATAATCCTAGGCGTTATACTTTAATTGACAAACAATTGAAGTATATTTTTTTAAGAAATTCATCTTAATGTTGACAAGAAATAAAGTGAAGTATATAATTTTCCCATCAGCAATGACGAAGAGAAGTAGTGTAAATGATCGCTTCCAGTGAGCAGGAGACAGTGAGAACCCTGTAGAATGAATTTACATGAATAACACTTTACCAGCTGCAATCTGAACGTTGAGAAGATCATCAATCAGTAGGTGAGCCGTGAGTTGCGCGTTAAGCAGCAGGGTTTCCAGACCGATGAAGAGGAAAAAGAATTCATAAGGGTTTGTGAACCAGCGAGAGACTGTGACAGCCGGAAAGAAGTAAGGCTGTAAGGCAGTAATTCAGGTGGTACCGCGGACATATATCTGTTCGTCCTGAACTTATTAGTTTTGGACGGGCAGTTTTTTTATTATGAAAAACTGCTCCCCAAAAGAAAGATAATAAGAAGCAATGAAAAAATATCTTAGTAAAGGAGACAGAGTATGAACACATCTAATATTTACCGCAACAGAACGTTGGATCAGATCAGTGAAGGTGATGTAGGAGCAACCTTGAAAGTGGCAGGCTGGGTTGAAAATATTCGTGATCATGGCGGCGTATCTTTTGTCGATTTAAGAGATATGTATGGCGTATTACAGGTGGTTATGAGAGACACCAGCTTACTGGACGGCATTAATAAAGAAGACTGCATTTCCATTGAAGGTGTTATGCAGCACAGAGACGAGGAAACCTACAATCCTAAGATTCCGACAGGAACTATTGAATTGGAAGCCCATCAGGTGAAAATCCTTGGTAAAGTGAAAAAACAGCTTCCTTTTGAAGTCATGACTTCCAAAGAGACAAGAGAAGATTTGCGTCTGAAATATCGTTATTTAGACCTTCGTAATAAAAAAGTAAAAGACAATATGATTTTCCGTTCCCAGGTAATCAGTTACTTAAGACAGAAAATGACGGAGATGGGATTTTTAGAGATTCAGACTCCGATCCTTTGTGCATCTTCTCCGGAAGGAGCCAGAGATTATATTGTTCCGTCCAGAAAATATAAAGGAAAATTTTATGCTCTTCCACAGGCACCCCAGCAGTACAAACAGCTTTTGATGGTATCCGGATTTGATAAATATTTTCAGATCGCGCCTTGTTTCCGTGATGAGGATGCCAGAGCAGACCGTTCTCCGGGAGAATTTTATCAGTTAGACTTTGAGATGAGCTTTGCAACACAGGAAGATGTATTTCGTGCAGGCGAAGAGGTGCTGACAGCTACTTTTGAAAAGTTTGCACCGGAAGGATATGAAGTAACCAAGGCTCCTTATCCGGTAATCAGTTATAAACAGGCAATGCTGGAATTTGGTACAGACAAACCGGATCTTAGAAATCCTCTTCGTATCGTAGATGTTACAGAATTTTTCCAAAGATGTACCTTTAAACCGTTCCATAAAAAGACGGTTCGTGCGATTAAAGTTCACGCCGATATGTCCAAGGGATTTCATGAAAAACTTCTGAAATTTGCAACATCCATTGGAATGGGCGGCCTGGGATATTTAGAAGTACAGGAAGATATGAGTTATAAAGGACCTATTGATAAATTTATTCCGGATGATATGAAAGAAGAGATGGCGAAGCTTGCCGGTTTAGAGCCTGGCGATACGATTTTCTTTATTGCGGATAAAGAAGAAAGAGCAGCTCTTTATGCAGGTCAGATTCGGACAGAGCTTGGAAAACGTCTTGATTTATGTGAAAAGAAATCCTATCGGTTCTGCTTTGTCAATGATTTTCCAATGTATGAATATGACAAAGAAGAAAAGAAGATTATTTTTACCCACAATCCATTTTCCATGCCTCAGGGCGGTTTAGAAGCTTTGAATGAAAAAGATCCGCTGGATATTCTGGCTTATCAGTACGATATTGTCTGCAATGGCGTGGAGCTGTCTTCCGGAGCGGTAAGAAACCATGATCTGGATATTATGGTGAAGGCATTTGAAATTGCAGGATATACAGAAGAAGATTTAAAACAAAAATTTGGAGCCCTGTATAATGCATTCCAGTTTGGAGCACCGCCACATGCAGGAATGGCTCCTGGAGTAGATCGAATGATTATGCTTCTTCGTAACGAAGAAAATATTCGTGAAATTATTCCGTTCCCAATGAATGGAAATGCACAGGACCTGATGTGTGGAGCACCAAATGAAGTGACAGAGATGCAGCTTCGGGAAGTTCATATTAAAATTCGAAAATAAAAAATTCATGCAGGCTCGGAGCAATCCGGGTCTGTTTTTTCTTGACTTTTTTCTGATATTATGTTACTGTATTAAACAGAAATCCACAGGACAGATTTTACAATTGAAGATAGGTATCGATGAAGAGAGGCTGAATACTTGCAATGGGGTAGGTGTCAGTGTCAGATATTTTTCTGGTACGGAATTATTTCCTTCCCCCTGTATAAACTAGTTTCTATATAAGTAATCGCATCCAATGAGCAGGTGAATATATGTATATTTTCCTGTTTTTTTGTTTCATAGGAAATTACCCCGTATTTCCTATGAAACAAAAAAGCCCTCCGGGCAGGAATGCACTGCGGCGGTCCTTTTCTTTTTCGGTGAGATTTTCAAAAATCCTGTGTTTCAAAACGCGAAAGCAAGAGAGGAGACAAAGAATATGATTGAAAAGATTGCAAGTGTAAATGGTGCGGTCAATGGATTTGTATGGGGAGTTCCCATGTTGATTTTGCTGGTTGGAACCGGTATTTTAATGACCCTTTTGACCAAGGTATTCCAGCTTTCTCATTTTGGATTCTGGATGAAACATACTCTGGGAAGTATTTTTACGGACAAACACATTACAAAACATACAGAGGATGGAGATCAGGCGATTTCTCAGTTCCAGTCCATGTGTACCGCTTTGGCGGCAACGATTGGAACCGGTAATATTGTAGGTGTAGCATCTGCCTTGTTATTTGGTGGCCCTGGTGCGATTTTCTGGATGTGGATTGTAGCTTTCTTTGGTATGATGACCAATTATTCTGAGAATGTTCTGGGTATTTTTTATCGTAGAAAAAATGAAAAAGGAGAATGGAGCGGCGGTGCTATGTACTATCTGAGAGATGGTCTGGGCGCAAAGAAAGGAATGAAACAGATTGGTGCGATTCTGGCTGTTTTATTCTCTCTGTTCTGTCTGCTGGCATCTTTCGGAATCGGAAATATGAGTCAGATTAACTCAATTGCCGGTAATATGAAAGCGGCTTTTGGTGTTCCGAACGTGGTAACCGGTGTAGTGCTGATGATTCTGGCCGGTCTGGTTATTCTGGGAGGTATCAAAAGAATTGCTTCTGTAACAGAAAAACTGGTGCCTTTTATGGCAGTGATTTATATTTTAGGTGCGATAACGGCATGTGTTCTTCACGTCGGACAGCTTGGTGCAGCCTTCGCAGCTATTTTTAAAGGTGCATTTGCGATGAAGGCGATTGGAGGCGGAATTGTTGGTTCCGGAATTAAAATGGCACTTACCTGGGGTATGAAACGAGGTGTTTTCTCCAACGAAGCCGGTCTTGGTTCTTCTGTTATGGTTCACTCAAGCTCCAATGTAAAAGAACCGGTTCGTCAGGGAATGTGGGGAATCTTTGAAGTGTTTGCTGATACCATCGTGGTTTGTACTTTAACAGCCCTTACCGTATTAACTTCCGGTCTGGTAGACTTAAATACAGGTGAAGTAATTAGTTCTTCCGAAGGTTCTGCCCTGGTTGGTGAAGCATTTGGAACGGCATTTGGAAAGGCAGGTCCTGCATTTATTGCGATTGCTATTTTATTGTTTGCATTTTCCACTGTTCTTGGATGGAGCCATTATGGCGGAAAAGCGTTCGAGTATCTGTTTGGTTCAAAAGCAACTGTGATTTATAAAGTTATTTTTATCGTCTTTATTTTAGGCGGAGCAACCATGAGACTGGATCTTGCCTGGGATTTATCAGATACCTTTAATGGTCTGATGGCAATTCCAAACTTAATTGGTGTCATAGCCCTTTCGCCTATCGTATGTAAGATTACACAAAACTATGTAGATCGTAAAATTAAGGGAAAAGATGTAGCGCCGATGCTGTCTGCTTTCCCGGATATTCAGAAAATGCAGGAAGAAGGACTGGATTTAAGCGACTAATCCGTATCCTGACTGTTATTTAAAAATTTGCTCCGGATAAAAGATTTTTATCCGGAGATTTTTTTCGTCTCTTTTTCGAAAGGTTAAAAAGTCTTTTCATTCCACCGAGTTAGTGGTATAATGTAAGCTAAATCTATATTTTTCAGGACGTTGCATGTCCGCTTTACAAAGGAGATAGGATATGAATCAGAATAAAAAGGCAATCGGGCAGCAGATTGAACAGTATCTGCGGGTGCCCTTTTATCTGTCTCTTCTGTTTGCAGCAGTTACTATTCTGGTATTTTTTATGGATCAGCGTGCAGGAATTGCAGTAGGGTTGATGACGGTACTTTATATTATTGTAACAGCTGTTTTATATTACAATGCCGGTCCTAAGATTACCAATGAACTGGTAAGTTATATTTTTGAACAGGGACAGATTCAGAAACATTTGCTAAAAGAGCTTTCCATACCTTATGTACTGATGGATCTGGAAGGACGAATTCTTTGGTCGAATGGCGAATTTGGAGAGTTGGTTGGAAAGGAGATGCAGGGGAAAAAGATGATTTATCAGATTTTCCCGGAACTTTCCAGAAACGCATTTCCGGATGAGTCAGGAAAACATAGTATTTTTGTGGAGTATAAAGCAGGTAATTATCGGGTTGAGATGAAAAGAATCGTTGTCGGAGAGCTGGCAGAAGCTGAGAACAATCCGATGGGACTGAAAGATAATTCCATGATTGCTCTTTATTTTTATGACGAGACTGCTCTGGTAGCGTATCGGGAAGAGTGCGACAACCAGAGATTGGTTGCAGGCTTGATTTATATTGACAATTATGAGGAAGTATTAGACAGCATTGAGGAAGTAAGAAGACCTCTTATGGTTGCTTTGGTGGAACGAAAAGTAACCAAGTACATGCAAAGTATTGATGCAATTATTAAAAAATTTGAAAAAGACAAGTATATTGTTGTTTTTCAGAATAAATATGCAGCAAAACTGCAGGAGAATAAATTTTCTATCCTGGATGAAGTCCGTTCCATCAATGTGGGAAATGAACTGTCTGTTACTTTGAGTATCGGACTTGGTTTAGGTGCATCCAATTATATGCAGGCATACGAGTATGCCAGAGTAGCCATGGATCTGGCTCTGGGAAGAGGCGGGGATCAGGCGGTTGTAAAGGATGGGGAACAGATTTACTATTATGGAGGCAAGACTCAGCTGGTTGAGAAGAGTACTCGTGTAAAGGCAAGGGTGAAGGCTCACGCCCTTCGTGAGATTATTCTGACAAAAGACCGAGTTTTTGTTATGGGCCATAAGATTCCGGATGTGGACTCTCTTGGTTCCGCCATTGGTATTTATCGTCTGGCAAAAACCCTTGGAAAGCAGGCTCATATCGTAATCAATGAGTCGACCACATCGATTAAGCCGATTATGAACAGCCTTCTTAGTAATCATTCTATTTATGGAGATGATTTGTTTGTAAACAATGAACAGGCGATAAATCTGGTAGATGCCAATACCATGCTGGTCGTTGTGGATGTGAATAAGCCGATGCTGACGGAATGTGAAGATCTGCTCAAATATGTAAAGACAATCGTAGTACTGGATCATCACAGACAGACAAAAGATACGATTAAAAATGCTGTTTTATCTTATGTAGAGCCATATGCGTCTTCTTCCAGTGAGATGGTAACAGAGATTTTACAGTATATTGTGGATAAACCAAAGCTAAAACCGGTAGAGGCAGATGCCCTTTATTCCGGTATGGTGGTAGATACAGATAATTTTGTATCCAAGACAGGCGTAAGAACCTTTGAAGCGGCTGCTTATCTTCGGAGAAGCGGTGCGGACGTAACCCGTGTCAGAAAGATGTTCCGTCAGGACATGGAGACTTATAAGCTGAAGGCAGAGGCGGTACGGCGGGCGCAGATGTATATGGATGAGTTTGCCATTGCTATTTGCCCGAGTGAAGGAATTCCAAATCCAACGGTTCTGGGCGCTCAGGTTGCCAATGAGCTGTTGGATATTCAGGGAATCAGAGCTTCGTTTGTGCTGACCGATTTACATGATAAGATTTATATTAGTGCAAGGTCATTGGACAATCTGAATGTTCAGGTTGTCATGGAAAAATTAGGCGGCGGCGGTCATCTGAATATGGCGGCAGCCCAGCTGACAAATTGTACCATTATGGTAGCCATGGATCAGTTAAAGGCCCTGCTCCATAAAATGAAAGAAGAAGGAGATATATAGACATGAAAGTAATTTTATTGCAGGATGTAAAATCCCTGGGAAAAAAAGGACAGTTAGTGGAAGTAAGCGATGGATACGCAAGAAACTTTATTTTAAAAAAGAAACTTGGGGTAGAAGCAACCAATAAAAATCTCAATGATTTAAAACTTCAGAAAGCCCATGAAGATAAAGTTGCCCAGGAGCAATTAGAAGCAGCTCAGGCACTTGCGAAAGATCTGGAAGAAAAAAGCGTCGTATGCAAAATGAAAGTGGGAGAAGGCGGAAAGACCTTTGGTTCCGTTTCTACCAAAGAGATTGCACAGGCAGTAAAAGAACAGTTGAATCTGGATCTGGATAAGAAAAAAATGGTTCTGGACGAGCCAATCAAAGCCCTTGGTGCCTATGATGTGAAATTAAAACTTCATCCACAGGTAACGGGTACACTAAAGGTTAAAGTTGTGGAGAAATAATGATACATGGATGAGGCTTTTATCAAAAAAGTACAACCGAATAATATAGAAGCAGAAAAGTCTGTCATCGGTTCTATGATTATGGACCGTGATGCCATTGTAGAGGCGTCTGATCTTCTGACCCGGGCAGACTTTTATCAGGCCCAGTATGGTATTTTATTTGAGGCAATGGTAGAACTTTATCAGGAGGGAAAACCGGTCGATCTGGTTACCCTGCAAAATAAACTGCGGGAAAAAGATGTACCGGAAACTCTTATGAGCCTGGATTTTATCCGGGATCTGGTAGATAGTGTGCCTACTTCTGCAAATGCTGCTCAGTATGCTTCCATAGTACGGGATAAAGCTACTTTAAGACGGCTGATTAAAGTAACAGAAGAGATTGCCACAGACTGTTATCTGTCGAAAGAAGATACGGAAGTCATTCTGGAAAAGACAGAAAAGAGTATTTTTCATCTGCTTCAAAGTCATAGCGGTTCCCAGGATTTTGTGCCGATTCGGGAAGTCGTCCTGAATTCTTTGGACGCGATTGAAGAAGCGGCAAAAAATAAAGGGGCAGTAACCGGAATTCCGACCGGCTTTTTGGATTTGGATTATAAACTGACAGGACTGCATCCTTCGGAATTGATTTTGGTGGCAGCCAGACCTGCCATGGGTAAGACTGCATTTGTCTTAAATATTGCGCAGCATGTGGCGTTTAGACATGATTATCATGTGGCTGTTTTCAGTTTGGAGATGTCAAAAGAACAGTTAGTGACCAGATTAATGGCTATGGAATCCATGGTAGATTCCCAATTGATCCGTACCGGTAATCTGAAAGATACAGAATGGGAAAAGCTGATGGAAAGTGCAGGAGTCATTGGAAATTCCAATCTGATCATTGATGATACTCCGGGAATTTCCATTGCGGAGCTTCGATCCAAATGTCGAAGATATAAGCAGAGTCTGGGACTTGATCTGATTATCATTGACTATTTACAGTTGATGTCGGGAAGCAGCCGAAGAAGCAATGAATCCAGACAGCAGGAAATTTCGGAGATATCCCGTTCTTTAAAGGCCTTAGCCAGGGAGATTGATGTTCCGGTAATTGCTTTGTCTCAGCTTAGTCGAGCGGTAGAAGCCAGACAGGATCACAGACCGATGCTTTCTGATTTGCGTGAATCCGGTGCCATTGAGCAGGACGCCGATGTTGTTATGTTTTTGTACCGGGATGAATATTATAACCCGGATACAGAGAAAAAAAACCTGGCAGAAGTCATTGTAGCAAAACAGCGTAATGGTGCTACCGGAACTATAGAGCTGGTATGGCTTGGTCAATATACGAAATTTGCCAACAAAGAACGTATCTGATAAAAACATAAGAGAATTTAGAGGACAGTATTTATTGTCCTCTTTTTTTGTGTAAATTATAATATAACTGATAGGCAGGAAATCAAGAACCCTGGCCGGATATTTGATTTCTCCTTACAACAGCATCCTATAAAAAGAGGAAGGAGCAATATGATGAAAGAAAAACGCTATTTTATATCAGATGCTGCAAAAGAGTTAGAGGTCGAATCTCATGTATTAAGATACTGGGAGGAGGAGCTGAATCTGGAAATTCCAAGGAATGAGATGGGCCATAGATACTATAGAGAAGAAGAAATACAGATGTTAAAATGTATCAAAGAGTTAAAGGCAAGGGGATTTCAGCTTAAGACAATCAAACAGATTTTGTCTGAGCTTCAGGAGGGAAAAGGTGAGGCGACAAAGCGGTTAAAAGAAATTCAGGAAAAAGAGGAAAAGGAACAGGCGGAGGAGTGGCAGTCAGAAAGATCTGGTGAAATTCCCCAGGTTATAAAAACGCCTCGGGAAGAGGAGGAAAAAGAAGTAGAAGAAGAGAGAAATCAGATATCAGACAAAGTTGTCCCTTTACATACCGGCACCTTTGCGCAGCTTCATGGGGAACGGGATCAGAAAATGCAGGATTTTGAAGAAATTATGGGACGGATCATCGGACATGCTATGCGGGAAAACAGTCATATTTTCGGGGAAGAGGTCAGTGAGCAGGTCTCTCAAAATGTGATAAAGGAAATGGATTATCTGATGAGAATCAGAGAGGAACGGGAGGAGAAAAGGTTTCAGAATCTGGACGCTACGATTCGTCAATATCAGCGGGGAAAAAGAGAGGCAGCGGCAGCCAGTATGAATGGAAATGGGAAAATAAGATCAAAAAGAAAAAAGAAAAGCCGTTTTTTCCAGAAGAGAGGAAGGCGAACCATTTAGAAAAGAAAATTTCAATCAAAAGAAACGCAATATAAAAAACCGCCGCTTTTGTATCGGACAAAAGCGGCGGTTTTTCTTATGAATCATTAATGAAGAATTACTCCTGAGAGATAGCGCCTACTGGACATCCATCTGCACAAGCTCCACACTCTAAACATGTATCTGCATCAATTTCGAATTTGCCATCTCCTTCAGAAATAGCGCCTGCTGGACATGTTCCTTCACAAGCTCCACAGCTGATACATTCATCAGAAATAACGTATGCCATATCAATTACCCTCCTTATAGAATAAAAATAAGTTCTAAGCTGACAAAGCATGTCAAGCTTTTAACCATATTCTATAACAAAACCATAGGGAAGGCAAGTATTATTTCGAGGTAGTTTTTGTATTTTTCCAAGTACTCGGAGGAGATTCGAAAAAACAAAGAAAAAGTTCTGGTATTTTACAGAATGTGATGCTATAATAATAAGCAGTATGCAAAAAAGACGGTGACCGAGACTTCTGAAAAGCAAATTCAGAAAGAAGAATTGGTTTTTCAGTGGTTTCGGCGTCTTTTCATACTGAAGTTCATAAAGGTAACAGTTAGAATAAAAAGGAGAAAAGTTATGAAACGATTTAGTATGGATCTGGCTGGCAGACCCCTCGTTGTTGAGGTTGGACGTGTGGCAGCCCAGGCAAATGGTGCGGCGTTCATGCACTATGGCGATACAGTTGTATTATCAACAGCAACAGCTTCTGAGAAACCGAGAGAAGGAATTGATTTCTTTCCTCTGAGTGTAGAATATGAAGAAAAGTTATATTCTGTAGGTAAGATTCCGGGAGGATTTAATAAGAGAGAAGGCAAGGCTTCTGAACATGCCATTTTAACTTCTCGTGTGATCGACAGACCGATGAGACCGTTGTTTCCAAAGGATTATAGAAATGATGTAACTTTGAATAACCTGGTTATGTCTGTAGATCCGGATTGTGCACCGGAGATTACGGCAATGCTTGGTTCTGCGATTGCAACCTGCATTTCCGATATTCCATTTGACGGCCCGACGGCAGCAACCATGGTAGGGCTGGTAGATGGAGAACTGGTATTTAACCCGACCACAGAACAGAAGAATCGCTCTGATCTGGCTTTAACCGTAGCTTCCACCAGAGAAAAAGTGATTATGATCGAAGCAGGAGCCAATGAAGTTCCGGAAGAAAAGATGTTGGAGGCTATTTTTGCCGCACACGAGTTAAATCAGGAAATCATTCAATTCATTGATACAATCGTAGCAGAGTGTGGAAAAGAAAAACATGACTACGAAAAATTTGAAATTCCTGCAGATATGTGGGAAGATATGACATCCTTCATTCCTGGTGAAGAGATGGAAGAAGCAGTATTCACAGATGTGAAACAGGTAAGAGAAGAAAATATCCGCAGGATCAAAGACAGTCTGGAAGAAAGATATGCAGAGGATCATGAAGAGTGGGTATCCTTCATTGATGATGCTGTTTATCAGTATCAGAAAAAGACAGTTAGAAAGATGATCTTAAAAGATCACAAGAGACCGGACGGACGTGATATTAAACAGATTCGTCCGCTGGCAGCAGAGATTGATATTCTGCCGAGAGTACATGGTTCCGGTATGTTTACAAGGGGACAGACTCAGATTATGACCATTACAACACTGGCACCTTTGTCAGAGGCTCAGAGATTGGATGGCCTGGATACCACAGAGACAACCAAACGGTATATGCATCATTATAATTTCCCATCCTATTCTGTAGGTGAGACAAAACCATCCAGAGGACCGGGACGTAGAGAAATCGGACATGGAGCATTAGCAGAGAGAGCTTTGGTTCCTGTACTTCCGTCTGAAGAAGAATTCCCATATGCAATTCGTACCGTATCTGAGACATTAGAATCCAACGGATCTACTTCTCAGGCAAGTATTTGTGCATCTTCCCTGTCTCTGATGGCAGCAGGTGTGCCGATTAAAAAGCCGGTAGCCGGTATTTCCACAGGTCTTGTGACAGGAGAAAGTGATGACGATTATCTGGTACTGACAGATATTCAGGGTCTGGAAGATTTCTTCGGTGATATGGACTTTAAAGTAGCCGGTACAAGAGATGGTATTACAGCAATCCAGATGGATATCAAGATTCATGGTTTGACAAAACCAATCATCGAAGAAGCCATTGCAAGAACAAAAGAAGCAAGAATGTATATTCTGGATAATGTTATGGATCCTGTTATTGATAAGCCAAGAGCAGAAGTTGGCGAATATGCACCAAAGATTGAACAGATTAAAGTGGATCCGGATAAGATCAGTGAGATTATCGGAAAACAGGGCAAGACAATCAATGGTATCATCGATGAGACAGGTGTGAAGATCGATATTGATGAAGAAGGCCGCGTTTCTATTTGTGGTGTGGAAAAAGCAGGAATAGAAAAAGCAATTAAGATTATTCGTTCTATTGTAGAACCTGTAGAAGCAGGTGCAATTTACGAAGGTAAAGTAGTACGAATTATGAATTTTGGAGCATTTGTACAGATTGCACCAAATAAAGACGGACTGATTCATATTTCCAAACTTTCCAAGAAGAGAGTAGAAAAGGTAGAAGACGTCGTAGAGATTGGTGATATCGTTATTGTAAAAGTTCTGGAAGTAGATAAGATGGGAAGAATCAACCTGTCTTTAATGGACATTATTAAATAAATTAGAAGGATAAGAGGGAGTGCAAAAAGCTTGTAATATGACAGGTTTTCTGCCTTCCTTTTTCTACAGAAAAATGTGGAAAGAAGGAAACACACCTAGTATTTACGAAATACTTAAGATTCTATAAAGTTCATGAAAGCAGGTTTCCTTTTCATAGCAAATCATATATAATGTGTATGAAACATTGTGAGGGAATTATTATTATGAGAAGGTTCCTCTCTTTTATCCAGAAGGTATTCTGGGGTTGAAGGGAACTTTAAGAAATAGGAGGAAGCTGATATTAAATGAAGAACACAGAAGAGACAAGAAAGGGCTTAAGCGCCAGAGCAAAGATTATTTTAATTGTACTTGCTGCTTTATTGGTTGTCTACCTGGGTGGAGCACTTTTTTATCACAGCCGATTTTTAAGTGGCACAGTATTGAATGGACATAGTGTGGGCGGTCAGAAAGTGGAAGAAGTTCAAAAAAACGTAGAGAATGACCTGGACGCACACACCTTACAGTTAATCGAGAGAAAGGATCAGACGGAAGAGATTCTTGCTGCTGACATTGATATGAAGGTTGAACTTGGCGACAGTGTACAGAAGGCACTGGAGGAACAGAATGAATTTCTCTGGTTTACAGCCTTTTTTAAGGATATTAAAGTAACGTTGCAGCCAAATGTAACTTATGATGAGGCAAAGCTTACAACGGTAATTGATGGGCTTGCCTGCTTTAAGAAAGAGAATATTGAGAAACCGGTCAATGCCAAGATTCAGTTAAAAGATGGAGAATTCGTTGTAATCGATGAAGTATACGGCACAACAGTGAAGAAAGAAGAACTGACAGCAGCCGTCAAAGAAGCATTGAACACCAGTCAGACGAAATTGGATCTGGAAAAAGCAGATTGCTATAAGAATCCAACGATTTACGCAGATGACCAGGAAGTAAAGGATGCCTTAGCTGAGATCGAACGTCTGAGAAAAGTTGTAGTTACCTATGATTTTGATTATACGACAGAGACAGTTGATAAGACTTTAATTGATCAGTGGATCAGCATTGACAAGAAGATGAAAGTCAGTTTAAATTATGACAAAGTCCTGGATTATATCGAGGAACTGGCTGCAAAATACGATACATATTCAACGGTTCGTGATTTTACCAACAGTTATGGCAACAAAGTGAAAGTCTATTTCGGAAGCTATGGCTGGAAGATCAGTCAGACAAAGGAAGCCAAGCAGCTGATTAAGGTAATCAAGAAAGGCGAGAGCGTGAAGAGAGAGCCGATTTATCTGTTCAAAGCGGTTTGCCGGAAAAAGGGAAATATTGACTGGGATGGTACTTACGCAGAAGTCAGCATTCAGGATCAGCAGATGTGGTATTATAAAGATGGAAAATGTGTGCTGTCTTCCTCTGTAGTAACAGGAGATGTGACGAAAGGCCGTTCTACACCAAAGGGAGCGTATTCGATTATGTACAAGACACGGAATGCAACCTTATCCGGACAGGGATATTCTTCCCCGGTAAAATACTGGATGCCCTTTGATACAAACGTAGGATTCCATGATGCAAGCTGGAGAGGAAGCTTTGGAGGCGGCATTTACAGAGGCAATGGTTCTCATGGCTGTGTCAATATGCCTTCTTATAATGCAGCAAGTCTGTATGAGATGATTGAACCGGGATGCCCTGTATTTGTTTATTAAAAGAAAAATTATAATTTCATGATGATATCAGGGTACAGACATTTGTCCCTTGGCTCATCTTATGAAAAAGAAGCAGAATGATTTGGTAAAAAACATGACTTCTGCTTCTTTTTTTCTTGCCTGAATTAGTTAAAATTGATATAATAGACCTATTATAAAAAAGAAACTGTGAAATGTGCCCAATAGAAGTGGTTTTATGAAAAAAGAGGCAAGCATAGAATCCGGCATAGTGATCAGCTTAGGAGGTATTACGATGAGAAACAATGTAATCGTGGGTCAGTCCGGCGGCCCGACCAGTGTAATTAATTCCAGTCTTGCAGGGGTATACCGCACTGCCAAGGAGAATGGCCTTGGGACAGTGTATGGAATGAGGAACGGAATCCAGGGATTTCTGGAAGAGAGATATGTAGATTTATCAAAGCATATCACTTCTGACCTGGACATTGAATTGTTAAAGAGAACTCCATCTGCTTATTTGGGATCCTGCCGTTATAAGCTTCCGGAGATTCACGAGAACAGAGAAGTTTATGATAAAATTTTTTCCTTGATTGATAAATTGGAAATTGGATATTTCTTTTATATCGGTGGCAACGATTCTATGGATACAATCCGTAAACTGTCCGATTATGCAATCGTAACAGGGCATCCATGTCGTTTTGTAGGTGTTCCTAAGACCATTGATAATGATCTTGCTGTTACCGATCATACACCGGGATTCGGAAGTGCTGCGAAGTTTATTGGTACTGTAACGAAAGAAGCAATCCGGGATGGTTTGGTATATGGTAATAAATTAGTTACGATCATCGAAGTTATGGGAAGAAATGCAGGATGGCTGACAGCATCGGTTGCTCTGGCAAAGGGAGAAGACTGTGGAGGTCCGGATTTAATCTACCTTCCGGAAGTTCCTTTTGACGTTGAAAAGTTTGTAGCAAAGGTAAAAGAAATTCAGGAAACTCAGCCATCTGTTGTGGTTGCAGTATCAGAAGGAATCTGCCTGGGAGATGGAAGATATGTATGTGAATTATCTGATGCAGCAGAGTTTGTGGATGCGTTTGGTCATCGTCAGCTGACAGGAACTGCCCGCTATCTTTGCAACGTGATTGCAGCAGAGATCGGCTGTAAAACAAGAGCTATTGAATTAAGTTCCCTGCAAAGATGTGCATCTCATATGGCATCCAGAATTGATATTAATGAAGCATTTTCAGCAGGCGGAGCTGCAGTAAAAGCAGCAATTGACGGCGATAATGGACGTATGATTATTTTAAAGAGAGTATCCGACGATCCATATCAGTGTACAACGGAAGTATACGATGTACACAAAGTTTCCAACGTAGAGAAGAAAGTGCCGTTAGAGTGGATTACAGAAGACGGAACCAATGTGTCTCAGGAATATGTGAACTATTGCCGCCCTCTGATTCAGGGCGAGGTACCTCCGGTTATGGTCGATGGTATTCCAAGACATCTGTATTTTAAAGAGTAAAAAGTGAATCTGAAAGATTAAGTACGAAAGGGGCTGGAAGAAAATCGCAATGGAATGATTGTGGTTTTCCTCCAGCCCCTTTTTTAAAAGAGGAGTTATGAAAAAAATGAAAAACATCTATCTGAAAAAGCTTGTTTGCTTTGTATGATTATAATATACCGAAAATCTGTGAATAATGTGTGGAAAAAAATTGAAGACATTCTGAAGAAAAAGAAAATAATCTGTGATAAAAAAGAAACGGAGATGGTGGGATTCGAACCCACGTGCCGGGGAATACCCGACAAGCTGATTTCGAGTCAGCCCCGTTACGGCCTCTTCGGTACATCTCCATAATTGTAAATATGAAAAAACTCTCTTCGAGTTTTTCTTGTAATTTAGAATAAAATGTATTATACTTCTCCTAGTACAAATCTTTAAAAGTATCAGTTTCTTGCTGATCCAAATAAGAAATACACAGGAGGTATATGATATGAAAAAGCAGGTAACCAAGGATATGTTAATCGGTGAGATGTTACAGGTAGATATTGGAATCGCACCAATTCTTATGGCATCCGGTATGCACTGCATCGGCTGTCCGGCATCTCAGGGAGAAAGCCTGGAAGAAGCTGCTATGGTTCATGGCATGGACGCAGATGAACTTCTTGCTAAAATTAACGAATATCTTGCATTAAAAGAAGATTAATATATCGTTAGCGTTCAGATACCCACCGAGAAAAACTTCATTCGGTGGGTATTTCTTTTTTTTGTTCGCCCAATCTCTATTATAGTAAATCTATACCAGGGTTGTCAAATCAAATTTTATAATTCCGCCAGTACCTGAATGGCATTCTTTTCTAATAAAGTATCATAATGCTCTTTATAGAAAGCGGTAGAAGCATAAGTGTAAGAAACTTTCTGCCCATATTCTGACATCAGATTACAAATCTGTCCGAAAGCTTCGGTTGTCAGGGAACCTTTTGTCAGAAGCAGATAATAATTCTTATTCGCACTGTCCCGATACAGACTGTTGGCTTCATGATAAATAGTATGAAGCTTTGGAGCCAGTTTCATGACAGACTTCATATCTGAGAATAAAAATACTTTCTGAACTGCTTTTTCATCCTGCTCTCTTGCTTTGGAAGCTTCTGCAGCCTCTCTTGCTTTTTTGATTGCATTGCTGATAGGGCTGAAGAAATCCAATGTATCTGCAATAGAACCATTTTCCGGGAATGGAAGGGGTTCTTCTTCACCAAACTGATCATAAACAGTAGTCGCATCATCGTCATCATCAGCTGAGTCATCGTCATCTTCCGATTCTTCCGGATCCTCATCCATATCAAGAATAGATGGTTTGGTAAATTTAGAAAAACGAGTATCCAATTCTTCCGGATCTTCTACCTTGGTAATGATAAGAACCAGACAATCAGGAGATACCGGGATTGCTTCAATCATCAGAGGAATATCTTCTGCTTCGAATCCAACTTCATAGGAAGCCTGCTGCATCATCTCGCGGAAAAGAGCCTTTGCTTTTTCGGTCCCATAAGCTAATTCGTTAATCAATAATTCTCTATCTGCCAAATCTGCTTTATTCAGAGTGCACCGTATTTGGTTTTCATTGATTTTTTCAAATTTCATAAGCTCACTTCCTTCGCTGATTATATCAAAAGATTTGGATAAGCATTCATATTAGATATACCTATCTAATAATAGTATAAGCGGAAATCTATATAATGTAAAGCTTTTTCAGGAAAATAAATTTATTTGGAAAAATATTGCAATTTTACAAGAAAGAGGTTATAATTGGAAGAGAAGGAATAAGGAGGATGACAGATGGAGCTTGGCGCGATTCTTTTGTCAGAAAGGAATTCCTTCGATGCACTCTTTTTTACATATCACTAGGAACAGTCGAAAAGCAGGGAGGGATGACGATGGCAGAGATCGGGGGATATGATGCCAGTCTTCGTTCGGAGCTATGTGCTTATTATGAGTGGGGACTGTCAGTACTCGTAGATGAGAAGGCCTACGGGACAGAAGACATGAATGAGATATGCCGGGTATTAGAAGAGAATAATTATATGCGGGACTATGAAGAAGGCAGCAGAGGCACAGTTGCTTCTGTACATTTTACAAAAATTAAGACCTGATAAGAAAATTAAGGCATAGTTTTTCTATTGTGAAGATGAAGAGGGAGGATATATCTTTTCTCCGGATATATCCTCTCTTGTATTTCCGGAAGACATTGGATAGAATAATCATATAGAAATCTTTTGGGAGGACAAAAAGATGAAAAAGGAGAGCAGACAATATCAATGTTATGTAGATATTTTAAAAGAAGAATTGAAGCCAGCCATGGGATGTACCGAACCGATTGCTTTGGCGTTGGCTTCAGCAAAAGCCAGAGAACTTCTTGGTGAGATTCCGGATTATGCTTTAGTTCAGGTGAGCGGCAGCATTATTAAAAATGTCAAGAGTGTGATTGTGCCGAATACGAATCAGATGAAAGGAATATCTGCTGCAGTTGCAGCGGGCATTATGGCAGGAGATGCGGGGAAAGAACTGGAAGTATTGTCAGAGGTACGAAGGGAAGAGATTGAGAAGATAGAGGAGGGACTTCGGCAGATTAAGATTGAGATTGAACCGTTGCAGATGGGTTGCACCTTTGATATTATCGTGACAGTGAAGAAGGGGGAACATTCTGCCAAAGTTAGAATTGCAAATTATCATACCAATATTGTGTTACTGGAAAAAGATGAAGAAGTAATTTTACAGATACCTGTTCAGAACGAGGAGGATTCGGATGATGAGTCGATATACAATCTTCTGAACATGGAGGATATCTGGGATTTTGCGAATTCTGTTCAGATAGAAGATATACGGGAAGTAATACAGAGGCAGATTGACTATAACGTAAGGATCTGCGAAGAAGGATTAAGTGGGGATTATGGAGCGAATATTGGAAAAGTTCTTTTGAAAAATGATGGAAATGGAGTTAAGACAAGAGCAAAGGCGAAAGCGGCAGCAGGTTCTGATGCCAGAATGAACGGATGTGATCTGCCTGTGATTATTAATTCCGGCAGCGGCAATCAGGGGATTACCTGTTCCATACCGGTTATCGAATATGCAAAAGAATATCATGCATCAGAAGAAGAGATGTTTCGTGCCCTTGTGCTCTCTAACCTGGTCGCCATCCATCAAAAGACCAGAATCGGACGTCTTTCCGCTTACTGTGGTGCGGTCAGTGCCGGTGCTGCTGCGGGAGCCGGGATTTCGTATATTATGACGAAAGATTATGAACATATGACCCATACGGTGGTCAATGCGCTGGCAATTTCTTCCGGCATTATTTGTGACGGGGCCAAAGCATCCTGTGCAGCCAAGATTGCCCTTTCGATTGATGCGGGGATTTTGGGGCTCCAGATGTATGAAAGTCATCAACAGTTTTATGGAGGAGACGGAATTGTAAAAAAAGGAATTGAGCAGACGATTCACAGCGTAGGCCGCCTTGGTAAGGACGGAATGAAGCAGACCAACGAAGAGATAATTAAAATTATGACAGAATAAAAGAAAGTTACGGATAATCGAACAGAGAAAGAAGCGGACGACGGATATCCGCTTCTTTTGTTCTTTATTCGTCTATAGCATAGACTGTAAAATCCTATTCCAGGGTTTTCAGATATTGCTTTATTCCCATATAGATTGCCCAGGCAGTTTTTTCCTGGTATTCGTCAGTTATGAGAAGATTGGCTTCCCGATAATTGGACAAAAAACCGCATTCTACGATAACAGTCGGATAGGGATTATCACGGAATAAATAGTAATCTGTATTTGCTTTTATTTGTCTTTTGTTTTCAGGATCCAGAATTCTTTTGCACTGTTCCTGAATGCAGGAAGCCAGCTTTTTACTTTCTTCCGAAGAGGCCGGATAGAAAACCTGAGAACCATGCTGAGACTCAGAAGGAAAACTATTTTGATGGATGCTGACAATTGCCATAGGGGAAGCTTGTTTCATAATTTCTTTTCTCTGATTTAAGTCGGAGATTTTCTGGTTGGAAGCTCCGGGAAGGGAGAGAGAGACATCCTGAGTACGCGTCATAGTAACGGTATATCCGGAGACTGTCAGTATTCGAAAAAGATACTGGGCAATTTTTAAATTAATGTCTTTTTCCTTTGCGCTATTGATTCCGACTTTTCCGGGATCATTCCCTCCATGCCCAACGTCAATCACTACCTGGGTAGGAGAGATGTTGTTTTGGTTTAAAACGGATAAAAAAGGAATCTGCCGGTGAAAAAGAATAATTGTATAGAAAAGAAACATACAAAACAAGAGATATTTTTTATGGTTCATAGATATCTGTTTCCTGATTTTGTTATAATTTATGAGACAAAACAAGAAGATAGAATTAAAAAATACTACCGGCACCTAAAAAGGAGTCGTGTAGATCTTTTCGGTAACGGGAGCTTTCCGGCTTAAAATTTTCGATGATAACGCCTCCGGGATTTATTTGTCCTGTAGAATGAATAAACTGCTGATCTCCAAGATACATTGCAACATGCCCGGGAAAATAAAGCAGGTCTCCCGGCTTCTTTTCTTCTTTTGGGATAGGATGAACAGGAAAGCCAGCTTTCATCTGGGAATCCCGATAGATGATGATGCCATTCAGAAAGTAGCTCATGAAAGTAAGGCCGGAACAGTCGATTCCAAGGTAGCTTTTTCCGCCCCAACGGTAAGGAGTGCCCAGATAAGAAAGAGCAGTTTTTGTTATGATATGACGAAAATCGTTTTCATCAGGTCTGTTTTGTTCGGAATAGTCCGGGCACGGGGAAAGAAAAGAAGAGTTGCAGTAGCCGATTACCCCCTGGAACAGTAAAATTTTTGAATATCCTTGTTCCTTTCCAAGTTCGTAAAAGAAGCTTCCACAGGGAAAGGTATCCAGAAGAGGACTTTTTACAGAGGGTTCTGCGAGAAGATCACAGAAATTTTTTGTAACTATTTTCAGGGTGCCACAGTGTTTCCTGTCTGATTTCTGGCGGATATCCTGCCAGAGAGGAAGGGGAAGCAGTTGTTTTTTAGATACGTAACCTTCATAGCGATAAAAAGTACGGACTTTACACCAGGAACCGGAAAGAACCTGTTTGATGTTGACGAAGGATCCGTAAAAAAGTTCGTCGCTTTTGGGGAAATGGGAATCCGGAGAATGATATAGGCTGGCAATAGGAACGCAGACCAGTGCAAGCATAAGAAAAACCTCTTGTTATTTTATAAATCCGAAAGAAATGCCCTGGATA
This sequence comes from Lachnospiraceae bacterium, assembly GCA_022766905.1. Taxonomy (GTDB): domain Bacteria; phylum Bacillota; class Clostridia; order Lachnospirales; family Lachnospiraceae; genus SIG292. The sequence goes on from JALEPU010000152.1 coordinate 23,786, forward strand.
CCTGATGGCTTTTCTTCCGGATCTTTTTTTATTATTGTATGCACTATAAAAGTTCCTGATATAGACGAAGGACATTCCGGTAAAATATTTTGTCTATTTCACCGGAGGAAAAACCTTGTTTACGAAGAGCCTCTTCTAAAAGATAGAGCATGGAACAATCGGATAGTTCCGTTTCACCGGCAAAGCCGTCGAAGTCAGAGCCAAGCCCCAGACAGTCCATGCCACCCAGGTTTGTGATATAACGGGCATGTCTGGCAATACAGGCAGCAGTACTTTGTCCCGGAGTACCGTCCTCATGAAAATCCAGGAAATTTCCGTAAAAATTTAATCCGATTACGCCGCCTCTCTGTCCGATTTTCTGAATCATATCGTCGGTCAGATTTCTACAGTGCTTACAAAGGCTTCTTGCATTCGAGTGGCTGGCGACGAAAGGAAGATGAGTATGGTTGTAAACGTCATAAAAGCCGCCATCGGACAGATGAGAAACATCAATGATGATACCCAGATGTTCCATTTCTTCCAGAAATTCCAGCCCTGTTTTTGTAAGTCCTGTTGGATTTGAAGAGCCATAAAATGGATAATGGGAAGAGGAATCTGTCTCTATGCCGGAATTCGTTCTTCGTTTCGGATACCGATTTGGGAATCCCAGTTGATTTTCAAAATTCCAGGTCAGCGTCATCATACGTATGCCGAGATCATAAAAATGTTTTAAATGCTCCAGGCTTCCTTTGCAGATTTCTCCTTCTTCCAAAGTGAGAAGAGCAGACATTAGTCCGGACTTTTTGTTTTCTTCTATTTCTTTGTAAGAAGTTACCGGGCGAATAATGTCTTGATTGTGTTCCATTTCCTCAAAAAATAAATGGACCATTTCCAGAGCAGCCAAATATGGATCTTCCTCTTCCGATAAATTTACAAAAAGAGCAAAGTTTTGTAAAAGATAGGAACCCTTTTTCATTTTTTCAAGATCAATCTGAAAGGAACTGGAACGGAGCTCTGGTTTATTCGTCTTATGATCAGGTAAAACATTCTCTTTTCTTTCCGTGCGAAGGCGGGAGATTGTATCGCAGTGCATATCAATAATTTTCATGTTCATTTCCTCCTAATGCAGCAGAATATGATTCGTCCTCTTCAAATTGACCTTCAATATGATGATAGATTTTTACAATATCCTGAAGCAGATGAATATGCTCAAAATCAGAAGGATAGATAATATTGGTTTCCCGGATCATGCTTAAATTTTCAATCGGGAGAATTTTAAGTTTGCCTTTCCGTACTTCATCCATACAGGTGCTTTTTGCCAGAACAGAAACTCCAAAATCACCGCGGATCAGATCTTTAATCGTTGCTATGTTGTCTACCTGAAGATAAATATTAAAATCATCGATGGATAAATTCATGCTTTCCAGGTGAGAAACAAACAGGTTGCGGGTTCCGGAATCAGGAAGACGAAGTATGATTCGCTCTTTTTTTAGTTCTTCAATGGTGACCATGCTTTTTCTGGCAAGAGGACTGTTGTTGGAAACAGCCAGAACAAGAGAATCTGTATCAAGCAGAATCGAATTACAACTGCTTTCTGAGATACGTCCGTCCACAATGGCAAAAGAAATATCATAGGTTTTTATTCTATCATAAATATTATTGATAGAATCTGTAATCAGAGTAAGGCGGACATCCTGATGATCTTCACAGTATCGAGCCAGAACTTCAGCAATTCGATTGCTTTCTGCGGTATGGGTAATCCCAACAGAGATGTGTTTGCGGTGATTTTTTTCATCCCAGATTGCAGTGTTCATCTTTTCGTAAAGACCTAAAGCCCGTCGTGCATATTTGATGACAATTTTTCCTTCTGATGTAGGAGTAAGAATGCCGCTATCCCGATAAAAGATTTTGATATTCAGTTCGCTTTCAATGAGTTTAATTTGATTGCTGACCGCAGGCTGGGTCAGTGCCAGAAGTTTGGCTGCTTTTGTAAAACTGCCGGTTTCATAGACAGCCAGCAGAGTTTTGAATTTGTAATCGAACATGGTTAAATCCTTTCTGAATTATAATTGTAATTTATGTATATCTAAAATAATATTATTTGTTTTTATGGTGATTTATGTTTATAATATAGCATAAAAGTACACCCACTTCAACGAAAACAGGGGGATTATAGTGTTGAGGCGGATGCTAAAGTTCATATTGGAGGAGGATTATGTGAATTTTATGGAACAAATGACATGGTATTTAAGCCAGATGAATGAACAGATTCCGTTTGCGCAGATGTTCGGATTTTCTATCAGGATTCTGGTGGCTGGAATTTGCGGAGCCTGTGTAGGTTTTGAGCGATCCAGAAGATTTAAGGAAGCAGGGGTTCGAACCCATGTAATGGTTGCAGCAGCGACTGCACTGATGATGATTGTATCAAAGTATGGATTTTCTGATCTTGTAACAGTCACAGGTGAGGTGCTAAGTGGGACCAAAGGTGCAGACCCATCTCGTATTGCTTCTCAGGTAGTCAGCGGCGTCAGTTTTTTGGGGGCAGGAATTATTTTCAAGAACGGTACGTCGATTAAGGGATTGACAACAGCAGCGGGTGTCTGGGCTACATCCGGAATCGGACTTGCAATTGGGGCAGGCATGTATTATCTCGGCTTTTTCTTGACGGGATTTATTTTAGTTTTTCAGATTTTTATGCACAAACATACGATTGGAACAGACTTTATTACAACAGAGATTTCTATTACAGTAGATGATTCGACAGAGTTTCAGCATATTCTAAAGGAGCAGCTAAAGGCCTGGAATGCGAAAATTGCAGAAAGCAATATTAAGAAAAAGAATGATGTGGTAAAATATGAGCTGTTATTAAAGGTGCCAAAAGATATTGATTTTGATGACATTTTAGATTTTATTGAAGAAAATTCTATGGTAAAATCATTTGACAGCCATTTCCCGAATCAGTAATAAGTACATACGATGAAAGGGGATGTCCTGAAAACGTAATTCAGGACATCCCCTTTTGCAACCTAATAACAAGAATCTTCTTCAATGACGTGAAATTCCAGAAAATCAAAATCGATTTGTTCTATAAAATTATCCTGATGGAATCTGGTCTTATCATGGGCGATGAATTCTCTTTTGTTAGAATCCAGCCAGAGAGGGACCTGCAGGTCGAATTCATAACATATTTCATCAAGGGCTTTATACACTTTGGCAGTACGGGTCATATCGGAAGAAGGGTTTTCAATGGTAATGTCCCGGATGAGACGGTTTTCTTTGAATATTTTACCCCAGACACGAAACATAAAAATCAAATCCTTTCTAAACAGCTGGTTTTTGTATTATACAATATCTCTTCTGAAAAGACCAGCTTTCCTGTGTGAAAAAATGTTTAAAAGATACGTGAAAAAGTTTTAACAGACAGGTTACTTTACAATTGAGAAAATCTTCTATAGAATAAAAAGAAAATGAAAATAGAAAGGAGCAGAACATGAAACAGATCAAGAAAATATTTCATTATATTTTTATTGACGGTTTGTCAGGTATGGCACTTGGCTTGTTTGCCACGTTGATTCTTGGTACGATTATTGGCCAGATCGGGAGTTTTGTTGGTGGAGCGGCGGAAACTTACATCTGCGGAGCAGCTTCGGTGGCAAAAGCTATGACTGGCGCAGGGATAGGAGTAGGCATCGCTTGCAAATATAAAGATGATGTTCTGGTGACAGTATCGACAGGGGCAGCAGGAATGTGTGGAGCATTTGCAACAAATCTGCTCCGGGGAACATTGATTCAGGATGGAGCTTTGGTATTTAGCGGTCCAGGAGAACCTCTTGGGGCTTTCCTGGCAGCAATGGTTGCGGTATCCGTTGGAAGAATCATTTCAGGAAAAACCAGTCTGGATATTTTGGTTACTCCCCTGGTTACTTTTTTCAGTGGGGCTGCAGCTGGAATTTTAGTGGGACCTCCTATTTCCCATTTTATGGGATGGATTGGAGAAATTATTGAAACAGCCACTTTACAGCAGCCATTTCTTATGGGAATTGTTGTATCAGTTCTCATGGGGATCTGCCTGACGCTGCCAATCAGTTCGGCAGCAATTGGCGTTATTTTAAACTTGTCCGGTCTTCCGGCAGGGGCAGCAACTGCAGGCTGTTGTGCGCAGATGATAGGCTTTGCTGTGGCAAGCTATGAAGATAATAAAATTGGTGGAGCCATTGCCCAGGGAATCGGAACTTCTATGCTTCAGATGCCAAATATTGTGAAAAAACCGGTGATTTGGATTCCACCGATTTTAACAAGTGCAATTTTAGGACCTGTTTCTACGGTTGTTTTGAAAATGACCAGCAATGCGACAGGATCCGGAATGGGAACTGCCGGTTTGATAGGCCCTATCATGTGTTATCAGACTATGGTAGGAGAAGGCGGTGATTCGGCGTTGATTTTAATTGAAATTGCAGTCATGTATGTGATTGCACCGGCTCTTTTGACCTTGATTTTTACGAACTTTATGAAAAATCATGGATTTATTAAACCAGGTGACATGAAACTTCCTTCTTAATAAACAATGGACGTGGCTTAAAATAAGGGGTGGACATGTTGATTTATATCATATAATGCTGGAGACCGTTTAGCATTCCCAGGAAAATATAATCTGCAAGTTCTTCTACAAGGTGTAGACGGGTGTTTTGCAGAAGAAAGCTGCTGTTTTCGCTGCTCGCATTGACAATTCCGGTGATGGAAATTTCCCCTACCGGGGGCAAGCGTTTTTTGACTCCTTCTCCAGGGCGCAATGGGCCGTTGGAAAGGGTGATATACCCAATGTGATCGGTTAGCCCAAGGGAAGCATCCACAACAATCAGAAAAGGATTTGGATAGGTCCGATGAATTTCTTTTAAAACCTGCTTTAAATTTCTGGCATGTACCGGTTCTTTTAATGTCCCATAGATACGTTCCGGATGAGGAACCACCTGGGACAATTTATGCCCTACCAGAGGCCCAAGACAGTCTCCGGTAATACGATCGGAGCCGATGCAGACTAAAATCAAGGGTTGATTCTGTCCGATAGTTTGCTCTGTCATGATTTTTAAAGCCTGGCCAAAACTTTGATACGTAGACTCAGTTCTGTTGTAATACTGGGTCTTTTTTTTATTTCCTCTATAGTTCAATAAGGTTTTCATAAGATTCTCCAAGTTTTATTTTTATAAGATATAAAAAGTATGGACAAAATATGAAAAAAACATAACGGAAAGAAAAACTTTTTAAAAAAGATTCAAACCTTCCCCAATCTGACAAAGTTCTTTTCTATCATATGATAGGCTATTTTTATCCTGAAAGAAAATGGAATGAGGGAAAGAAAGTGAAAAAAGCAGGAAGGTGAGGGAAATGATAGAAATTATATGTGGTAAGGAAGAAGAAAAAAAGGACATGCCCAAAAGAGAACTGCCGAAGAATGTACGACAGATAGGAGATACAAAGGAAAACAGAAAAATTTATATCGAAGATTTTGTAGTAACCTATCTGACAAGACTTGCACAGCCGGATCATGTTTATGCCCGGGGCGCCATTTTGCTGGGAGATATTTATCAGACAGAGAACGGAATCGGCGTATTTATCAGCGGAGCGATTGAGGCACAGAATCTGGAACTGGATATGGATGAAACGATTTTTAACGATGAAATCTGGAGGCAGCTGTTGGAACAGAGAGATCGATTTTTTTCGGGTCAACAGGTAGTTGGATGGTTTCTGTCCCGGATTGGTTTTTCTGTTGAAATGAATCAGAAAATTATTAAGGCTCATTTAATGCATTTCCCTGGAAATCACAAAGTTCTTTATATGCTGGATGCTTTGGAAAATGAAGATGCATTTTATATTTGTGAAAATCAGCAGTTGTTAAGACAGAAAGGTTATTACATTTATTATGAAAAAAATAGTTCTATGAGGGAATATATGCTTGCATCAAAAGAAGAAAGGAAAGAAGAGGTCGATGAGCAGCAGGATCAGATCAGAAGAGACCGAAAAGTAGTTCGCAATTATCGACGGGTCAGTCACTATGGAAAGCAAAATAAAAAACAAAATCTTCAGATTCGTCTGACAAGGGCAGCCAGTATTGTGATTATTGTAGGAACTTTAGGGTATGCGCTTTATCAGATGAGGGGAGATCAGTGGATTACAACAGGAAATGGTACTGTTGCGGAAACGATGTCGAAATTGGAATCGAAATTGACCGGACAAAAAGAAGTGGAGGTCAGACAACCTCAGGTTACGACTTCCGTAGAATCAGGAATTGAGGACACAGGGGAACGTGAAACAGGGGTGAAAACTGCATCCAGTGAAGGAAAAACAGAACAAACAGCCGACGGAGAGACAGAAACAGAAAAAACAACGGCGAAAGAAGCAAATAAAAATCAGGGGAAACCTCTTTATTATACCGTGCAAAAAGGAGATACATTAGCAGCAATCAGTCGGAGGATGTATACAACATCCAAATATGCTTCTCAGATTGCAAAAGCAAATAACCTGGCAAATGAGGATGAAATTTTTATTGGACAAAAAATTCTGATTCCTTCTATAGAGTGAAATTGAGTATCAGGAAGATTCTTTTTCGTTTGCTTTACTTTTAAAAAAAAATCGTATATAGTTATAGAATAGAAATCCGTAATAGCCAAAAAATGATAAAGGAATTATTTTAAGATGACAGAGCAGGAAAAAGAAGAAAGAAGAATACAGCTGATTCAAAATAAAAAAAACAGAAAAGAGCGCTCGGAACAGGAATGGCAGAAAAAAAGACAAAGAATAGCTTTTACTGTGATGATTCTGCTGGTTTTGGCAGGTCTTTCCCATTCTTTTTGGGACAGAAGTTTTCATACATTTGAAGAAATTACTTCAACGCCTAATTCCGGAGCGAATTATACACAGTTTATTGCTTATCAGGATGGATATTTGAAATATAGTCAGGATGGAATTTCTTGTCTTACCCAGGCAGAAAAGGTCTTATGGACAGAAGCATATAATATGTCGAATCCTGCTATTTCTGTTGAAGGGGAATATGCCGCTGTAGCAGATCTGGAAGGTAATGAGGTCTTGTTGTTTGATGAAGGAGGAAAAGTAGGAGAGTATAGTATGCCTTATCCGGTCAAGAAGGTCCAGGTCGCTTCACAGGGGGTCTTTTGTGTTGTGCTGGAAGAAGGAACGGATAATTACATTCGCCTATATAACAAGGAGGGCAGCCTTCTGGCCGACATCAAATCAAAATTGGAAAGCAATGGATATCCTTTGGCGGTTGCAATTTCTTCTGATGGAAAAAAGATGGTAGCTAGCTACTATTGTGTAGATGGAATTGATTCTAAAAACGTACTGTCTTTTTATAATTTCGGAGAAGGGGGAAAAGGGCAAAGTGGAAATCTGGTAGGAACCTATCAATTTGATCATACTTTTATTCCGAAAATCGAGTTTATGGATGATCGTACAGTCTGTGCGGTAGGAGACGATCAGACGATTTTTTATCAGATGAAAGACAAGCCGAAAAAGGTAAAAACTCTTTCTTTTAATAAAGAAATCAAAAGTGTTTTTTCAAATCACCAATATATAGGATATATTTTTGAAAATGATTCTGAAGGTGTAGAAGCAGGAACCGAACAGCCATATCAAATGATGATTTATAATAAGTCCGGTCATTTAAAAGCTTCTATTGGACGGAATAAATTATATGAATCCGTAAAATGGGGAGAAAATGTCATTATTTCTTATACAGGAAGTGAATGTTCCCTATTGAGAATGAATGGTACTGAATTTTTCTGTCAGAATCTGGGTGACAATATTGTAGATGTTCTGCCAACTGCAAAACGAACAGAATATATGGTTATCTATAGTGACAGAAGTACCAGGATAAAACTAAAAAATAAAATTCAACTAAAGACGGAAAAAACAGAGCAGGAAGAAGAGTCATGAAAAAGCCGGAGACAAGAAAAAGAATAAGAAAAAAAACAATACAGACAGCAATAAAGAATCCTGCTACAACCGCCGGGAGAGAAAATTCTCAATCCGGCGGTTGTTATTTGCGTGAAGATACAAAACAGACGAGGACCGAAAAGATCTTGCCTGATGTGGCAGAGGGAGAAGAAAAAACCAAAAAGCATGTCTGGACTGGTTTTGGGGATTATAGTCCTCGATATGAGGAAGCATTTGATATTTATGAGAAAGCCAGAAAACACGCAAAAGAAGTGAGGAAAAAAGAAGAAAACCCTTGAATGATCTATTTGGCGGATACTCCTCACCAAGGAAACACGTAGTGCTTTTGAGGCTGGTTCTGAACAGTTATAAAAATTTTAAAAAAAGTGTTGACAGAGGCAAAATCACATGGTAATATATAACACGTTGTTGCGAAACAACAAATCAAACTCAAAAAAATGTCAAAAAAAATAAAAAAGTTCTTGACATTGAAAAAAGAGTATGATATATTAAATAAGCTGTCACGCAAGAGCAGCAAAGATTGTTTGAAGAAAAGAACAATCTGATATGGACATTGATAACTGAACAATAACATGAATCCTTGAAAATTCTAAGAGATTAAATTTTTAAGAACGTTTCTTATAAGAAACGACCCAAATAACAGTAAACGGAAGTTTAGACCAGCAGGTCTTGACTACGGATACAAAC
>JALEPU010000173.1 GCA_022766905.1 Lachnospiraceae bacterium
CAGAATCTTTTCCTGTCCAATCAGCCCACAGACACAGATGCCTGCTGATAAAACAGTTACTAAAACAGCAACCCTTCTTTTTCCTGTCATTTTTTTCTCTCTTTTGCATTTTCCGTAGAAAATAGAAAGAAAGGCTGCTAATAAGGCATTGGTAAAAAAGGCCGAGTTTAAAGAGTATGTATAATTTTCTGCCACATTAAGCGCTGTCGTCGCGGATAAAATATCCGTTGGCAGTATCGGTGTTCCCCGGAAGGAAAGTACAAAATAATTCGCTGCCCCCAGAATATAGCTGATCCACAAACAACCAATCACATTGGCCATTCTGTTATTGGTAATCAGATATCCCAGAAAATACAGGCTGTAATAAATCACCAGATTCATCACAACACCGGCAAAATAAATATCACCGATGGAATTATAGGTAAAATGCTCTACCATATAGAAAGAAATCAATGGTGTTGCAAAGAAAATCAGATTTTCCAGTCCGATTCCGGCTTTGGAAGAAATCTTTCCATTCCAGAGTTTTTCTTTTTTTACAAAAAGAAGTGCCATCAGTCCTAAAATACCTGCAAGAATCAGGCTCATCTGTACCATGGTTTCGGCAGGATAATAGTAACTTACTTCCATCTTGCCTGCATATACGATTCCTGCTGCCTGGGCATTCTTTCCGCCCCATGATTTTCTTTCCCGATACAGAATCGGAGATTTTCCGGCAGTCAGATTTTCACCACTTACCACAAGGGTATATGTTTGAAACGGCTTAAGTTTCTGGTCCAGTTTAATCTCTGTAAAATCTTTATTTACAATAGAACTGGCTTCTGTTTCTTTTGATGTCACTTTATTTCCATCGCTGTCTAAAATAGTAAACTGAACGATTCCCTCATTCTTGCCTTCATGTTCATTGGCAAAATAAACATAGATACTGTCAAGGCTTCTAAACTTTGCCCGAAATTCCTGTCTGGCTTCCACCTCATTATCCAGCATAACAAGCTCTCTGATTCCGCTTAATCCTACTTCAGTCAGTGACTCTTTTCGATAATCAGAAAAGGTCAGGCATGTCAATACGAAAAATCCAGCTAATAATATGATAACAAATCCTCTCAACCCTCTTTCAAAGACAGTCTTTTTCTCAACTGCTTTCTCCTTTAACTTGTTTAAATTCATATTCCTCACCGTATTCTTTCTTTTACTTCTCGTAAAATTCCTGTTCATTCCTTGCTTATTCTCTTCCCATATTCTGCTTTGCCAGAAGATGGGTTACAAATTGTTCGGCTGCCCGGCCGGAAAATCCTCCATGAGACAGTTCCCACCGAATTGCTTCCTTGTGGAGCTGTTCTTCTCCCATAACAATTCCTTTCCGCTTTGCCAGACCATCTACAATTTTCAGATAATCTTTTTGCATTGGAGAGCCATAATAAATCGTCACTCCAAATCTTGCATAAAGAGATAATTTTTCTTCTTTGGAATCATTTCCATGGACATCTTCTGAATTCTGCTTTCTGTCATCCCAGCGTTCTTTCACCAGATGTCTTCGATTGGAAGTTGCATAAATCAATACATTGTCAGGCCTCTTTTCCAGGCCGCCTTCAATGACTGCTTTTAAATATTTATATTCCAGCTCGGTTTCCTCAAAGGATAAATCGTCCATATAAATAATAAATTTATAATTTCGATCTTTGATCTGCTCGATCACAGAGGTCAGATCTCCAAACTGATGCTTAAATATCTCAATCATGCGAAGTCCGTCTTTATAATATTCATTGAGAATTGCTTTGACACTGGAACTTTTTCCGGTTCCGCTTTCTCCAAATAAAAGAACATTGTTCGCTTTCTCACCTCTGACAAAGGCTTCCGTATTATCTACCAGCTGTTTCTTTTGCTGTTCATAGCCAATCAGATCAGACAGATGAATGGATTCACTGTTGGTAATCGGGAGAATCTTTGCTTTGTCTCCTTCATGTTTTACCCGGAAAGATTTGTGGAGTCCGAAATTGCCAACTCCATAGTCGGCATAAAAATTTCCCAGCTCTTTTAACATTTCATTTTCATCGTTGGCCACTGCCAGTTTCTGCGATAATTCATTCATTCTGTCCCGTAATAGTTTGTTAAATACAATGCCTTTTGCACAGGCAGGCACAAAATGATCAATCAGTGATACAAATGATACGTCCAACCCTTGTTCCAGCTGTGTAAAATCATACTGAAATAATTCTTTGATGATCGCTAAATCGTGGAGAACCAGTTCATTGATACTTCCATCTAATGTACCCTTCTTTTCACAAAACTTGCTGAAAGAATTTTCATCATTCGCCATCAGATAGGTTAGATGATCCTGCCACAAATTGCCGTAAAAGCTTCTTTTCTGACCTTCTTCAATCAAGCCATGAATTCCGTCAAATAAAAGCTCCAGCATATTTTCTCTTTTTTCGGCTGAAAGAATGTCTCCCCTGGCGTCCTCCCATGCTGTCATTACCTGTTCAAACTTGTCAAATATGGTATCTTTTCGGATGCCCCGATAGATAACCAGTTCTTTCATTCTACTCATATCTGCCACCTAGTAATTTCCTAAAATCTTAAAGTCGGTTGCCTCTTCCCGGATTCCCCGAAGTGCATTCTTTACGGCAGGATCCCTCAGATTGCCTGTCACATCAATAAAGAAACGATATTCCCATTCTCTTCCTTTTAACGGAGCAGACTCAATATTGGTCATACTAAGATCGTTAAAAATCAAATGAGACAGTGCATTATATAAGGTTCCGCTTTCATGAGGCAGTGCAAAAGAAAAACTTACCTTCTCTGCGTCTTTTTTATATTGTCTTTTTTTGGAGATAACGAAAAATCTGGTAAAATTATTTTCCTGATCATTGATCTTCTCATCTAAGATCTCCAGGTCATATAATTTTGCTGCCCGGACACTGGAGATTGCTCCATGGGTTTTATCCTGCTCTTCGAAGACCTTCTTAGCAGCTACTGCTGTATTATTCACACTGATCTTCTTTACCTGCATCTGGTCCAGGTAATCTTTACATTGCATCAGTCCCTGTGGATGGGAGTAAACCACTTCAATCTGATCTTTTTTCGTTCCCGGCAGTCCAACTAATGCATGTTCAATCTGGATGATGATCTCTCCTACAATACAAACATCGTTTTCCAGCAAAATATCGTAGTTGCCTTCCACATTGCCTGCAGAAGAATTTTCAATTGGAAGAACTCCGTAATCTGCATCACCTCGATTTAAAGCAAGGGCCACATCGTTAAAATTCTCCACATGGTAGCTGTCCACATCTGTTCCAAAGAATTCTTCCACTGCCATCTGCTGGTAAGCACCTTCTACTCCCTGGTAGACAACCCTGGTATCATCGAAAATCTCCAGTTCATCTACCTGATGAAAATAATTTTCTATGTAACGATCTCTCACCTGCAAAAGCTGATACTGATATTTTCTGCTGATGGACATAAGCTGACGAAACAGTTCTTTCACACTTCTTTTTAAGAACTTTCCCTCTACCATACCGGATAAAGAATCTAACTTCTGATCTTCTCTTACTTTATCGTAGATTGCCATGCCTTTGCCTCTTTTGTAATCAGCAACTTCTTTGGCGCATTTCATTCTTTCCTGAAACAGAGCAACCAATTCCTGATCGATCGAATCAATTCGCTGCC
>JALEPU010000174.1 GCA_022766905.1 Lachnospiraceae bacterium
CTGAATTCAGTCCCAACATATCCTTGATACTTCTTTTCCCGCAAAAAAGCTTCTTTTAGCGCCTGTGGATCTTCACTCAGCCTTCTCAGCATTGGGTAGGCATCCTCGCCATCTGTTTTTAGCTGCAGATACCAGGCCATATGATTGATTCCTGCTACCCAGTAAGACATAGATTCCGGTTTTACGTCCAGATATTCTGCCAGCATTTTTGCAGTCCCCTGTACACTATGGCAAAATCCGAAGATCTTAATAGTGGACTGTTCATTTAACGCCTGACAGATAGGTGCCATAGGGTTGGTATAGTTGAAAAAATATGCATTCGGACACAGTCTTTCCATATCTTTTACCATCTGCAATATGACCGGATAAGCCCGAAGCATGCGAAAGATTCCTGTAGGACCAATAATGTCTCCGATTACATCGGATACCCCAAACTTTTCAGCAATATCCAAATCTCTTTTATAAATCTGAGCCCCGCCTACAGATATTGCATTAATCACATAATCCGCATTTTCCAGAACCGGAACCCATGTTTTAGATGCCACTACTTGAATTCTTTTCCCAGTCTGACGTACCATTTTATTGGTCATTTTGCAGACCACGTCTAATTTTTTCTCATCAATGTCCACAAGAGAGATATTTCCTATGGTAATGTCATCGAACTGGAGAAGATCGCACAAAATAGTCTTTGTAAAAATAGCGCTTCCCGCTCCGATAATCACCACTTTTGCCGCTTTTCTCATTGATTCTTTCCTCCTGTTTATGCTTTCAGCCTCAAAGGGCCTCCACTTTTTTATTATTTTTCATCCAGACCTTAATCCAGCTTCTAAAAGATAAATTCTTTTCGGATACCAGAACAATAATGATAAGGAAAATACCGCCTCTCATAAACTGCTGCAAATTTGCATCTACTCCAAGAATGGTGAGACCATTCGTCAGGAAAGACATGACTAGACCACCTACAATACACGCTGAAAATCTTACTTTTGCTCCGCCTTTTGCCGGGAACCCACCCATAACCAAAGCAATCAGTGAATTAAACATCATATCCGATCCGGTGTTAAGTGCGGCAGTTCCTGTTCTTACAGCGGTAAGAAAGGCAGCGATCGCACCAAAGAAACCACACAGCGCATAACAGATTATTTTTATTCTTATCACATTTATGCCTGAATAAATTGCCGCTTTTTCATTGGAACCAATCATCCTTACCCGGTTTCCAAATGGCGTCAGATTAAACAAGATTCCTGCTGCTCCTGCGCAAATAATCAGCAGGATAATTTTAAACTCAAATGTGTCATAATTATATAGCTGAAACGGCACAGTAACTGCTTCTTCTGCTATCAAAGGTACCATAAGTCCGTTAATAATATATCTTGTGCACAATGTAACCAAAAAAGACATTATTTTATATTTTCCAGTCAGTACACCATTTACCGTTCCAACCAAGACTCCCATAAGGAGCCCGGATATAATTCCCAGCGGAATATTGATCTGGCAAACTTTTGCTATCACATAACAGCAAATGCAAATATTGGCACCCACTGACAGGTCCAGCATCCCCATTGTCATAACAAAAGTCAATCCGATACTCGCCATGATCAGTATAATTGACTGCTCCAGAACAAGCTTTATATTACCGGGGGCAATCACATCTCCGCCAGTCAGCACTGCCAGTACTGTCACCACAAAAATCAAGCCCACATACGGTCCAAGAAAAGCAATCACATTAAAATGCTTATTTTTCATGATCCTTCTCCTCCCCTAAATCATTTCCTGCACCAGTTGTTCTTCCGAAAGATCCGGACTTCTGTATATTTCTCCTGATATCTCGCCATCTTTGAATATTAGTATTCTGTCTGCCATACCAATTAATTCGAGTAATTCTTCCGATACAATAATCATGGACTTACCCTGCTTTTTTAGTTCTTCCATGAGGTTATAAATAACAGCCTTCACACCTACATCTATTCCTCGAGTTGGACTATCCATGACAAAAATTTTTGTATCGCAGGCCAGCCATTTCGACAGGGCAACCTTTTGCTTATTGCCACCGCTCAACGCACCCACCAGTTGATTCACATCTTCCATTTTTACGTGAAGTATATCTGCCTGCCGCTCAGAGAACTGAGTCATTTTACCTTTTGTCACTAAAAAACGAGGAGCTAACTTCTCCATGCAGGTTATACAAATGTTATCGCGGATACTTGCTTGATTAAACAGAGATTCCATATCACGATTTTTTGAAATATAACCCAGCTTCTCATCCAGTCGGTCTTTGATTGTATGAACCGCTTTTCCGTTGACCAGAATTTGTCCTGTCACATCATATTCCGTTCCATACAGCGCCCTCGCCACTTCATGCATCCCAGCTTCACTCAATCCTCCAAATCCTAATATCTCTCCTCGGTGAAGCTGAAAATTCACATTTTTGAAATGAGAAGGGCAGTTTAAATCCTTTACCTCAAGAACTACCTCATCTGAAATTTTTGTATCGTAATCTTCTCTGTAATAGTGTCCCGACAGTTCCCTGCCAACCATAAGACGCTTCAGAGAATCCTCCGTCATTTCATTCGATTTCACTGTGTCGATGTACTTTCCGTCTCTCATTACAGTGATCGTATCACTGATCTGCAATACTTCCTTGAGATCGTGAGAGATAAACAGCACACTGTTCCCTCTGTTCTTTGTTGCTTTCATTAATTTATATAATTCATCTCTTCCGGTCTGTGACAAGGCAGTAGTTGTCTCATCGACCATAAGAATCTTAGGAGCGATGTCTGCAGCGCGAACCAACTCTATCATTTTTCGCTGTTCAAGGGAATATCTGGTCACATCATCCGCAGGATTTATGGAATGTAATCCAGCGGTTTCCAGTTTATCTTTTGCCAGCTGATTTAGTTTTTTTAAATCCCTGAAGAAGCCTTTTGAATATTCACTTTCTCTGCCCAGAAATATATTTTCTGCCACAGTCAATCCGGGCAAAGTATTGATTTCCTGAACAATCATACTCACACCCAGACGATTGGCATCCGACTGGCTATGAGGATGATAATTTTTACCTTCTACTTCCATATGGCCTTCGTCCGGTTTTAGAATACCCGCAATCATGGAAAGTAACGTAGATTTTCCCGATCCATTTTCGCCTACGATGGCCCTGATCTCTCCTTCCTCAATCTGTATGGAAATATCATCAACTGCTTTGGTTGCGCCAAAGTATTTCTTCATATGTTCAAATTTTGCAAGCATGATCCACCCTCCTTTCATATTTTATTTTGAAACATCATACTTTCTGGCATTTCCTGATGAATGAACCAAAACCAGAAGCATAATACCGATAAACACATTCTGGAGAGAAGATTCAAGCCCATTTGTCAACAATCCATTTGCAATCATGTCCATGAACAGATTTCCTATTAATAAGGCTAAGATCGGATTCATAAACTTCTTATAAGCGCTTCCAAACATACATGCCATCAGCGGAGTAAAAATTGTAGATGCGCTGCTTAATCCCGAAGCAGCCCCCATGGAATTGGAGTAACAGATATTCACAATACCGCTGACCCCGGCACAGGCTCCCGCAAAAATAAATGCATAGCTTTTATATTTCAGAACATTAATACCCATTCCTTTTGCAATTCCCGCATTGGAGCCTATGGCATTCACATACAATCCAAATTTTGTATAACGTGCCAATATTGACGAAAGAATTAATACAGCCAAACTAATTATAATATTCCAAGGAGCCTTCCCAAATGCCCGATATACATCAGCCACCTGCAGGGCGTATGCCCCCTGTGTCATCATAGTAGACACCGCTTCATAAATAATGATCAGTCCCACAGATATAATCATAGGATTGATGGGTAATCTCGTCATGAACAGGCTTCCTATTATGGCAATAATAACACCGGTAACGATTCCCCCCAATATCAGCCCCGGCCAGCCGCAGACTTCCGAAAGTCTGCAGCCAACCATGGCACTAATGATCATGTTTGCTCCGAGAGTCATATCGAAAATGCCCATTTCATTCAAAAAATATAGGCCACATCCCAGAATGGACTGCATTAAAGCCTGTTGGATCAGGATGCTCATACTATTTGCCGTTCCAAAACGATCTGGCTGTAGTATTTTGAAGAAAATGAATACTAACACAATTGCTAAAAACGGCAATACTGATTTCAACTTTCTTGAATTTATGTTCACTCCACACGCCTCCTGCTACACGTTATCTTCACTGCTTTCATTTGACAATATCTTTATGCCTTGTCATCACATCCTCCAGAGATACGGATGCCGCCGCATTCTGAATATCCTCCAATGTAGTATCCGGGTTATATGTAACCGCAAAATTTCTGATTTCATCAGCGTTAAAAGCCTGACCGTTTTCGAAGTCATCATTATAACCGATCATATACTTATTATAATTCTGATAGTCCTCTAAATTGTTTACAAAAATTAGGTTATTTTTCACGTCCAATGGAAAATCCGCTTCGTCATATGCTCCATTCAATGCATTGTAAACAAGCAATAATGAAAATAAAGCATCTGAATGATGGCCACCTGCAATCGAAGTAATTGACCCTTCTGAAAGCATTTTTTCAAGAGTGTTATCAAAGTCAATACCTGTAAGCATCTTGTACCCTATTCCAAGGTTTTCCTCTGCAGCAATTACATAGGGAGCATACTTGGCGCCTGTTAGGGCAATTCCGTCAATCTCCGGATAAGCAGTAAACAGATTAGTAGCAACATCCGTGCTCTTGTCAACAGCCACATCCCACTCTTCTTTTACAATGTTTACACCTGCGTCTTCAAAAGCCTGTCTGTATCCCGCAGCACGTGTCTCAAATGTAAGATCACCATGCTGTGAAGCCATAAGTGCAACATTTTTTGCTCCATTCTCTGCCATAGTTGTCCCCATCTGATAGCAGGCATTATATTCATCTTCATAAACACGTCCAACATAATATTTATTTTTCTCTATTTCTGCTGCTATCTCTTCATCACCTACTGTCCTGAAAAACTGAGCCCAGTAAACTCCTGCATCTTCACATGTCTTCCCAATTTTCACAAGAGACGCTTCTGAGAAATTACAAACGATAACGCCATCACATCCTGCTGCAATGAAGTTTTCTGTAGCTTTTATCGTATTCTCTGCGGTTACTTCAAACTC
>JALEPU010000003.1 GCA_022766905.1 Lachnospiraceae bacterium
TCCCGATGCCTCTAAATTTACCCGTTTCAAACAGGATTTCTTACCGGACTTACAATCCATGTTCGACCATCTGGTTGATCTGACCGAACCGATCTGCCAAAAGATTGATTCTGCTCTTGCATCCATGACCATCTTTGATACCTCCGGTATAGAAGCCTGGGTCACTGAAAATAATCCAAAGTATGCAAACCGTATCATCAAACAGCTGAAAGCTTTTGCCAAAGCTCACAACTTTGATAAGAATTATGATCCTTACAAAGCTGCCTATGGCTCTATGCCCTCACATGCTGCCGCTAACCAGGCGATTCAGCAGATGTATATCAACGGACATTTCTGCTATGCCTATAAATTCGGTATCATCACCAATGGTCTTGGCATTGTCCGTGACATCACTTTTTACAACAAGGACTTTCTAAATGCTCACCCTGATATCGTGATTGAGAAAAAATCCAATTCCCCGGATGAGGATAAATCGCTTGCTGATTCAAAAGCGCTCCTTCCGGTCTTGTTTGACTTCTTCCAAAAACATCCGATGATCAATCCCAAGACTTTTCTTGGAGACGCAGCGTTTGATACCATCGAAATCTATAAATCCCTTCTTGGTGACATCGGATTTGAAAAAGCCTTTATACCCCTGCGTGTCAAACTTTCCATGGAAGAAAACGGTTACACCTTCAATGAGAACGGTATTCCATGCTGTCCGAATGATCCGACACTTCCTATGAAAAGAGAAGGAAGCAAATCTCATTTAAAAAGCAAGCTCCCGACCATGAAATTTGTATGTCCCAAAATGAAATGGGAATACAATCCGGCGGATAAATCCAAACGTCGTGTCTGCCATTGTGACAACCCCTGCACGACATCTTCCTGCGGACGGATGATCTACATCTATCCGGAGAAAAATCTTCGCGCGTATCCGGGTGTCGAACGCGGTTCAGCTGAATGGGATAAAACCTACAAAGTCCGTGTCAATGTCGAGAAATCTATCAATCACTTTAAAGATAGTTTCTGCATTGCCGGGCGTAAAACTCAAAATGAGAAAACGCTCCATGCAGATCTTCTTCTCGCCGGTATTACCCAGCTGGTCACCGTGATGGTTGCCGACAAGATCCATCAGCATCAGTGTCTCAGAAGTTTAAAACCACTCATTGCATAGTTCTTACCAATTCCATAGATCCATGGGATTTATTTCCTATGCCCCAAAATACCCTGTATCCACTTTTCATCCTAAGAATCCTGCATTGCAGGATTCTATCCTTGTTTTTAATCAGGATTGCGAACTTGTTTCGCAATTACCTATTTATTATACATGAATCATAGAAAACAAACAAAAACCCGGAAAGCAGAGTGGTTGGAGAATGCTGCCTTCCAGGTTTCAACCGTAAATTATGTAATTATTTAAAGATGCGGCGGATTGCAACGATCTTTCTATAGCGGGCATTGTTGGAAATCTTAATGCCGGTCCTTGGATTGCTGGCATGTACGATTTTATTGTTGCCCATGTATAATGCCACATGTCCGCTGTAACAGATAATGTCGCCAGCCTTTGCTTTGCTTAAGCTGGATACTTTCGTTCCTACACTACGTAAAGAGTAGGAAGAATGAGGAAGACTTTTACCAAAGTGGCGATATATTGCTTTTACAAAACCGGAACAGTCAGCGCCTCTTGTTAAGCTTTCTCCGCCCCAGCGATAAGGGTTGCCAACAAACTTCTTCGCATATGTAATAACCTGCTGGCCTTTGGAAAGACTTACCTTTTTTGTCTTTGTAGTGGTTGTTGTCTTCTTTGCAGTGTATGTTACAACTCCTTTTGTCAGATAACTGCTTTTTACATAACCGATGCAGGTACTATCTAAAGAACTTGTATTTTCTGCATCCGGAAGAACAATTTTATAAAAGCTTCCGGATTTACCGGTTACGGTAACGACAGTGCCTTTGTCCAGAACAGTAAGCACGTCGCTGTTGGCATCCGGTCTCGTCCGAACATTTAAATTGTTGGTGTTTACTGTATACTGGCTGGATGCAGCAGATACAGAAGCGAATCTATTATGTGAAAAAAATGTAATTGCGAATAATAATAATGTAATAAATACGAAAAATCTTCGATACGAAAATATGAAATCTTTCATGAAATCCTCCTCTACAATACCAAAATCTGTATATAGATGTTTGAAACAAGAGGTATTATAAACTATAAATGTGTCCAAATTGTGAACAAATTAATAAAAAACAATTTTTTTTAAAATATGTAACAGTTTCGTAATAAATAGGGGCAAAAAAGAGGCTGTTCCATGAAAAAAACAGAACAACCTTTCGGGCTTGAAATAATTATTTAATTTATTACGAAAATGTGAACGATGAGAAGAAAAATTACTGTTTAATTTGGAACTGTAATTTTAATTTTTCCAGTTCCTTTTGAAATTCATCGTTATCTCCATGAAATTCGGTGTAGTTTTCCCCTTTTGCAATATAAGCCGGCCTGCTGTCTTCCTCGCTATCTTTATTCAGCATGCGAAGACCCGGGAAGGTAGGCATGGAAGAATCCGTTGGCTTAAGATTCCCCTTTTCGATATCTTCAAAAAGAACCAGGCCCGGAAAAGCATGTTTTGGACGGTAATCAGGAATCTTATCCGTCTCAAAACAATCCAGGATAGAGACTTCAGATAAATCAGCAGGCAGATCCGGTTTTATGAAATCCGGCTGATAGGTGGAAAAAAAGTGTAAAATAGCGGCTTTTGCCATCGGTGTCTGAATATCTTCCTGAACGTCCAGCTGATCATTGATATGAAGATAGTACATGGCGATTCCATAGGCTTTGTACTGAACTTCTACGGTAATCGATTGAAGCTGTGGGTAATCCGGAAGACTCATGTTCAATTTATGGTATTTTGCGTCGTTATCATTGGTAAATACTTCTACTTCTTTTATTTTGTCCGGATCCATCTCATGATACATACTTTTCATCAATGTTATTTCCAGCATAATAATTCCCCCTAACATATGTAATGGCGTTTAACTTGTTCATTATAACATAAAGTAAGCCGGATTGTATCCCTTTTCTTGCTTTTTTTCAGCAGGTTGATTATAATGAAAAAAGGTTATCATAAAGGAGAAGAACGACATGAAAGACTTGTATCAAAGAGAAATTGATTATATGAGGATTTCTATCACAGATCGGTGTAATCTGCGCTGCAAGTACTGCATGCCTGACGATATTTCGCTGCTTTCACACAACGATATTTTAAGATATGAAGAAATTATCATGGTCTGCAAAGTAGCCGCACAAAGAGGAATCCGCCATTTGAAAATTACGGGAGGGGAACCTTTGGTCCGAAAGGGCTGTACAGATCTTATCCGTGGCTTGAAGCAGATCCCGGGTATAGAGCATGTGACCATTACGACAAATGGAGTTTTATTAAAAGAAGCCCTGCCTGCCCTTCGGGATGCTAAAATAGACGGAATCAATGTCAGCCTTGATACATTGGATTCCGGGATGTACGAGAAGATGACAGGAAAAGATGTGTTTTCAAAAGTCTGGGATGGTTTGATGGAAGCAATCAGGATGGGGTTTCGGGTTAAGATCAATTGTGTTCCGATTCAGGGATATAATGAAGATTCTTTGATTCCCCTGGTAAATCTGGCAAAAGACTATCCGGTGGATGTTCGTTTTATTGAATTAATGCCGATTGGTTATGGCAGGCAGTTTGGAGCTGTTTCCGGAGATGAGATATTAAAGCAGATCCTTCTTTTCTACCCTGACCTGGAGAAAAGCGAAGAAAAGAAAGGGTTTGGACCGGCATCCTATTATACATCTCCTTCTTTAAAAGGAAGTATTGGATTTATTGAAGCAGTTCATCATAAGTTTTGCAGCAGATGTAATCGAATTCGTTTGACTGCAGACGGTTATTTGAAAACGTGCCTTTCTTATAAGGATGGAATTGATTTGAAAAAGCCGATTCGAGAAGGGGCATCGGAAGAAGAAATAGGAATTCTGATGGAAGCGGCGCTGAGGAAAAAACCGAAGGAACATCATTTTGGACAAATGGAAGACCAGATGGAGAATCGAAGGATGTCTCAAATCGGTGGATGAGAAAAGAAATGGAGGATAAGCAGTGATGGGACAGGTAAAAGCAATCTGCATCAGCAAAAAAAGAGGGACACAAAAGCAATTGGTAGAGAAAGCGAATTTCTTACCACATTTTGGGATAGAAGGAGATGCTCATGGAGGAAACTGGCATCGGCAAATCAGTCTTCTTTCTTATGAAAAAGTAGCAGAGTTTAAAGCAAGAGGAGCCGATATTTTTCCCGGAGCTTTTGGGGAAAATATGATCGTAGAAGGATATGATTTTCGAAATCTTCCTGTGGGCACTGTTTTTCGCTGTGGACAGGTAGTTTTGCGAATGACTCAGATTGGGAAAGAATGCCACAATCATTGTCAGATATATCATAAAATGGGAGAATGTATTATGCCGGTAGAAGGCGTTTTTGCAGAAGTTCTTTGTGGCGGAGAGATTCATGTAGGAGATGAGATGGCAATGGAGCTTCCGGATCCGAGACGGCCTTATCAGGCGGCAGTTGTTACTTTGAGTGATAAAGGATTTTCCGGGGAGCGGGAAGACAAGAGTGGTCCGGTCCTGACAGAAATGTTACAACATGCAGGATATGAAGTGGTGGAGACTATAATTTTGCCGGATGAGCAAAAAAAGATTGAGACAGAACTGATTCGATTAAGTGATGGAAGACAGGTAGATTTAATTTTGACCACAGGAGGAACGGGATTTTCAGAAAGAGACTGTACGCCGGAGGCAACGATGGCGGCTGCGACGAAAAATGCTCCTGGTATTGCAGAGGCAATTCGCGCCTACTCCATGCAATATACAAAAAGAGCGATGTTAAGCCGGGGAGCCAGCGTGATTCGGAATCAGACTTTGATTATTAATCTTCCCGGAAGCCCGAAAGCAGTGAAGGAAAGCATGGAGTGTATACTGGATCAGCTGTCACATGGTCTTGGTATTCTGACCGGCCGGGAGGGAGAATGCGGAAGAACCAATCCGTAATCACCTTTTGGCACCCTAATCAATAGTAGAATAAAAGTCCGGACAAAAACAAAAAGCCCCGGAGATAGGATATACTCAATGGGGCCTTTTGGAGGACAAGCAATATTAAAATATATCTGTAAATAAAAAATAAAAATACAACACAAAAAAGGCTGATATAGAATCAGCCTCCGGAGATATTCAGAATTCATGAACTCTGTCCTTTTGCCTGAGAGATACACAGATGATAAATACTGTGTTACACCTTCGGCGCTCCATGGGAGACTCTCCAGAGAGATTTGTTTACTTTTGTTTCATCAGTATAACACAGGCAGAGAAAAAAGGCAAGTTGAAATATGAATTTCCTGAAAAAGAAAGGAATCGTATGGCGAATAAGAAAAATAAAACGAAAAAGAAGATTGTTGCAGCAGCGTGGAGGCTGTTTTATAAAAATGGGTATGACGATACGACCGTAGATGCAATTATCAAGGAAGCAGGGACTTCAAAAGGAACGTTTTATCATTATTTTAATGGAAAAGATAGTTTGCTTAGCTCTTTGTCTTATTTATTTGATGACAAATATGAAGAACTTTTAAAAGAGATGGATCCGGATATGAACAGTTTTGATAAGCTGCTATATTTGAACCGGGAATTGTTTCATTTAATCGATACATCGGTATCCCGGGAATTACTGGCATCCCTTTATTCTTCTCAGCTTGTGACCAAAGGAGAAAAACATTTGCTGGATCAGAATCGGATTTATTATCGGATTTTAAATGATATTGCTGCAGAGGGCCAGCAAAGAGGACAGATTCGAAAAGAGATGGCATCCCATGAAATTGCCAAAACCTATGCACTTTGCGAACGTGGACTGATTTATGACTGGTGTATTCATGAAGGAAGTTATAGTCTGAGAGAATATGGAGAGAAAATGATGCCTCTTTTTTTGGGAGCCTTGCGAACAGAAAATCCATCGTCAAATTAAACAAAAATTTTAATTAATTTTATGAAAATTACCGATAAAATACACAGTGTAATAAAAAGTATAGCAAATAAACCCTTATTTTATAAGGGTTTATTGATTTTTGGTAAGAATAACGTATAGACTTTAGTCTAGTTTTTGCGGTTTTCTGGCATTTTCATCTGGTTTTTGTTATAATAGGCCCATTGAATAAGCCTGTAAGGCACAAAAGATTATTGAGAATGGAGAGATAAGATGAGTGGCAGTACATTAGTATGGGTGTTGCTGGCTTTTGCAGCATATATGATTTTTATGTTATGCATCGGTGCGACATTCATGAAAAAAACAAGTAGTACGGAAGATTTCTTCCTGGGAGGAAGAGGTTTGAACGGATGGGTAGCAGCATTGTCTGCTCAGGCATCTGATATGAGCGGATGGCTTTTGATGGGACTTCCCGGTGCGATTTATGCAATGGGTACAGGCCAGGCGTGGATTGCAATTGGTTTGTTCATCGGAACCGTATGTAACTGGATTTTTATTTCCGGAAGATTAAGAAGATATACCATTGTAGCAAATAATTCTTTGACCCTTCCGGCATATTTTGAAAATCGATTTAAAGATGAAAAGAAGATTCTTCTTACTGTTTCTTCTGTTGTGATCGTTGTCTTCTTCCTGGTATACACGGCTTCTTCTTTAGCAGCCGGAGGTAAGTTGTTTAATACAGTATTTGGATTTGACTATCGATTTTCTCTGACCCTTGGAGCAGCTGTTATTCTTGCATACACGTTAATGGGTGGTTTTATGGCTGTATGTGTAACAGACTTTATCCAGGGAATGTTGATGCTGATTGGATTATTAGTTGTTCCGATTATTGCATATGCACTGATTTCCGGTAATTTACAGGATATTCTTACTTCGTCGGGAGTGAACAGTGCTTCTTTCTTAAATCTTATGGAAAATGACGGAAAGCCATTAGGATTTATTGATATTCTTTCTCAGTTGGCATGGGGACTTGGTTACTGCGGTATGCCTCATATTCTGACCAGATTTATGGCAGTCAAAGATGAAAAAGAATTAAAGAAATCTAAGAAAATAGCTATTGTCTGGGTTGCTCTTTCCCTGGCTTTTGCCTGCGCGATCGGAGTCATCGGACGTGCCTATCTGTTCCCGACAATTCTTGGAACAGAAGGAACCGGTTCAACAGAGACCGTCTTTATTGCAATGATTACAAAAGTATTCACAGAAGATATCCGGATTCCATTTATTGGAGGATTATTCCTGTGTGGAATTTTAGCAGCAATTATGTCCACTGCAGATTCTCAGCTTCTGGTAACAGCTTCTTCTGTAGCAGAAGACCTTTATAAAAATGTAATGAATCCACAGGTAGATCAGAAAAAAGTACTTCGTATAAGCCGTATTACCGTTGCAGCGATTGCGATTCTTGCATATATCATTGCGTGGGATCCGAACAGCAGTATTATGGGCTTGGTATCTAACGCATGGGCCGGACTTGGCGCAGCGTTTGGGCCAACCGTATTAATGTCCCTGTTCTGGAAGAGAACTAATTTTGCAGGAGCAGTAGCAGGTATTGTATCCGGTGGACTTACGGTTATTATCTGGGATTATATTCCATTGGTTGGCGGACAGACTCTTGGCAGTGCAACAGGAATTTATTCCCTTTTAGTTGGATTTATCATCAGTATTCTTTTGATTGTTGTGTTCAGTCTTCTCACACCGCCTCCTACCGAGGAAATGCTCCAGGAGTTTGAATTGGCAGCTTCTGACAAAGAACTGAACTAGAGGGATAGATGTTGCGGGATATGAAAGAAATTCCGATATGACAGAGCAAAAATCAGTATGATTTTAAATATTTGATAAAGAAAAGCTTTACAAAACGGAGAGAAATAGTAGGCTCTGTGCTGTAAAGCTTTTCTTTTTTATTTCTTGGCTTTCTTTTAAAAATAAAATAAGGTATAATGTCAAAGAGACAAGGTCAGACCGCAAAGGAGAAGAAATATGAAGTTACAAAGACAAAAAGGAATGCCGAAGATAGTTTGGATTTGCCTTTTTTCTATTTTAATTTTTCCCAAAACGGTAATGGGTGCAGAAAAAGGATATTTTGAAAATCCGGAAGAGATTTATGAAAGATTTCGGGATCGGATCTACAATGAAAGTTGTACGGTGGAATATGGTTTTTTGCGGGAGGGAGAGCCGATTTACAGTGATTTTCGCGGTTCAAAACAGAGTGGAAAGGCAGCCAAATATTCCGGAGTCATGGTAGTCAGTAAAACAGAGTCTTATCTTCAGGTGATTTATGAAACAAAGACCGGGTATGGGATCGGCTGGATGGATCGAAGCCGGTACAGAGAAATATCCAGGTGCTATGATGGAAGTGAAAAACAGCTTTTAGCGGATGGAATTTATGAGATGACAAATTCCTCCACCGGAGAAGTATATCAGGTTGAACTGATTTTTCAAAAAAATCAACAGTATCTGATTCGGGATTTAAATACGCAGCAGGTACTTGATTTAAAGAAAAAAAAGAAAAATTATGTGGCAGAACCTGCCTGGAGCAAGGAAGATGATTCGGAATCACAACACTGGGAATTGATTCGGGAGTATGATCATTTTTATTTAAAAAATAAGATGGCAGGCAGGTATTTAGCTGATGAAAAAAAAGATGGAATGAAACTGTTAAAAACAGATGTTTCTGTGAAAAATGAATTTGGACAGGAACAGGAACAGGGGAGCAAAGAGGAGCAGTGGATTTTCCGGAGGATTTCCGGAAAGAATGTCAGTCCGTATCGAAATTTTGTCCAGTATGATCCGGACTGGTCCCGGGAAAATTATGGTAATGTGAAGGATTATAGTGGGAAGATGGCGGCAGCAGGCTGTGGAGTTGTGGCGATTACCAATGCTGTTTATGCTTTAAATGGTCAGTTTATCGATCCCATGTTGCTGGCAGATTTTGCAGTGGAAAAAGAGTATCGCATCATTGGTTCGGGGACTGATGATGGGGTTTTTAAAGCTGCAGCAAAAGAATTTGGAGAGGCCTATGATTTCTATTATATTAAGACGACTTATGACACCTTTGAAATGAGAGATTATCTGAAGCAGGGATGTGTGGCTATTTCCCATGTGCCGGGGCATTATGTGACAGTTGCTGATTATAAAGAAAAAAATGAAAAATATCTGGTGCTGGATTCTCATCCGATTCCGGCAAGACCGACGACAGCATTTGGAGACTGGTTTAAGTGGGAACGACTGGAAACAGGTGGACTTGCCACTTCCGGCTATTATATTTACGGAACAAAGGAAGTTGCAGAAAAAATCAGGGCATCAAGTAAAGAACAGGTGAAACAGGAGAAAAATACAACGGATGGAGAAGGAGGAACAAAAAAATGATGTTTCAAAATGATTCCGCATATATGTTAATTGTGGAAGGATGTACAAAAGGAAAAGGGGGGGACGAACACCAGCAGAAAGAACTGCAGATGTCTCTGGCAGTAGGAGCGAAGGAACCGGAACATAGTAAAGCCATGAGAGAAGTAGTAAGCTTCCTGAAAGATGGGGAAGAATTGGGCATGTATTATGATGTCATGCGGTTTATGATGAAAGCTTTGATTTATCAGGACGAATCCTTTGACTGTGACCTGTTTTGGGAAATGATTCAAAAAGAGCCGGCTCTTTCTGTACTGTATCCTTATGCACAGGAATATGCCCGGACCATGAGAAAGAAAAATGAGAAAAATGCCGGGGAAATGGCAGATTTTCTTCTGAAAACACAGAATATTTTTAGCGACGATTTCGGACGCTTTCTGTATGGAACAGTAAAAGAATGCAATTTATCCTATGATATGGCACTGACAGAAGCAGAAGTGGATCTGATTGCAAAATCTGTAAAGAAAAAAGCCCGCCCGGGTGTCTTTTTGTGCCTGATTGATTATGTATATGGCGGTCGGACAAAAAATACAGCAATTTTCTGGTACACCATGCGAAAATATGTCCTTCCTGTTTTGGGAACGACAAAATTTACGGCAGAAAAGACAAATCAGCAGACAATTTTCAGGTCTTTGCTGAACCAGTATGCATATTATATTTATAATGTTGTATATTTGTCTTATATTGTAGCGAAAGAAGAGCAGAGCAAAGACGATGAGCTGGATCCGCTGGTAGACTACTGGGATAAAGATGAGAATAAAAAGGCAATCGATGCAGATGTGATAAGATTTTATGAAACCAATCAAAAGGCTCTGCAGGAAGTCGTGTCCGGAAGAACCTTCGAAGGAATTCAAAAAATGATCGAAGAATTGAAAAAATAGAAGAAATCGAACCATAGATTTTGGAAAAAAATTTTTAAGCGCCCCAATGATCAGAATGTTCGTCTGATTTTGGGACGCTTTTCTTTTTTGAAGAATTACTGTTTTTTCATACAGACAGCTCGCTGGCTGATGGTATCAGAATACAATTCCATATCCTGAAGCTTGATTACGTTAATCACATCTTTATATTTGCCATCGGTAAGTTCTGAAATCAGGTTTGGCTGTTCCAGGATGAAAGGTTCATTAAAAATGACGTTTCGATGTCCGTGGAACAGAGCAATATAGAAAATATCCGTTTCCACCAGGTCCTGGAAAAAGTGGCTGCCGTAGGAAAGCTCCGGCATAAGATTGAGGGACTGGTAGGATACTTCACAGATGGCATTCATGTTACAGATGTCTGCAAAATTAACCGGTACACCGAGAGCTGTTGTACTGGTGCCCCAGCGGCCCGGCCCAATCAGCAAAGTATAGTTTTCCTTTAGTTTCTGATTCAGTTCACCGACAGTTCTTGCGACTCCATACCGGTCCGGTTCGGAAAGAGCCAGATATTCTTTGGGTTTTACATATATGAGATATTCGATCGGGTAGGTAACGTTACCTCCCATGAAATTACCTTCGGTGTAAAATACGCAGTTATCCATGGAAGTAAGCATTGGAATTTCCACTTTACGGCCGATTCCTTTGACCTGCTGCGGCCTGCACTGAAGGATATTGATTTTGTAATCGCCTTCTGCACCAAAATTCACTGTAAATTCAATATCCACAGGATATTCGTATATTTTTGTTAATGTTTTTAAAATTGCCTGTACGGTTTGTGGAAAATCTGTTTTTGTCAGCAGTTTTCGGAAAGACAGGATATAAGATTTTTGATTTCTGCGGCCCTGTTCCCGAAGCCTTCGCATGGTAGCCTGGTCAAATTCTGCAAAAAGGGAGGCATCTGTTTTGATGTCCAGTTTCATCAAATCGCTCAATGTAATATAAGAAGTTCGTGCTTCTTCCAGATCCAGAACATCAATATAATGCTGAGAGAACTTTTTCTCATCACCAAATGTTACCAAAGGCCAGTCTCCCGGGTGGTCCAGACAGACAATACGAGGATAGTCATTGATAATTCGGTTGACAGCTCTTGTGCCCAGACCGAAAACAAGACGGATCATGCCGGCATCCATATCCATATCTTTGTTCCAGATATACATATTTTTGGCATTTCCCACTCCTGCCAGATGAGGGAAGAAATATTTTCCGTAAGTATCTCCCGATACCCGCTGAATTAAAAGAGCCATTTGCTCATCTTTGTCGTATAAATTCCGGTTCATGCGATAAGCCAGGGCATCATGGTTCATCATACTTGCATAGACTACTTTCATGGCTGTTTCAAAAGCTTTAAGACGTTCTTCCAGGGAACCCTGATTGGATAAAAAGACACTGTCATATTTTCCGGCAAAAGCATTTCCGAAACTGTCTTCCAAAAGAGAACTGGAACGGACAATAATAGGAGATTGGCCAAAATGCTCCAGAATTTTCACAAACTGGCGGCGGAAATAAAGAGGAAATTCTCCCTCTAAAATGCGTTCGGCCAGCTCTTCTCCGCATCGGAAATAATTTTCCTTTTGTTTCTGGCGCATATGTAAAAACCAGCAATTATTGTGAACGATGTAGGTGTAATAGACATCTACACCTACATAGAAAGAGTCGTGAGCCTCAATATTATAATCGAACTGTTCTCCCCCTTCCATGACAAGAATTTTTCTTGCAAGAAGCATTCCGAGGGCTTTTTCTCCGATTCGTCCGGTGCCGATTTCCCGATATTTAATATTTAATAAGTCACGCAGGTCAAAATACTTGCAGCAAAGTTCATACATTCTTGGGTGATCGCTTAAAAGAAGTTTGACCAGAAGCTCTTTTGCCCGTTCCTGTTCTTTGTAGGATCCGGACAGACGGATATAGGCATCATTGAAAGTCATATCCCAATAGTCTGTTTTATTCTCATTAATGTGAAATCTGGAATAAATCGGTGCCAGTTCCGAGCTGGATGTAAGAGGCTGGGCCTTATCCATAATCAGATTCAAACGATGAGGAAGAAACATATTTTTGGAATAACGGCCGGCTACTTTTTTGGGATGAACGAATAATGCACCACCGGAATGAAACAAATCAATGGATAACTGGGTTGTTTCCCTGATACGGTCAATATTCACATCGGCATGAGAATCTTTAATCAGACAGAAATAGGCAATGGTATCCATTCGGTGCAGATAAGGACAGATGACCCAGAAAAAGTTTCCTGTCATTAAATCGGAATACCATACTTTTAACAGCTCAGTCAGACAATCAAACACATAAAAAGTTTCCGGACCTTCTTTTTTAATAATATAGCAAAGACGGCTGGTAAAAGATTCAAATCCCTTGCAGGGATCCAGCTGATACATAGGAATGGACGAATCTGTAATAAGCGGGTCATGGGCTCCAAAACGAATGTAGACTAGATGACGGTTGTCCTTTTGGGCCTGTTTGACAAAATAACGAATGACTTTTTTATATTCTAAGAGAGAGTCAACGTTCCAGACAACGTTATCTCCCAGTCGCAGTTCATCAATCAGCTGATCCAGACCATGAAGACCGGTACTGACCCGACGGCTTAAATCTTCTTCCTGAGCAAGAAGCTCATCTTCGTTGAAATCTTTATAACTCATATAGGCCTCCTTCAAAATCAATTTCATAGATGCAGCAGCTTCCACCCTGTTTTGGTCGAGGCAGATGTGGCAATTGCCGCTTTTATCTAAGTATAACATTAAGTGGGAAAGACGACCAGAAAAATATCCTGTATTTGTGGAAAACATATAGATTATCTGGTCGAATTTTCTTTGATTCTATCAATTTTTTGGCTGGTATTGTAAAAGATAGTCCTGTATAATAGAAAATGAATAAGTCTGAAAAAACATATCATTGGAAAAGGAGAAGTGTAGTGTTCACGATAAGAAAATATGTATTGGCCCAAGATTTGGAAGAAGCTTATACACTGAGAAAAAAGAACAAAAATAATGTGATTCTGGGAGGAACGCTCTGGTTAAAGATGGGAGATCGAAGCATTCAGAATGGAATTGATCTTAGCAGACTGTCTTTAAATCAGGTGGAAGAAGAAGGAGATAGTTTTTGTGTAGGCTGTATGTGCAGTTTACGAGACCTGGAGACGAACCAGGCATTGAATCAGTATTTTCAGGGTGCAATGAAAGAAGCACTTCGTCATATCGTAGGAGTACAGTTTCGAAATACAGCAACGGTAGGAGGCAGCCTGTTTCCGCGATTTGGTTTTTCTGATGTGCTGACGATTATGCTGGCTCTGGATTCTTATGTGGAGCTTTATGACCGGGGAGTTATCCCGATGAAAGAGTTTGTGGCACTTCCGGTTGATGAAGATATTCTTACGACGGTTTTTATCAAAAAGGATAACAGAAAGGTTTCCTACCAAAGCCATCGAATCACAGAGACGGATTTTGCGGTCCTGACCTGTGCAGTATCATACTATAAAGGAAAGTATTCGGTTGTATTGGGAGCACGTCCAAAACAGGCTGTTCTCATTGACAATGTGGAGTTAAAAGACGGAAAAAATGAACAGGAAGTAGAAGCTTTTATTGCTCAGGTAGTTGATCAGGTTGAGTTTGGATCGAACATGAGGGGAAGCAGGGAATACCGAAAGGCTTTGGCAAAGGTGTTGATTCGGAGAGGAATCCGGGAAATCAATGAAATGGAAGAAGAGGGTCAGGAGAAATAAATGAAGATACAGATGATATTGAACGGAAGAAGAATTGAAGAGGATATAAAGCCGGATACAATGCTTTTGGATTTTGTCCGGGCGCAGGGAATGAAAAGTGTGAAAAGAGGGTGCGATACAGGAAATTGCGGTCTTTGTACGGTTTGGCTCAATGAAAAACCGGTTCTTTCCTGTTCTACGTTAGCAGTTCGCGCTGCGGATTCCCGGGTGACGACCTTAGAAGGGGTGGAAGAGGAAGCAGCAGAATTTGCCCGTTATCTGGCAGAAGAAGGTGCAGATCAGTGCGGTTTTTGCAGTCCCGGATTTATTATGACTGTTTTAGCTTTAAAACGGGAAATCGAACATCCAACACCGGATCAGATTAAAGAATATCTGGCAGGAAATCTGTGTCGGTGTACAGGATATCAGTCTCAGTACAGAGCTTTGATGAAATATTTCGGAGTGGAGGAGGAAGCATAAGATGAAAAGAATAAAACGCAATTATGTAAATCAACCGATTGTAAAAAAAGATGCGGCCTCTCTTTTGTCCGGCCATCCGGTTTATACCGATGACCTGGCTTCCAGTAATTGTCTGATTGTGAAATTACTCCGAAGCCCGCATGCGTTTGCCAGAATTCAAAAAATTGATAAGACAAAAGCGATGCTGGTACCTGGAATAGAAGCTATTTTTACCTATGAAGATGTTCCAAAGAAACGTTTTACTCTAGCGGGACAGACTTTTCCGGAGCCTAGTCCTTATGATCGTCTGATTTTAGATGAGTGGGTCAGATTTGTAGGAGATCCGGTCGCAATTGTGGCGGGAAAAGATGAAGAGTGTGTAAAGAAAGCAATGAAACTGATCAAGATAGACTATGAAGTATTAGAGCCGATTCTTGATTTTGAACAGTCTTTGGATAATCCGATTTTGATTCACCCGGAAGAGAACTATGTAGGACATGAAGGACAGGGCACAGATGCAAAAAGAAATCTCTGTGCCTCTATGATTCATGAAGAAGGCGATGTAGAACAGGCCTTAAAAGAATGTGATTATGTGATTGATGAAACCTATCATACAAAAGCAGTGAATCAGGCTATGATGGAGCCTTTTGCAACGTTTACTTCCATGGACATCTATGGAAGGGTAAAAATTACAAGTTCCACTCAGATTCCTTTTCATGTGAGAAGAATTGTGGCCCATGCTTTGAATATTTCCAAATCTAAAGTAAGAGTAGTAAAGCCAAGAATCGGAGGAGGGTTTGGAGCAAAACAGACAGCAGTTTGTGAAATATATCCGGCATTTGTGACCTTTATGACAAAAAAGCCGGCTAAACTTGTCTATACAAGAGAGGAATGTTTTATTTGTGGTTCTCCGAGACATGAGATGGAAATGCATGTACGGCTTGGAGCAGATAAAAATGGAAAAATTAAGGCTATTGCCATTCACACCCTTTCGAACACAGGTGCGTATGGAGAACATGGGCCGACTACGGTGGGCCTTAGCGGAACCAAATCTATTTCCATGTATACCGGTCTTTCCGCCTTTAAATTCAGTTATGATGTGGTTTATACCAATGTCATGTCTGCCGGGGCATACAGAGGCTATGGAGCGACCCAGGGTATTTTTGCACTGGAGTCAGCCGTAAATGAACTTGCCCACAAGATGAACATGGATCCAGTCCGGATCCGGGAAATGAACATGGTCCATGAAGGAGATAAACTGACCAATTATTATGGAGAATCTACCAATGCATGTGCACTGGACCGATGTGTAGAGAGAATCAAGGAAATGATTGGATGGGAGGAAAAATATCCATATCGTGTGGTTGGGCCGAATAAAGTAAGAGCCGTTGGAATGGCTATGTCCATGCAGGGTTCCTGTATTTCCAACATTGATGTGGGATCCGCCCAGCTTCGTTTAAATGATGATGGATTCTATACCCTGCTTCTGGGCTGTTCTGATATGGGAACAGGATGTGATACGATTCTCTCTCAGATGGCAGCAGATTGTCTTGGCTGTGATATGGACCAGATTGTGGTAAGAGGCGTTGATACAGACCAGTCTCCATATGACAGCGGATCCTATGCTTCCAGTACTACTTATGTGACAGGTACAGCTGTCGTAAAAGCCTGTGAAAAGATGAAGGAAAGAATTCTGGATGCAGGAAGTTCGGTACTTGGCTGCCCAAGAGAGGAAATGGAATTTGACGGACAAAGAGTCTTCTGGGCAAAAGAGGAAGAGAAAGGACTGACTCTGGCAGATCTGGTGACCA
The DNA here is from genome assembly GCA_022766905.1 of Lachnospiraceae bacterium. GTDB lineage: Bacteria > Bacillota > Clostridia > Lachnospirales > Lachnospiraceae > SIG292. The sequence continues at coordinate 16,341 of JALEPU010000003.1, forward strand.
GCTTACAGGCAGGAGCCGATGACGTATTAGCAGCACAGGCTTCCCATCATTCTCCGGTATCACCGCCTCCATTTATGGCAGGTGCTGCAGAGGTAGAGATTGATCTGGAAACCGGAAAGGTAACACCGATTGATTATGTTGCCTGTGTAGACTGTGGAACAGTCGTAAATACAAATCTGGCAAGAGTACAGACAGAAGGCGGTCTGGTTCAGGGAATTGGAATGGCCTTATATGAGGATATCAATTATACTGAAAAAGGACGTTTGAAAAATCGGAATTTTATGCAGTATAAGATTCCGACCCGCCTGGATATGGGGCAGATTCGGGTTGATTTTGAAAGCAGTTATGAACCGACCGGGCCTTTTGGTGCAAAATCCATCGGTGAGGTCGTAATTAACACACCAGGACCGGCTATCGCAGATGCGGTATACAATGGATGCGGTGTCCGGGTAAGGACGCTTCCAATTACCGCTGAGAAAGTATTTATGGGAATGATGGAGCAAAATAATGGCAAATAAAAAGATGACAATGGCTGACATTGCGGAAATGGCAGGGGTTACAAAAAGTACCGTATCCCGCTATTTTAACGGTGGTTATGTGAAGCAGACTACAAAAGACAAGATACAGAAAGTAATTGAAGAATACAATTATGAGCCAAATGCCTTTGCCAGACTGAAAGCAAAAAAAAGCAATGTAATTGGCGTGGTTGTTCCCACATTGAATTCAAAGGTCACCAGCCGGGTGATTACCAGCATTGACCGATATCTTCGGGAAAGAGATTATACGACCCTGATTAAAAATTCGGATCATGACATTGATCTGGAAATCCAGAATATTCAAAGATTGATTCATTTGAATGTAGATGGAATTTTACTTAGCTCTATTTCCATTACAAAGGAACATAAAAAGATTTTCGAGGAAGCTTCCATACCGGTCGTTGTACTGGCTCAGGATTATCCGGAAGGAATTTCTATTATAGATGATGATTATCAGGCCGGAAAATTTATGGGAGAGTACATTGGAAAAAACGGCCACAAAAAAGTGGGATATATCGGGGTGTATGAAACAGATGAAGCTGTGGGAATCCGGAGAAAGCAGGGGGTTTTGGACGGACTGAAAAAATATGGGATTACAGATCCGGTCATTGCAAAAAGTGATTACAGTTTCATTGGAGGACAGAAAAACACAAGAGAAATTCTGGAAAAAGCCGATGTGGATGCAATTATCTGTGCGACGGACCGGCTGGCATTCGGATGTTATAAAATCCTTCAAAAGAGAGGGCTTAGAATTCCGGAGGACGTATCGGTAGCCGGTTTTGGGGGATATGATGAAAGCAGTCTGCTGACACCGGAACTGGCAACCATAAAGTTCGATTCTTATGGCATGGGTTATCTTGGCGCGGAGACGATTTTGAAAATGATTCGTGAGGAACCGGTTTCAAAAAAACAGATTGTAGATTACGAATTTATAGAAGGAAAAAGCGTAAAAAAATGTTAATCTGACAACAGAACAAAGAAAGAATCAGAGGGAATGGGATTACTCTGATTCTTTTTTTGTTCTCTGTTTTTAAGAAAATACGTTATATTGGAACAAGGTCAAGAGGACTTACTTGATTCAGTTAAAAAATGTGGAACCGATACCAGAAAAGTGTTGACAAAAGAAAGGATATGCCCTATAATCAAGATATGGAACCGGTATCATAAATTTAGAGGACGAAGAAAAACGAAAACAAAAAGGAGAATGGTTATGGATTATGCAAAGATTGCCAGTCAGGTAATAGAACAGGTCGGTGGCAAAGAAAACATTTTATCGGTTGTACATTGCGCAACCAGATTACGGTTACAGTTAAAAGATGAGAATTTAAGAAATGAAGATGCAGTCAGCGATATTGAAGGGGTAAAAGGAGTATTTATGACTCAGACCCAATTTCAGATTATTTTCGGATCCGGTCTTGTGAACCTGGTCTGTGATGAAGTTCAAAAACAGTTGGGAAATGAAAACAGAACCTTACCGGATGAAAGCAGGACAGAGAAGAAGGGGAATATCTTACAACGCCTGGTGAAAATGTTAAGTGATATTTTTGTTCCGATTATCCCGGCCATTGTTGCAGGCGGTCTTTTAATGGGAATCAATAATATTTTAACATCCGGGCTGTTTCAGGGACAGTCTTTCATTGAATTATATCCTCAGTGGGCAGGGCTTGCATCTGCAATTAATACATTTGCCAACGCTCCATTTACATTTCTGCCTGTGCTAATTGGTTTCAGCGCGACGAAAAAGTTTGGCGGAAATCCGTATCTGGGAGCAGCCATGGGGATGATTATGGTTCATCCTGATTTATTAAATGCTTACAGCATCGGAATTGCAGAGGCTCCGGTCTGGTCGATTTTTGGATTCGACATCCCGGCAATCGGATATCAGGGAACTGTACTTCCTGTACTGGCAGTTGCGTTTATTCTGGCAACCATTGAAAAGAAATTACATAAGGTAACGCCTACCTGGCTGGATAATCTGACTACACCATTACTTTCTATTCTGGTGACATCCTTCCTGACCTTTATTTGTGTAGGTCCTGTTTTAAGAGAAGCAGGTAATTTGCTGGCAGCAGGAATTACATGGACTTACAATACACTTGGTTTTATCGGCGGTGGTATTTTTGGAGTTGCGTATGCTCCGATTTGTCTGACCGGAATGCATCACAGTTTTATTGCAATTGAAACTCAGCTGATCAGTAATGTGGCGCAGACGGGAGGAAGTTTTATTTTTACAACAGCCAGCATGAATAATGTGGCACAGGGTGCGGCAGTATTAGCAGTTTTATTCCTTACAAAAAATGAAAAGATGAAATCCATTTGTTCCGCATCCGGTGTATCTGCTTTGCTGGGTATTACAGAACCTGCCATGTTTGGTGTTACCTTAAAATTAAAATATCCATTTTATGCTGCAATCATTGGCTCCGGTGTGGGAAGTGCCTATTGTGCTGCAACAAAGGTTCTGGCACAGGCCCTTGGCGCAGCAGGACTTCCAGGCTTTATTTCTATGAAACCGGAAGATTACTTAAATTTCGCAATCGGACTTGTTTTGTCCGTGGCAGTATCTGCGGGCCTCACTATTTTCTTTTGGAAAAAGTTCGGGATTGAATCAGAGGAGAAAAAAGAAGAAAATAAGACAGAAAAAATAGAGTCAGAGCAGAAAAAAACAGAAAAATCGGAAGCGAAGGAAACAGTAGAAAAAGAAATGAAAATCTATGCTCCAATGAAAGGTGAAATTCTTCCAATTGAGCAATCAGCAGATCCGGTATTTGCATCGAAAGCAATGGGTGATGGCGTAGCGATTAATCCGGAAGAAGATGTAATTTATGCACCTGCAGACGGAAAAATCAGCCTTGTTTTTCCGACAAAACATGCCATTGGCCTGACTCTGGATGGAGGAACAGAACTTCTGATTCATGCCGGAATTGATACAGTAAAACTGGAAGGGGAAGGATTTCACACTTATGTGGAAGTCGGGGATCTTGTAAAAAAAGGCGATAAGCTGCTGGATTTTGATAGAAAACTCATCCTTGAAAAAGGATACCAGATTCAAACTATGTTTCTTGTAGCAGAAGCCGGCGGCAAAGAGCTGGCAATAAATCCTGCGAAAGAAGCAGACTTAACTACCTGTATTATGACATTGAAATGATGCCAGGGTCAGAAGGTTTTGGCCCTAGCATCATCATTTAGAAGAAACGCTTGCGCGACAGGAGAAGAATGAAAGGGAACAACATGCTTAAAAAATATGAAAAAGTTTTGAAAAAAGATTATGAGACCTGTTATAAAGATAGCGAAGCTTACAGGGAAAAAGTAAAATAAGATCCAAGTAGGCTTCAGTTTCATCTGATGCCGGAGACAGGCTGGTTGTATGACCCGAACGGTTTGTGCCAGCTTCATGGAATTTATCATATTTATTATCAGTATACACCATTTGAGCCTACTGGAGAGCTGAAACTTTGGGGACATTTTTCGACAACGGATTTTATTCATTA
>JALEPU010000013.1 GCA_022766905.1 Lachnospiraceae bacterium
CTTAAGAAAGAGATGGAGAAATTAGAGAAGAACTTAGGCGGAATCAAAGAGATGAAAGAGATTCCTGATATGATCTTCATCATTGACCCACGCAAAGAAAGAATCTGTGTACAGGAAGCTCATACATTAGGTATTCCATTAGTAGGTACAGCAGATACTAACTGTGACCCAGAAGAATTAGATTATATCATCCCTGCAAATGACGATGCAATCCGCGCAGTGAAGTTAATCGTTTCCAAGATGGCAGATGCAGTAATCGAAGCAAATCAGGGTATGGATGCAGAAGTTTCTGAAGAAGCTGAGGATGCTGAATAATATTAGAACAAGATTATCGTAGAATCTGATTCTGAATGGAGGAAATATACAATGGCTATTACAGCAAAGATGGTAAAAGAATTAAGAGAGATGACTGGCGCTGGTATGATGGACTGTAAAAAAGCCCTGACAGCAACAGAAGGAGATATGGACAAGGCTGTAGAATTCTTAAGAGAAAAAGGTCTTGCAACAGCTCAGAAAAAAGCCGGCAGAATTGCAGCAGAAGGTGTTGTTGCAACAGCAGTTTCTGAAGATGGAACAAAAGCAGTAGCAGTAGAAGTAAATGCTGAGACAGACTTCGTAGCAAAGAACGATAAGTTCCTGGGTTATGTAGCTCAGGTTACCAATCAGGCTCTTACTACAACTGCAGCAGATATCGATGCATTTTTAGCAGAGCCATGGGCATTAGATACTTCTAAGACTGTAAAAGAAGAATTAGCATCTCAGATCGCAGTAATCGGCGAGAATATGAACATCAGAAGATTTGCACAGGTAGAAGAGAAGAACGGTTTTGTTGCTTCCTACATCCATGCAGGCGGAAAGATTGGCGTATTAGTTGACGTTGAGACTGATGTAGTCAATGATGCAATCAAAGAGATGGGTAAAAACATCGCTATGCAGGCTGCTGCATTAAAACCACTTTACACAAGCAGAGCAGAAGTTGATCAGGATTACATTGAAAAAGAAAAAGAAATCCTTGCTGCAGCAGCTCGTAACGAAAAACCGGATGCAAACGACAAGATTATCAACGGTATCGTTATGGGACGTATCAACAAAGAATTAAAAGAAATCTGTTTATTAGACCAGGTATACGTAAAAGCAGAAGACGGCAAACAGGTTGTTGCTAAATACGTAGAACAGGTAGCAAAAGAAAACAGCGCTAAGATCGCGATCAAAGGCTTCGTTCGTTTCGAGACAGGTGAAGGTCTTGAGAAGAAAGAAGAAAACTTTGCAGAAGAAGTTGCAAAACAGATGGCTGGAAAGTAAGATTTTCCAAATACAGCATTTATTAACATTAGATTTTAAGATTAATTACTCATACACCAATAATAGTCCTTCGGAGAAATCCGGGGGACTTTTTTGTTGCCGCCGGAGTGACCTCACTCACATTTTTCTCCCTTACCAGATCCCCATTTCTTTCGCTGACAATTCCATGTCCGAGATCATCCCCGTTTCCTGGATATCTTGTCCTGTTTCGCCCTCCCGAACCGGTTTCAGTCTCCTCCTTGAACCCTTTTCCTGAAACGTTTTGTATCCGGTGTAAGGAAGCCACTTTTTTTAACAAAAACACAGGTCAAAAAAATCATCGGTGTATCGCCGCAGGAAACGGCAGTTGCCCCGAATCTGACCGTAAAGGAAAATTTGGAGCTTATGTGCGGTGTGTACGGTTTTCCAAAAGAAAAGGACAAAGGTATCCGAGCTGTCTGAACAGTTTGAACTGACGCAGATTCTTCACAAAAAAGCAGGAAAGCTCTCAGGCGGCTGGCAGAGACGGCTGAGTATTGCTATGGCTTTGATTGGTGAGCCGAAAATTCTGTTTTTGAACGAGCCGACTTTAGGACTGGATGTGATTGCCAGAAGTGGCTACTGGGTATTATATGATTAAGCATTTTTTAAAAAAGATCGGAATGCCTATTGAAGAGGCAACGATTCTACCGGCAGAAGAGATACTTAGCCAGGTTGAAGACTTTTGGGAGAAATAGGTAAGGAATAGATATAAAAAACGGTTTTGCCGGGGATGCGCAAACAAGGTTTTGGCAGAATCATTAAAAGAATTTATGGCAAGTACGCAAAAAATCCGGAAAGAATCAACAAATCAAGAGATTCTTTCTGGATTTTTGTACAAATAGAGCGAGGACATCGATCAATCGTCTGATTTCATGATTTTACGACGCCCTCTTTCTCGTAGGAAGTGATGAATAAAGATGTAACTTCTTTTTATTTTGTGTATAATAGAAATTGAACATGACATACAGGTGTCGTGTTACAGATGGTATAATGAATCAGGAAGTGAAAGTGATATGAAAATAGACAGGCTGATCGGTATTCTCTCTATCCTTTTACAGGAAGAGAAAATAACTGCTCCGGAATTGGCGAAAAAGTTTGAGGTTTCAAGAAGAACAATAAACAGAGATATTGAAGACTTATGCAAAGCCGGTATTCCGATTATGACATCACAGGGTGCAGGTGGTGGTATTCGCATCATGGATGGATATAAGATGGATCGGACGATTCTAACATCTAAGGATATGCAGATGATTACGGCAGGTCTTCGAAGTCTTGATAGCGTAAGCGGCAGCCATTATTATGGACAGCTTATGGAAAAACTCAAGGCTGGATCATCTGATTTTATCAGTGGAAATGAGTCGATTCTTATCGATCTGTCATCATGGGATAAGGATTCGCTCTCACCAAAGATTGAACTGATTCAGGATGCAATTGAGCTTGGGCAGACACTAAAGTTTAAGTATTATGCTCCGGGTGGTAATACGGAGAGGGAAATGGAACCATACTTTCTGATCTTCAAATGGTCAAGCTGGTACATCTATGGATATTGTCTGCTAAGGAACGACTATCGAATGTTCAAACTGAATCGAATGGAAGAACTGGTGCATGCAGGAAATTTTGAAAAAAGAAGTACAGTTCCAATGCCAGACTTATCAAATGAGAAGATATTTCCGCCACAGGCAAAAGTAAAAGCAGTTTTTCATCCGTCCATGAAATGGCATCTGATTGAAGAATATGGTGTCGAGTCATTTGCAGAGTTGCCGAATGGAAGGCTTCTGTTTGAACATGAGTATGCTGATGATGAGAGTCTGTTGTCCTGGATACTTTCATGTAGGGACAAGGTTACTGTTCTTGAACCGGTGTCTATAAGGGAGAAGCTGTTTTGTATCGCGTCTGAACTTGAAGAAAAATACAGGAAAGAAGGATAAAAATGACAACGGTATATGTTTATGTAATGAATACAATGGCTGATTGGGAAATTGAAAGGATGTCCAGGCAAATAAAGATAATGTGCTGATTCTTCCCGGATCAGACGGTTGGAGTGAATCTGAAAATTTCCGGATTCTTGAGATTGCTAAGCGGTTCATAGAAGCCGGAGGACTGGTTGCTGCAATATGTGGGGCTACCGTAGCCCTGGCAAATATGGGGCTTTTGGATGATAAGAAGCACACGAGCAACGGAGCAGGATTTTTAAATATGTTTTGCCCGGAGTATAAGGAAACAGACAATTATATTGATAAGCCGGCTGTCAGAGATGGAAATTTGATAACTGCTGCAGCTACAGGTGCACTTGAAATGACAAAATTGATTTTGGAATACCTGAATGTATTTGGTGAAGATACATTGGAACACTGGTATGCGTATTTCAGTACAGGCAACGCAAATGAATTTTTTGCTATGATGCATAGTCTGCAGAAATAAGGAGTGGATGCGAAATGAGACTAGACGGATTTGGAATTATGGTTGATGACATGGCGGTAATGGTCAGATTTTATCGTGATGT
>JALEPU010000029.1 GCA_022766905.1 Lachnospiraceae bacterium
GGGCAAATATGATTTAGAAGGAGTTAGTATGTATCAATCTAAACTGGATAAGGATATGCGTTGCCCGATTAAATACTGGCAGGAAATTTTCGAAGGAAAGTGGAAGTCATGTATTGTATGCGTTCTGGCGGAGAAGAAGACCTTGCGTTACGGAATGATCCGGGATGAGATCGGAGATATTACGGATACGGTTTTGTCAACAGATTTGAAAGAATTGCTGGATAACGGGATTATTGAGAGGAAGCAGTATGAGGAGATGCCGATTCGCGTTGAGTATTCTTTGACGGAGAAAGGATGGTCGGTAGTGCCTGTTTTACATAAGGTATGCAAATGGGCAGGAGAATATTACCATGATATGAAGAAGGACGAAGAAGAAGGCTCGAAAGGAAAAGAATGTCAGCATCTTGTGAACTGGAATAAAATGATAGAGTGATAGGAACAAGTGGATTGCTTGTCTGAGGGAATCAGGCGGGCAATTTTTTAATTTCATAGGAAATTACTCCGTATTTCCTATGAAATTAAAAAGCCCTCCGGGCAGGAACGCACTGCGGCGGAGTGGAAACATGTTGCCGAAGGCAACCCGCCGCAGGCGGGAGAATCCTGCAAAGCAGGATTCTTTCTTGTTTCACAGAAAATTGTCGCTTTTGTTTTGCAGAAAACAGCAGAAAACAAACAAAATATCTGGATGAAAGCAGAAGATTCACAGGAAAGAAGGGGTAGAACTGCGCAAAAATCTGTGAAACAAAGATTTTTTAAAAGAAAACAAGTGGAAAACCGGAAAACAAAAGAAAAATCCTTGTAAAAACTGCACAAAATAAAAAGTTAAATCTGTGAAACCTAAACAAAGTTATTAAAACAAAGAAAATAATGATTGAATCAAAGAAAAAAGTGTGGTAGTATAAAGTCACAACAAAGAAAGAGACACAACAACAAATCATTAACAACAAAATTACATGTGTTTTTACAAAAAAGGAGGAAAAAAGATGAAAGCATTAGCAAGGTATGGAAAAGAATTTGGCGGTTACAGAATGATCGATGTTCCGGAACCTGAGTGCGGGCCAGAGGACATTATCATCGAAGTGAAGGCAGCAGCAATTTGCGGTGCTGATATGAAACATTTTCGTGTAGAAAATGGTTCTGATGAATTCAACTCCATTCGTGGTCATGAGTTTGCGGGAGAGATCGTAAAGGTCGGTTCTGAAGTAAAAGACTGGAAAGTAGGACAGAGAATCGTATCCGATAACAGCGGTCATGTATGTGGAGTATGTCCGGCTTGTGAACAGGGAGATTTCCTTTGCTGTGAAGAAAAAGTAAACCTTGGACTTGATAACAATCGCTGGGGCGGCGGATTTACAAAATATTGTAAGATTCCTGGTGAAATTTTAAGAATTCACAAACATGCAATCTGGGAGATTCCGGAAGGCGTGAAATATGAGGAAGCAGCAGTGCTTGACCCAATCTGTAATGCGTACAAAGCAATTGCTCAGCAGTCCAAATTTTTACCTGGTCAGGATGTTGTTGTATTTGGTACCGGCCCATTAGGATTATTCTCCGTTCAGATTGCAAGAATTATGGGTGCTGTAAACATCGTTATGGTTGGTCTTGATGATGACGTAAAAGTTCGTTTCGGTGTTGCAAAAGAATTAGGAGCTACTCATTGTGTCAACGGTTCCAAAGAAGACGTTGTTGCAAGATGTACAGAAATCTGTGGTAGAGATAACCTGGGATTGGTAGTAGAGTGTTCCGGTGCAAACATTGCATTAAAACAGGCAATTGAAATGTTAAGACCAAATGGAGAAGTGGTTCGTGTAGGTATGGGATTCAAACCATTGGAATTTTCTATCAACGATATTACATCCTGGAATAAGAGCATCATCGGACATATGGCATATGATTCCACCACATGGAGAAATGCAATCCGTCTGTTAGCGGATGGACAGATCAAAGTACAGCCTATGATTACCCATAGAATCGGATTATCCCACTGGGAAGAAGGATTTGAAGCTATGGCGAAAAAAGAAGCAATCAAAGTTATTATGACTTATGATTACGAAGACTAATCGGATCGATAAAAGGAATAGAAATATGAATAGAAAATTGATGATTGCTCCTTCTGTGGGATGCTGTGATTTGTTTCACATGGAAGAGCAGATAAAACTGATCGACGAGAAATCAGATTTTCTCCATATGGATATCAAAGATGGTGTGTACGTTCCAAGCTTTGGAATCGGACCGGATTTCCTTGATTATCTGAAAGACAAGGTGACAAAGCCGATGGATGCCCATCTGATGATTGAGCATCCGCAGCAGTACCTTGAAACATTTGCTAAAGCCGGAGCGGCATATATTACTCCCCATACAGATTGTATAGAGAGAGATGCTTTTGTTACCATAAATAAAATTAAAGCCCTTGGGTGTAAAGCAGGAATTGCTTTAAATCCGTCCGTTCCTCTGGAAACAATAGAATATTATCTGCCGCTCCTTGACAAGGTGACGATTATGATTGTGGATGCAGGAATTTCGGGCCAGAAGGTGATTACACAGACCTTCGATAAGATTCGTAAACTGAAAAAAATCAGAGAAGAAAAGGGTCTTGACTTTTTAATTGAAGCAGACGGTTCCATGAATAAGGATGTTTACCGCCCTCTCTATGAAGCAGGAGCAGATATGGTCGTACTTGGGCCTCCGGCTTTGTGGAATAAGGCAGAAGATTTCCAGGAAGCATGGAACATCATGGAACAGGAAATGGAAGAAGTATTTCAATAAGATTTCAATAAGACAAGCTTAGGATGAAAAAAGAGGAAAAGAGGAAAAAACAATGACATCTAATACAAACACAAAAGGTGCCAATATCGGTGCAAGACTTGACCGCCTTCCTAACTCAGGATGGCATGTAAAAATGTGGCTGGTTTCCGCATTTGCATTATTGGTATGCTGGTCCAATGGTATCAGCGGAGCTGTTCAGAACGTATTATTAAACGAACTTCACTGGTTAAAAGAAGGAACGACTCTT
>JALEPU010000057.1 GCA_022766905.1 Lachnospiraceae bacterium
CTCTTCTGAGAAAACAGCGAGAATCATCCACAGCCTCCGAGGAGAATTCAAACTAAAAGACATTCTCGCAGTAGTTGGCTTTCCTAAAGCAACATACATGTATTGGCAAAAACGCTTTGACAGAGTTGATCCCAACAAAGAATTAGAGGAAAAGATTCTTGCTATACATGATGAACACAAGGATTTCGGATACCGCCGAATGCAGGCTATTCTTCGAAAAGAAGGAATCAATGTGAATAAAAAGAAAGTACAAAGGATTATGCAGAAACTTGGTTTACAAGTAACATCATACACACGCAAGAGTCGACGTTATAATTCTTATAAGGGTAAGATTGGAAGAATTGCGCCAAACAGAATCAACAGACGATTTTACACTACCGTTCCGCATCAAAAGATCACTACTGATACTACTGAATTTAAGTATTATGAGATTGATGAGAAAGGACGGATGGTTATTAAGAAGCTATACTTGGATCCATTTCTGGATATGTATAATGGTGAAATAATAAGTTACGGAATTAGTAAAACTCCATCTGCAATAAGTGTATTATCTGCTCAAAAGAAGGCAATCGAAATAACTTCGGATTGTCCTTACAGAAGAACCTTTCATTCTGACAGGGGATGGGCATATCAAATGCCAGCATACGCCTATGAATTAAAAGAAAATAAAATCTTTCAGAGTATGTCTCGGAAAGGTAATTGCTATGATAATTCTGTCATGGAAAATTTCTTTGGAGTTTTAAAACAAGAAATGTATTATGGAAATACCTACTATAGTTTTGAAGAATTGAAAGAAACTATTGAAAAATATATTGTATATTACAATGAAAAACGAATTAAAGAGAAACTTGGCTGGATGAGTCCTGTCGAATACAGACTATCCGCCATGGCTGCATAAAAAATAGCGTAGCAGCCATTAAACTGCTACGCTTAAAAAGTCTAACTTTTTGGGGTCACCTCACACTCTGAAAAGTGCCAGAAAGCCTATGTTTACTCTATTTTATTTATCCAGACTCTTCATCGTCGGGAAGAGCAATACATCCCTGATGGCTGCACTGTCAGTGAGCAGCATGCACATACGGTCGATACCGAATCCGATACCGCCGGTTGGAGGCATACCGATCTCCAGTGCATTTAAGAAGTCTTCATCTGTGGTGTTGGCTTCTTCGTTACCCTGAGCAAGCTGTTCTTCCTGGGCTTTGAATCTTTCTCTCTGGTCGATTGGGTCATTTAACTCGGAGTAAGCATTTGCCATCTCCCAGCCGTTCATGAAGAACTCAAAACGCTCTACATAGTCCGGATTCTCCGGTTTCTTCTTGGTTAATGGAGAAATCTCGATTGGGTGATCCATGACAAAAGTAGGCTGAAGTAAATGGTCTTCTACGAACTCTTCGAAGAAAAGGTTCAGGATTTCACCTTTAGAATGTCTTTCCTCGAATTCTACATGGTGTTCTTTTGCCACTGCTCTTGCTTCTTCCAAAGTGTTGATCTCGTTAAAGTCAACTCCCGAATATTTCTTCACTGCGTCTACCATGGTAATTCTTTCAAATGGTTTGCCCAGATCCATCTCGATTCCGTTATATACGATCTTGGTGGTGCCAAGAACTTCCTGAGCTACATAACGATATAAATTCTCTGTCAGATCCATCATGCCATGATAATCTGTATAAGCCTGATAAAGCTCCATTAAAGTAAATTCCGGATTGTGTCTGGTATCCAGGCCTTCGTTACGGAAAACTCTTCCGATTTCGTATACTCTTTCCAGACCTCCTACAATCAGTCTCTTCAGGTATAGCTCCAGGGAAATACGCAGCTTTAAGTCTTCATCTAACGCATTAAAATGGGTCTCAAACGGTCTTGCTGCTGCTCCGCCTGCATTGGATACAAGCATTGGAGTCTCAACTTCCATAAAGCCCTGGCCATCCAGATATTTGCGGATCGCACTGATAATCTTAGAACGTTTGATAAAGGTATCCTTTACTTCCTGATTCATGATCAGGTCAACGTAGCGCTGACGGTAACGCATATCTGTGTTGGTAAGACCATGGAATTTCTCCGGCAGAATCTGAAGACTCTTGGATAAGAGTACGATCTTGGTTGCATGAATGGAGATTTCTCCTGTCTTTGTTTTGAAGACCCGGCCTTCGATACCGATGATATCGCCGATATCCATCTTTTTAAATGCTTTATATTCTTCTACACCAATCTCATCTCTTGCTACATAAGACTGAATATTACCTTTTAAGTCCTGGATATTACAAAAGGATGCTTTTCCCATGACACGTTTTTGCATCATACGGCCGGCTACTGTTACATCCTGGCCTTCCAATGCTTCAAAATTATCTTTAATATCCTGGCTGTGATGGCTAACGTCATATTTGGTAATGACAAATGGATCATTGCCTTCTGCCTGCAGATTGGCCAGTTTTTCTCTTCTGACCTTAATCAGCTGGTTTACATCTTGTTCCTGTCTCATCTTTTCTTCTGCCACAACTACACTCTCCTGTTCCTTTACTTTTCTGTGACCTGATTCCTGCCGCTCTTAGTTTCTCTGGATATCCAGAATCTTAAACTGACAAGTGCCTTCGATTCCTTCTACGTCTACAACATCTCCTACTTTTTTCCCTACAATGGCTTTTCCGATTGGAGATTCATTGGAAATCTTATTCTCTAAAATATTTGCTTCGGTAGAACCTACTAATTTGTATGTCATCTCTTCTTCATATTCCATGTCATAAAGACGGATATCGCAGCCAATGCTGACTTTATCCAGTTCTACATCACTGTCATCAAATACTTCGGCATTTCTTAAGATCTTCTCTAACTCTTCGATTCTGTTCTCTATATCTCTCTGCTCATCTTTTGCTGCATCATATTCTGCATTCTCTGATAAGTCGCCCTGTTCTCTGGCTTCTTTGATCTTCTGTGCTACTTCTTTTCTTCTGACAACCTTTAATTCCTGCAACTCATCTTCTAATGCTTTTAATCCTGCATAAGTTAAAATATTTTTCTTCACTTCAGCCATCTTATAACAACTTCCTTCCCAGGGACTATGCCCCAATTTACTGGTATCATGAAAGAGTCGGTTTCCTCCAATTAGGCAGACTCCGACCCTCATAGCATTTCATTATTATAACGTAGCACTTTGCCCTTGTCAACACACATCTTCCCTCACTTTTGGCAGTCTTTCAGGCAAAATCCACAATTCCTCTTTTATGGAAGATATTCATCCACATTTTCTATCGTCACTTCAGAATAAGGCAGATATATGCAATTTTCTTTTTCAAAAGTCAGGCCTTCCAGTCTGGTTTTCATCACAAGGGCTTTCGCAAGTTTGACCATGGCCAGTGCTTGTCCTTCTTTGTCATTATAGACGGTTCCGGAAAGCGAACCATCTTTTATTGCTTCCAGTCCAACCGAAGTTCCGTCAATTCCAAAAAAAACCGGATAAGCAGACTCTGTATAATTCAGTTTTTTATAGGCATCGATTGCACCTAACGCCATGTCATCATTATTGGCAAGCACAAGTTCAATCTGATTCTGATACTGGCCAATCATTTGAATCATCCGGTTCTGACTCTGTGCCCGATTCCAGTTTGCAATGCCTCCTCCTAATTTTTCCAGTTCTATTCCATTTTTTTGCAATGTATTCACTGCATTTTCGGTACGGATAATGGCATCCTGATGACCCGGTTCTCCTTCCAGAACTACATATTGAATCTTCCCATCTTTATTCCGATCGAGGTTTTTGTCTGCTTTTATTGCCTCTGCCGCCACTTCTCCCTGCATGATACCGGACTGTTTTGCATCTGCACCAATATAATAAATCTTGTCCCACTGCTTCATGTCCTCTGCCACCGGTTCCCGATTAAAAAAGATTAATGGCACATCATTGTCTCTTGCAAGATCGATAATTTCTGATGGATCGGTTCGATCTACCAGATTGACACAAAGGACACTGCATCCGGCTGAAATCAGCTCCTTTACCTGATCATTCTGAGTTCTCTGGGAGCCTGCTGCATCCATACAGGTCACAGTAACTTCTGTTTCGTCCCCGGAACCCGCATATAATTCTTCTTTAAAACATCCAACCATTTCACTAATAAAGGTATCACTTTGATTGTAGCAAGCTACCCCTATGTGCATTCGGGTTGTTTTTTTATCCTGTCCTGATTGGCAGCCACAAAGATAAGGTAGCACCATACACAGTGATATCGCCATGATACATATTTTTTTACCCTTCATTTTTATCCCTCTGTCTTTTCCTTATTGGCTCATTGTAAATAGAATCTTCTGGTTTTCTTCGGAAAACAGATTTTCCTGCCGTAATACTGTATAGGAAACCGTTTCACTGTTCATCTTGTAAAAATAATGTTTTAGTTTTTTTGCTGTCTCTGTCATACTTTTATATCCCACATTAAATTCATTAGGCACAACCAGACACTGAGCACTTCCTGCATCCAAATAATATACTGCTTCTGTGGAAGATGCAATTCCATAAACTAACGCTCCATGAAGATTTCCATAATAGGCACTTTCCCCTGCTAATACCAGACTATTGTCATCGAGAGCTGCCACAATATCAACTTTTGACTGATTTTGCAGATTTTTTACAACATCTTCCTGCTCATCGTTGGCAATGGACCAGACAATATTGACGCCGGTTCCTTTCAAAGCTTCCCGGAATCCATTTTCCCTGCTGCTCGTTGCTTCTGAATTTCTGCTCTCCACCACAATTCCCACTCGTTTTCCTTCCAGTTTTCCATCGTAATCATGAAGCAATTCTTTTGCCAATGCTTTTCCCATTGCCAAATGATCCGGCTCTATCACCGGAAAAGTATTTTTCCCTTTTTGCACCGCTACTTTTTCTTCTACCAGCATAATCGGACACTTGATTCCGATTCGTTTTAACATTTTTTCTGTATCATCACCGGAAACAGGCTGTAAAATAATCGCCCTTGCACCATTCTCGATTTCCTGCGAAATGAGATTTTTTTGTTCCTCAGCTGTAAGTCCGGTTCCCATATTTACCACCGACATTTCCACCTGCTGATCCTGCGCAGCCATTTTCAGGCCGTATTTAAAAGCGGCCCACTGGCTGTCATCTGCATTCTGAATAATCACCGAGACTTTTTCCAGATTTTCTTTCTCTTTTTCCCGAAGTATTATTACTGTAAAAATGATTACCAGCAGTGCCAGAATTGCTTCCATTAAAATAAATTTATTTCTAGCTTTCTTCATTGTTCTTATCCTGTATTTTCATATCATTAATTTCTTCTTTTCGAAGCAAATGTCCTTTTTCCAGAATCTTTCGATTCTCTTCCGTATAAGGAATTGCAGGAATACAGATGGAAACTGTAGTTCCCTCATCCGGCTCACTTTCAATGACCAGACCGTATTCCTCACCAAACAACAAACGGATTCGATTATTTACATTGACAAGTCCTACTCCGGATCCATGTTTTGGAGCTCTGTTACTGTCTGTCAGGAGAAGACTGACTTCTTCTTCCGACATTCCGATTCCATTGTCGCTGACAGAAAGAATCAGATTTCCATCCAGCCGTTTCCCACTTATTGTGATTTTTCCGCTGTCATCCATGTAGCTGACACCATAATTAATCGCATTTTCCAGAATAGGCTGTAAAATCAATTTGACGGTACAATAGGAATACAAGGATTCATCTACATCAAAGGTCACCAAAAATGTATCTTTATATCGAATTTTCTGGATATTCATGTAACTTTGGGCATGCTGAAGTTCATCCTTAATAGAAATGACTGTCCTGCCTTTCGAAAGGCTGATTCGGAACAGTTTTGCCAGCTGAGAAATCATAAATACTGCTTCATCATTCCGTTTGCCTTCAATCATCCAGGTAATTGATTCCAGCGTATTGTATAAAAAATGAGGATTGATCTGGCTTTGCAAAGCATCCATCTCACTTTTCCTTCTTTCATTCTGCTCCAGAACAATATTTCTCATCAAAGTATCAATCTGTTCATAGGATTTTTGAATGGAATTTCCAAGATGACGAACTTCCTGAGAACCTCCGATATAAATTTCCGGTTTTTCACCGGCCTCATATTTTTTTACCGATTCATTTAACCGAAGAATTGGCTTGGAAAGTCTTACTGAAACAGTCCGGCTGATCACCCCCAGCATCATGGTCATTAATAACAGGATAATGCAGAAAAAGTATCTTACATTCACCATTCCATGGTAGAACGTAGAATAGGGAATCACTCCCACTAATTTCCATCCCGTATAACTGATGGTATTTATAATCACTTTTCGACGTTCCCCTTCAAAAGTTTCATCGTAGACTCCATCTTTGTATGTAGTCGCTGTTTTACTGTTTTCCTTTAAAATACCGTCATTTAACTGAGCCTGACAGGGATGATAAATAATCTCTCCATTTCCATCGCACAGATAATAATATTGCCCTCCTCTGGAAACATTGATCTGATTCATCATCCTGGAAATATTGGAAAAATCCATGTCGACCAGCAAAACTCCCATTTGAGAATTTCCTCCCAGGGTAAGCTCTATTGCCCGACTCAGGGAAATAACCCAGTAATAGCGATGGGTTCCATCATCAAACAGATTCTGAATATGGGGAGTGGAAAAATGCATGTTTTCCACCTCATCCATGGCTTGTACAAACCATTCCTGTTTGGTCACATCCGGATCTCTTTTTTGGGAGGCAACCGGTTCTGCCGCCATCAAGCTTCCAGATCCATTATAGATAGCAATACTTTGAAGGTTGCCTTTATCAGATTCATAAACAAGGTTCATCTTATTTTGTACTTCTCTGTTTACGTTTGACAGATCACTGTCCTTTATCACATTATAATAAATGGTATCCGATACCTGTCTCATACTAATCAGATAATCTTCCAGACTTTCTCCGGTCTGTTCCAGAAGCGTCTTTGTATTTTGCACAATTTCCTCTTTATAGGAGATGGAAAATCGAAGATACATCAGACTTCCCAAAAGTATCATAATTGATATGGAAATGACAGAAAAAGTCACCATGACAATGGATTGCATTCCTTTGGGTTCCGTTTTCTTAAAATAATTTAAAATTTTATTTTTCACTTTCTACATGCTCCGTTCTGTATTTGGAAGGGGACACTCCAAATCTCCTTTTAAATACATAACTAAAATAATTCGGGTCTGAATACCCCACTTTTTTTGCAATTATATAACTCTTTTCATTGGTTTCCAAAAGAAGACGGGAAGCCTGATCCATTCGATAATCGGTCAGATAGGCGATAAAAGAATTTCCTGTCTCTTTTTTAAATACTGTGGAAAAATAGGAATTGGACACCCCTAACGCTCCACAGATATCATCCAGGGAAAGATTCTCATCTGCATAATGGTTACTCACATACTCTTTTGCTTTATAGACAAAGGATTTGGTCGAATTACTTCGTTCATTTAATAGCTTTTCATGGAGGGTCAGACTAATTCTGGTAAACCATGCCCTCAATTCCTCCATCTCCATATCTAAAAGTTCGCTGTAAAGATTTTTCATATCTTCCTGAAATTCTCGTATTCCAATCTCATGATTCGAGGCGAAGCGGTACATAGAACTTAAAAGTTCCATTACCATGATTCCGTACTGCTGGATTGATTTCGCCGGTAAAAAGATATGGTCCAGATATTTATTGACAGCTTCTTTAATCGCTTCCTCAGACCCAAGACGAATACTTTTCAATAAATTGGCCAGCTCTGTATCGCTTAACCCTTCCACACTTCCCATCTCGGAAGGAGCGATTTCTCTGATATTGATTGCCCGGGATGATCCATAAAGAACCCGGTAGGAAACCGCTTCTCTTGCATCCGTATAAGACTTCTTCAATTCAATCAGATCACTGCAGACCCGACCGATTCCAACCGTAACCAAAGCTCCAATAATTCTCTTTGCATATTTACAAAAATGGTCACAGTCGTCAGTCAGCTCCGATACTTTATTTTCATGATTGAACTGGACAATTAACACCATATTTCCTGAATAGGAAAAGCTTTTTGCCCTCCATTTTTCACTTAATCGTTCTTCTGCCTGTTTATTGACTGAAGTTGTAAGCAGCATCGGATTCATATTTTCCGACATCTGACTGGAAGAAGTATGAATGACCAGACAACAGAAACAGGGACCGGAAAGAGAAATCTGATAGTAGGACAGATATTTTGGGATTTCTTCTTCTTTCACTTTTCCCTCAATCAATGCAGAATAAAAAGTGGACTGCAAAAACGGAAGAGAGTCCATATAATATTTTTGTAAAATCTGCGTATTCCTTTTTTCACTGATTTCCTGATCCAGCTTTTTCTTCATCTGGGTAAATACCTGGGTCAGCTCTATGGAATTGACCGGTTTTAAAATATATTCTTCTACTTCCAGATGGACAGCTTCTTTGGCATATTCAAATTCATCAAATCCTGTAAAAATCAGAAGTTTCGTTGCCGGATATTCTGCCTTCACCCGGCTTGCAAGCTCCATGCCGTCCATATAAGGCATTTTAATATCTGTCATCACCACATCAGGCTGAAATTCTTCTACCATCTCCAGTGCCTTCATGCCATTGTTGGCATAACCGATGACAGAAAATCCAAGGCCTTCCCAATCAATTTTTTTCATGATCACCTGGATAACTTCTTCCTCATCATCCACCAAAAGTACTGTATACCGATCCATATTTCCTTTCCCCCGCTTCTAAATCCATACATCTTTCTTATTATTTTACCATAGATACAAAAAAAGAGCCAGACTCTTACGTCTGACTCTTTTGAACTCTTTCTTATATCAAGGATACAGTAATACTCTGACCGGGTATGCCTGTTTTTATTTTTTCTGTACATATTTCAGACAGTCAAGAGTTACTGCAACAAGGATAATGATACCTTCAAATACGAACTGTAAGTTTGTATCAATACCAAGAATAGTAAGAGAGTATGTAAGTGCTGTAAAGATCAGAACACCAACTACAACACCGGAAATTTTACCGATACCACCGGTAAAGGATACACCACCTACTACGCAGGCTGCGATTGCGTCCATCTCCCATCCCTGTCCATATGCTGCAGATCCGGAACCTACCATTCTGGCACATTCCAGCCATGCACCAAATCCATACAGGATACCTGCAAGAACGAATGCTCCGACTGTTACTGCAAATACGGAAATACCTGAAACAGCAGCTGCTTCCGGATTTCCACCAACTGCATACAGATTTTTACCAAATGTTGTCTTATTCCAGATGAACCATACAATTACAATGGCTGCTACTGCCCAGAGAATAATGGTTGGGAAACCATTGATCTTAGGAATAATCATACCTGGGATTGCAGGGTCAATAGCACCGAAGGATACACCTTTTGTTGCATAGGTAACAAGACCGAAAATAATCAGCATGTTGGCCATGGTCGAAATAAATGGATGCATCTTAAATTTAGCGGTAAAGAAACCTGCAATTGTGGTAAAGAACGTACACATAACAACACAGACAACTAATGCAAGGATTACTCTTCCGCCCAGAGGCATATTGGAAAAGTCAAAAATATGTCCGAATACACCTCCGGTATTAGGACCCTGATGCATAATAATGGTTGCTGCTGTCATGCCCATACCAATCATACGTCCAATGGAAAGGTCGGTACCTGTTAACAGGATCAGGCCGGCAACACCGAGTGCAAGATACATTCTAGGAGATGCTTGCTGAAGAATGTTCAGTACGTTGTTGTAAGTAAGCAACGGAGATCCTTTTACAATTGGAGTGATAATACACAGCATAATAAAAATTAATAAAATGGCGATATACAAACCATTCTGTAAAAGGAAAGATCTTCTGTTAAATGTATATTTATAGTTTTCCCATTTCTGAGCCATGTTTTCTGCAAAAGTAAACCTGGACATACGAAGCATATCAATCAGATGGTATTCCCATGTGAAAGCATCGTGCTTTCTGTCTTTGATATCCTGATAGTCTTTTTCCAGCTCAATTTTTGCATCAAACAATCTGTTCTTATGAACATAGTTCTCATCTTTAATTTCCTGATGATCGGAAAGTTTTGCAACTGCTTCTTTATGCTGTTTTTCCAGCTCTGCAACTTTTTGATCATATTTTTGTTTAGCAGCAATTTTCTGCTGTTCACAGCTAGCTTTGATTGGCTGATAATAATCTTTATCAAAATGCTCTTTCAGGTAAGCTTCCGCCTCTGAAATCAATTTTGAAATCTCATCTTTATTCTGGGCTTCTACAGCCTTTGCAGCTTCCAGTTCTTTTCCAAGCTGTGCAACTCTGTTGTCTTTTTCCTCTTTATTCAGAGTACGGTCTCTTTTAATATTATCAATTGTATTTTGAAGAGCAACAACTTTATCGGTACCATCTACTCGTAAGCTGTCAATCTTCTCCTGAATTTTACCAACGTGATCCTTGATTGGCTTGCGAAGCTCAAGTTCCTGCTCAGCCGTAAGGATCTTACTATTTTCATTAGCCATATCCATCAATCTCCCTCATTATAGGTATTTTGCGCTAAGTCTTAAAAGCTCTTCCTGATCGGTTTCTTTGGTATTTACAATACCGGAAAGGTGGCCGTTCGACATAACACCGATACGGTTCGTAATTCCAAGAATCTCCGGCATTTCGGAAGAAACAACAATAACTGTTTTTCCTTCTTTTGCCATCTGAATGATCAATTCATATATTTCGTATTTTGCACCAACGTCGATTCCTCTAGTAGGCTCGTCCATCATAAAGATCTGTGGATCACGTTCCAGCCATTTTCCAAAAATGACTTTCTGCTGGTTACCACCGGAAAGACTGGAAATCATATCATCCGGTCCCATACACTTGGTATGCATGATCTTAATCTCTTTTGCAGTTGACTTTACCATTTTCTGATCGGAAAGGGCAATCCCTGACTTATATTGAGGAAGATTGGCAATCGTTGTATTAAACGTAAGATCTCCTTTTAAGAAAAGTCCGTTAGCCTTTCGTTCCTCTGTAATCATGGCAAATCCATGGTCCATGGCCTCTTTGGCGCTGTTAAAATTCATCAGTTTATCTCTGAAATAAACACGTCCTGCAGCTCTCGTCCGGACGCCAAAAATTGTTTCAAGTAATTCGGTACGGCCTGCACCAACCAGTCCATACAATCCAAAAATTTCTCCTTCCCGTACATCAAATGTAACGTCCTGGAGATAAGGTTCAAACTTCGTAGACAGATGCTGGATAGAAAGAACTACATCCCCTGGTGTATTATCAACCGGTGGGAATCTGTTCTCCAAAGAACGTCCAACCATGGCTGCGATCAGTTCGTTCATATTTGTATCCTGCGAACTCTTGGTCATAACCAGATTACCATCACGAAGTACGGATATTTCGTCACAAATTTCAAAAATCTCGTCCATCTTATGAGAAATATAGATCAGGGCAATTCCCTGTTCCTTTAACATTCTCATCATCTCAAAAAGTTTGTCAACTTCCTGTACTGTCAGAGAAGAAGTCGGCTCATCCAAAACAATTACTTTTGCATTATAGGAAATCGCTTTGGCAATTTCACACATCTGTCTCTGTGATACAGACATGTTCCGCATTGGCTGTGTCAGGTTCACTGTCATGCCTAATTTTCGGAACAGCTCGGCAGCTTCTTTTTTCATTCTGCCTTCATCCACTACCCCCATGGAATTGACAGGATAACGGCCGAGGAACAGATTGTCGATTACATTTCTTTCCAGGCATTGGTTCAGTTCCTGATGAACCATCGCAATACCGTTTTCCAGGGCATCCTTCGGTCCGGAAAAACTGACTTCTTTCCCGTCCAGAAAAATTGTTCCCTCATCCTTTTGATATGTACCGAAAAGGCACTTCATCATTGTTGACTTACCGGCGCCGTTTTCACCCATAAGTCCCATAACAGTTCCCCGCTTTACATCCAGATTGATGTGGTCTAATACCCGGTTTCTGCCAAAGGACTTACTCATGCCGCGTATCGATAAGATAATGTCATCTTTCTTATCTGCCATTCTTTTTACTCCTGTATACGCATATTCATATTTCTAAATCCAAATTATCCTAGTTCCCTGAATAGATGATTAGGGAGAAAACCTTCTCCCTAATCATTTGCTTTATGTTGTTTCGTCCGGCATCTTCATTCGATGTCTTTTGAAAAACTGTTTTTCCAATTACTGGCTAAGAATAGATGTGTAAGAAGCAGCGTTGTCTGTCTTAACCATGTTGATTGCGAATGCATCGTACTGGCTTGGGTTTCCAAGTCTGTTTGTGATATTGGACTCTGTCTGTCCGTCACCACCGATGTATTCAACATCCAGATTCAGAACATCATCATAGTTCTGAAGAAGTGGCTGATAGGTAGCGCTTAAGAAGTTATCTGCTGCGTTGTAGATGTCAAGCCATACTTTCTTTGTTGGATGAGCACTTTCATCTAACTGGTTGGATACAGGATCATAAATCTTAGTAGCGTCTGTGAAATCCTGATAGTTATCAGCTGTTACAGCAACGTTTAATGCATAGTAAGAACGTTGGTCTGCATTGTATACATATACATCATCGGAAAGAACATTACCAGCATCATCAGCTGTACCGATACCTGTGTCAATGTCTACACCATCCAGAGCGTTACGAAGAACACGAAGTGTCAGATAAGCCTGAACGTCTGCATGCTGGCTGATTGTTCCGCCGTAGCCTTCTGCGATTGCTGCTACTGCATCACTGTTAGCATCGTAACCAAATGTTGGAACTTTGTTGTCTTTGGACCATTTGTTGAACATGGACATACCCATACCATCGTTGTTGGAAGCTACGATATCAATCTGATCACCGAAGGAAGCTTCCCATGTGCTGATTGCGTTACCAGCTGTAGCTGCATCCCATGTAGCACCTGCGGAGTTCTTCATTTCCTGAGAAGCAAGCTCACGAACTGTATAAGTCTTTCCACCGATTTCCAGTGTTCCGTCTTTTACTGCTGTAGCAGAACCATCTGTGTTGGTTCCAGCAGGAGTACTGTCGATGTCGCCATCTTTTTCAACTGCTGTATCAAGGGCTTTACGAACACCTCTTGTACGAGCGATAGAATCGTTATGTCCGATATCACCGATTGCTAATACGTAACCGATTACTCCATCACCGTTACGGTCGATTGTATCGATATTAGCTTCGATGTAATCTTTGATCATAGTACCCTGAAGTTCTGCACCCTGATTTGCATCAAATCCAACATAGTATGTATCTTTGTTGAAGTTTAATGCTGTCATATCCAACTCACCTGTAGAGCTGTTGGAAGGCTGACGGTTATACCATACTAAAGGTTTGTCTTTGTTTGCAACTTCTGCTGAACTGCCGCCTTCTGCTGCTGCGTCTGTTCCGCCTTCGGAAGAGCTTCCTGAGCCTCCGCAAGCTGCTAATGAAAGTGCAAGTAAAGCAACTAACATTAATGAAACTACTTTTTTCTTCATATTACTCTTTTTCCTCCTTCTTTCGGCACAAGGTTTCGTGCCCTTTGTTGATATGTCCATTTTAACTGATAGAAGGAGCAAAACATATAGAATATTTTTCTCTTTTCATTAAAATTTTTTGGTTTCCTTTGTATATTTTCTATAATATATTCTGTCTTTTTCTCACTTTAACGTAAAAAAACGACGAAAAACAGGAAATCAATTCCAGTTTCGTCGTTTTTGGGAGTGCAAAGCACGTAAAAATCGACGGAAAGCTCATTTGTCGGCCAACTCTTAGTATGAAGGGGTTGTTTCAAAGCAGACAGTGGATAAACATGTCAGATGATGCTTTTTCATAAATTCCGAAAAATTTGCATTATATTATGGTCTGTATTTTGGACTTGATTGATCATCTTTATTTTGCAACACCCCTTCATACTCTTCTAAAAGTCTGTAGAGGTCCGTTAATGACTCCATCTCATTGACTTTTCCTCTTAAGCGGGCAGAGCCGGGATAACCCTGGGTATACCAGGCAAGGTGTTTTCTCATTTCCCGGATTCCTGTATATTCTCCTTTGAATTCTACCATCATTTCTCCATGACGGCGGATCATAGAAAGAACTTCTCCGATTTTCGGTCTTTCCGGAATCACCCCTGTTTTCTCATAAGTGAGAATCTCTCTGAAAATCCATGGATTTCCTTTTGCTCCTCTGGCAATCATGAATCCGTCACACCCTGTCTGCTCTTTCATAGCCTGATAGGATGCTGCTCCGGTAATATCTCCGCTTCCAATGACCGGAATCGATAATTTTTCCTTCACCCGCCGGATAATATCCCAGTCTGCTTTTCCACTGTAATACTCCTGCCTGGTTCTTCCATGAACTGCTACAGCCGCCGCCCCGCTTTCCTGAGCAATATGGGCAATCTCTACCGCATTGACTGAGGTCTCATCGAATCCTTTCCGGATTTTTACCGTCACCGGAAGTTTCACTGCCTTTACCATGGTTTCTATGATTTGTCCTGCCAGTTTCGGTTCTTTCATAAGGGCAGAGCCTTCCCGGTTATTGACGATCTTTGGAACCGGACATCCCATATTAATGTCAATCATCTGATAGCCTTTGTCTTCCAGGGTTTTGGCCATATCTGCCATAAGTTCCGGTTCTGAACCAAACAGCTGGACCGCAATGGGCTGCTCTTTTTCGTCTGTAGCAAGAAGGGGCAGCGTATTTTTATTTTTGTAATAAAGCGCTTTTGCGCTGATCATCTCCGTATATACAAGCCCACATCCCATTTCCTTACATAACAGACGAAATGGCAGGTCTGTTACACCTGCCATTGGGCCCAGCACCAGAGGATTCTCCATTGTCACATTTCCAATCCTGAATGCCATATCATTACCTCCGAAAGCTACGCTCTTTCTTTTTGTTTCTCAAATAAGATCTGCAGTCCTTTTAACGTCAGCATAGGATCATAATAATCGATCACAGGAGTCTCATCTGCAATAATTTTTCCAAGACCTCCTGTTGCCACGACTTTCACCTGGTCAAATCCGCTTTCTTCTTTCATCTTGCGGACAATGTATTCTGTCTGACCGATATAGCCGTAAATCAGGCCTGCCTGCATACTGGTAATCGTCTCTCTTCCCAGAACGGTTCCCGGTTTTTTAATCTCAATCTCCGGGAGCTTTGCCGT
Organism: Lachnospiraceae bacterium; assembly: GCA_022766905.1. Lineage (GTDB taxonomy): Bacteria > Bacillota > Clostridia > Lachnospirales > Lachnospiraceae > SIG292. The sequence goes on from JALEPU010000057.1 coordinate 15,146, forward strand.
CCCCTGCCAGAGAGCATTGGCTGCTGTACGGATCCCAGGTGAAATCGCTCCAGCCATAAAGGTTCCGTCTCCGGAAATCAAATCAAAGGTAGTCGCTGTACCATAATCAATGGCGATGACAGGGCCTCCGTAGATTTCATAACTTGCTACCGCATCTACAATTCTGTCTGCTCCCAGTTCCTTCGGATTGATCGTGGCAATCTTAAGTCCGGTCCGGATACCAGGTCCGACAACAATCGGTTTAATCCGAAAATATTTTCGGAATGAATTGATTAATGAATACATCACATTTGGGTTTACAGACGCAATAATAACAGCTTCTATTTCTTCTGTTTCATATCCCTTTATCTGTAATAACTGAGAAATCACAATTCCATACTCATCTGATGTTCTGGAATTTTTGGTCGTCAATCGAAAACTTTTTAATAATTTTCTTCCTTTAAAGACTCCAAGGGTAATATTGGTATTCCCAACGTCCAATACAAGCAATTTATCTTTTTTCATCATTCTTCTTTCCTTTATTGCAGAAAAAACACCTTGTAGTAGGTCTCCAACGCTTCCAGCAGTTCCTTCTTTTCTTCTCTGATTTGTTTTATCTTTAATGCGCTGCCGATTTCATCAAACAGCAGATCTCCCTCTTTGGCCTGCACCATAAACTGAAGACTTCCATCCTCTTCGTATTCCAGAGAAAGGATTCCTCCTACTTCCTCTGTATAAAGGACGCACATGATTTTCAGTTCATCTTTTACCTGCTGAGGTAAAGATTGAAAATCATCATTTAGATAATACTTCTTTTCATAAGAGTTAGATACGCACAATACTATTTTTTCTTCAAACATTGTGTCCTTCCTTCTTCATCCACCGTCATCTGTCTATACATACCCGTACAGGCCTCTTACCGAAACCTCTCCGGAGATGACTTCTTCCTTCCGGCCTTCTTCATCTGTGACGATCAGAGCTCCCTTTTCATCAATGCCCTGGGAAGTGCGAATCTCTTCTTTTCCCTGGCGAAGGATTTTGACCTGTCGTCCTATATTAATAAGCCGGTTATTATATTTTTCCATCAAAGGCAACAGGCTGGACTGTCTCATAAACATCTCATAGTTGGTTTCAAAATGATTCAAAACCGCTGCTGCCAGATCTGCCCTGTTAATCTCCTGTCCACTTTCCAAAGACAAAGAAGTAGCCATGGCAGAGATCTCTTCCGGAAATTCCTTTGTGTTTACATTAATGCCGATTCCAATGACTACATAATGAATACATTCCATCTCAGCACTCATCTCCGTCAGAATCCCGCATATCTTTTTATCATGACAGACCAGATCATTGGGCCACTTAATCTTACAGTTTAACCCGGTTACTTCTTCCACTGCTTCTGATGCGGAAAGTGCAATGACAAGAGTCAGCATAGAAGCATGAACCGTCTCCATCTCAGGCCGCAAAAGGAAAGACATGTAAATGCTGTCTCCTTTTGGGGAACTCCAGCTTCTTCCCCGTCTTCCTTTTCCCTTTGTCTGCATATCAGCTGCCACCACAGTACCATGAGGCGCTCCTTTTGCCGCAAGCCTTTTTGCCTCTTCATTGGTCGAATCAATCTCTTCTTCATATATAAAATGACGGCCTATGATACGGGTAGAAAGATTCCGATCTACCTCTTCTTTGGTCATTCGATTAGGGCTTTTTTGCAGACGATATCCTTTTCTGGTCACTGCCTCGATCTCATAGCCTTCTTCCTTCAACTGATTGATCCATTTCCAGACTGCCGTTCTGGAAACACCCAGACTGTCACAGATTGTCTGTCCGGAAACAAATCCGTCCCGGCTTCGAAGCAGTTTTAACAATTCTTCTTTCATGATTTCTATTCAGTTTCTCCTAAAGTGGCAACCATAACTGCTTTGATGGTATGCATTCTGTTCTCCGCTTCATCAAAGATCACATCTGCATTTGCCTCAAAAACATCTTCTGTAATTTCATTGCCTTTTACTGCAGGAAGACAGTGAAGAACGACTGTTTTTTCTTTTCCTGTCTTGTCTAATAATTCTTTATTCACCTGATATGGTCTTAATAGAGCAACTCTTTCAGCAGCCTTATCTTCTTCTCCCATGGAGCACCATACATCTGTATAAATACAGTCTGCACCTTTTACAGCTTCCACATCATCTGTAATCGTAAGGCTAGCACCGCTTTCCTTTGCATATTCCCGGCATAACTCTACCAGATCTTCTCTGGGCCACAGTGCTTTTGGCGCAAGAATCGTACAGTTTACACCCAGTTTTGTACATCCGATCATAAGAGAGTTGGCCATATTATTTCTTCCGTCACCGGCAAATACAAAGTTCAGCCCTTTGATTTGTCCAAACTGTTCTCTTAAAGTCAGCATATCTGCCAGAATCTGTGTTGGATGATAATCATCGGTAAGACCGTTCCATACCGGAACTCCGCTGTATTTTGCTAACTTTTCTACATTTTCCTGTAAAAATCCGCGGAATTCGATTCCATCAAACATTCTTCCCAGAACCCTTGCTGTATCTTCCACGCTTTCTTTATGTCCAAGCTGAATGTCGTCTTTTCCAAGATATTCCGGATGTCCGCCTTCATCAATACATCCGATGGTAAAAGAACATCTGGTTCTGGTAGAAGGTTTTTCAAAAATCAGAGCAATATTCTTGCCTTTTAAGCTGTTTCCTGTAATGCCTTTTTTCTTATCTGCTTTTAATTTAGCCGCAAGATCCAGTAAATATTCAATTTCTTCTGCTGTAAAATCTTTCAACGTCAAAAAGCTGCGTCCTTTTAAGTTCATTCTGACTTCCTCCTTACTGTCACTTTCGCTTCTTCCGAATTTCTGTTTTTGGATGTGGAGAGCCTGACCGTCCGGAAAATCATCTCCTGAACCGCCAGGCTCTCCACACCCACATAGGAATGTATAAAATATCTCTTATACACTAACAAATAAGGACTTATTCGTCAAGAAAAAGTTTTTGGCCATCGAAGCTCCTTTATTCATGTGTAATCTCCTCTTTCATCAAATTGGCATCCAGAACTTTTTTTGAAGTTTCAATCAAAAGCTTGGCCCTCTCAGAATCATCTTTCCATCCAGTCAAAGAAAGCTCTTTTCCCGTAAATAATTCTACTCTTCTTCCGCTTTCAAACGTGCCGTCTCTTCCCAGTTCATAAAAAAAATCATTTTTCATAAACGAACCTACCGGCATGTAAGTGACCGGAGCATAAAATCCATCTTCCCGAGCCAGGTTTACCAAATCGCTGCCGAAAATATAATCCTGTTTCACAGACAGGTCCATCAGATTCGCCAAAGTCGGCAAAATATCGATCTGTCCTCCTACCGTATCAATCGTTCTTGCTTCTTCCAGACCGGGAATATGAATCAAAAAAGGAATCCGCATCATTTCATCATAATCATATTCTCTGCCCAGAAGCTGTGTCATCTTTCTTTGTACCGAACCGGTCTCCTTATTCAGTCCCTGGTGGTCTCCGTAAAAAGCAATGATCGTATCTTCATAAAGCCCTGCCTCTTTTAAATACTCGATGAGCATTCCAATGGCTTCATCCGTATACCGGACTGCCTGCATATAATGACCGGCTAAGGTTCCGTCTTCGGAAGAATCAAGTTTTAAACTGCACAGATCTTCATCCAGTTCATAAGGAATATGATTGGTCAAGGTAATCATGAAAGCAAACCATGGTTCTTCTTTTTCTTTTAAAACATCCACTGCCTGCCGAAACATCTCTTTATCGGTCAGGCCAAAACCGGATTTTTCTGTCATCTCAAGTTCTGATTCACTGTAAAAAGTCTGGATTCCCTGGTTTTTGTATGCGATATTCCGATTCCAGAATTCTTTCTCGTATCCATGGAATGCCATGGTTTCATATCCTTCACTCCGCAAAATCCAGGGAAGCCCATTGTAAGTATTGTTCACATACATCCGATAGCACTCCCGGACAGTAGTTGGATACAAACTGTTTAAGGCAGCAAATTCAGCATCCGAGGTATTTCCTTTTCCACTGGAGGAAAATACTTTTGAAAAGTACAGACTGTTATTTTGAATCAGCTGATTGATATTCGGTGTCAGTTCCTGTCCGTTATAGGATTTTCCAATCGTCCAGGTATTTAAGGATTCCACCTGAATCAGAATCAGATTCTTCCCCTTAGCCACCCCGTGTAATTCGTCACCTTCTGCTTTTGGGACATTTTCCTGAATTATCTTTTTTATCTCATCTGTATTCACATTGGCTTTTTGAATTTCTCCTGCAACCGTCGTATAAAAATCGTTGGTATGGCAAGTCACAAATTCCAGATGATTGATCCGCATAAAATCTCCATCTAACCCATCGTTAACAGAAATCACCCCGACAAGGCCAACCATGGCCGCAAAGCAAAGGACAGTTCCGCCTTTCCACCAAATCGTTCGTCTCCATTTTCCTGAAATCCCGGCTCTTGCCTTTTGCCATTCGGCCATAAAGGGCAGATCCAACAGAAGAATCAGACCCCAGGGAATAGACAAAGCTCCGGCCAGATTGGTTTCTGTACCTGCCGTAAATAAGCTATCTATCTGCCATAATTGATTGATCGATACAAACTGGCCAAAATAGGCATAATAAATCGTATCAATGGTCATAACCAAAGAAAACAGACTATAAAAAATAAGGAATAGGATATGACTTAGTCTGGTGTCCCATCCACTTGCCAGTTCAAAAACCGTAAGAAAAAATCCCAGGGTAATCACCGGAACCCATATCCAGCTTTTCGGAAGTTCCATCCATCTATAATAAAGGACCAGCTTCAGGACAAATACCGGAAAAGCCAGCCACCACATCTTTCTTAATTGATTCATCTTTTCTTTCATTTTAAAAACAACAGGCTCCCCAAAATGGGAAGCCCTCTCCTGTTACTGTTATTCGGATTTTTCGTCGCTGCCTGCAATCTCTGTGACTGATTTTACAAGGCCTGCAATTCCCTGAATCTCGGATGGAATAATAATCTTGGTTGCTTTTCCATCTGCTGCCTTTCCGAATGCTTCCAGACTCTTCAGCTGAATGACAGACTGGTCTACTTTTGCCTCTTTCATAAAACGAAGACCATCTGCATTGGCCTGCTGAATCTTTAAGATTGCCTGTGCCTGACCTTCTGCTTCCCGAATAGTTGCTTCTTTCTTCGCCTCAGCACGAAGAATTGCTGATTCTTTTTCACCTTCTGCTTCCAGAATCACAGATTCTTTCTGACCTTCTGCACGAAGAATACGGGATTTCTTCTCACCTTCTGCAATCAGAATCGCTTCACGTCTTTCACGCTCTGCTTTCATCTGTTTCTCCATCGCATCCTGAATTGCTGCCGGTGGAATAATATTCTTCAGTTCGACACGATTCACCTTAATACCCCATGGGTCTGTTGCTTCATCCAGGGTTGCTCTCATCTTCGTATTAATGGTCTCTCTGGAGGTCAAAGTCTGATCCAGTTCCAGATCACCGATAATATTACGAAGAGTGGTAGCTGTCAGATTCTCAATTGCCATAATCGGATTCTCCACACCATAAGCATAAAGCTTCGGATCTGTAATCTGATAAAAGACAACCGTATCAATTCTCATGGTTACGTTATCTTTTGTGATAACCGGCTGTGGCGCAAAATCCACTACCTGCTCTTTTAAAATAACCTTCTTGGATACTCTGTCAATAAAAGGAACCTTTACATGAAGACCTACACTCCATGTCTGCTGATAAGCTCCCAGTCGTTCAATGACAAACGCTTCTGCCTGCGGAACAATCCGGATATTTGATGCTAACAGAAATACCACAAGCAATAACAGAATTAAGAAAATAATAATTCCTACCATAACATCCTCCTATTTTTCTTCATTCTCATCATATGGTTCTACGATCAGTTTTACTCCCTGAATCTTAAGGATTCTGACCTTTTTGTCCTTTGGAATAGGATTCCCGTCTTCCGATCTTGCGCTCCATTCCATCCCTCTTACATGAACCTTGCCTTCCCCTTTCAGGTTATCGACCGGGGCTGTTGTCAGGCAAACTTCTCCAACAAGGCTGTCTGCATTGGTCTTCTGCGTCTTACTGTTTAAAAACTTCTGTGCCCATGGTCTGGTCAGCACCAGAAGAATCAGCGCGGTTATACCGAAAACAATAATCTGGATCCAAAGATTGACTCCAAAGAGATTCAGGAAACCTGCCAGAAGAGCACCAACAGCAAACCAGATCGTGGTTAGACCCATGGTTGCAATCTCGATCACAATCAGGATTGCTGCAATCGCAAACCAGTAGTATGCTTCAAACATAATCCCACTCCTTCCCTTTATTGTGCCTGATTTTCTACCTTTTATGAAGGTCGTTCAGTTATCCTCATTATATTACATCTTTCCTACAGAAACAATAATAGAATTCTTACATTTTACTGTCTCTGTCTCAGGACTTCATAACTCATCAGAGTTGCAGCAATGGCTGCATTCAAAGATTCCACCTGGCCTTTCATCGGAATCTTAATCATCTCATCCGCGGCCCTTGAAATCTCTGTTGTCAGCCCATTTCCCTCATTTCCAATCAGAAAAGCGGTCCCTTTTTTATAATCTTTTTCATAAAAATTTGTTCCGTTCAAATGAGCTGCATACACCTTTGTTCCTTTTTCCTGCAATTTTTTGATTGCCAAATATAAATCATCCACATAGACAAAGGGAATGCGGAACAATGAGCCCATGGTGGAACGGACTACTTTTGGATTATAAATATCAACCGTATCCCGGCTCATAATAATTCCATCCACACCGGCCCCTTCTCCGGTTCTTAAAATCGTTCCCAGGTTCCCCGGATCCTGAAGATTTTCCAGAATCAGAAACAGGGGATTTTTCTTTTCGTCCACCAGACAGTCAAACTTCCATTCTTCCATTTTTACCACAGCCAGAACTCCCTGAGGAGTTTTGGTCTCAGACAGTTTTTCAAATACATGCTGCATGGTAAGTTCAATTTGTTCGGAATCCTGATAAGGGGCAAATAACTCCCGATTTTTTTCGTAACATTCCTGGGTTACGTAGATTTTTTCCATTCGTTCCTCCGGAATCTCCCGGAACATCCGAAGCCCTTCTACCACAAACAGTCCCTGTTCCCGTCTGGTTTTGCTGCTTTTTTGAAGCTTTAATACATTCTTGATCTGCTTATTTGTTACACTCGAAATCATAGTTTTACCTTATCTTACTTAATTTTTGAAGATCCTCATTGCGGCCGCTTAAAATAATACTCTGTCCTTCTTTCATTCTGGCAGTAGGGCTTGGGGTTACATCCGTTTCTTCCCCATCTTTGATTGCCACTACATTCACACTGTACTGGCCTCTCAAATCCAGTTCGACGAGATTTTTTCCAATCCAGGAAGCCGGTATATTCATTTCAATCAGGCTTACATCATCGGATATCTCTACCAGATCAATAAACCGTCCCAGTACCATGTTGCGGGCGGCACTGATTCCCATTTCCTGTTCCGGAATGACAACTTTATCTGCCCCCATTTTTTCCAGAATTGTTTTGTGAATCTCATTTTCTCCTTTGGCCACAATATAAGATGCTCCACTCTCTTTTGCCAGAAGGGTTGCCATTACACTGGCCTCCAGATTTTTTGCAATAGCGATAAACACTCCATCCATATTCCCAAGTCCCAGTGAACGGACCAGTTCCGGATCCGTCACATCTCCTCTTACCGCATAGGTGACTTCACTGGCAATATCGGAAACTTCATCCTCGGAAAGGTCCACAGCCATCACCTGACAGCCTGCCTCCGCCAGCGTAAGCGCAACAGTTTTTCCGAAACGGCCTAATCCCAGCACCGCATAACCTTCCTGCATCATACTTTCTCCTCCTTTTTTCTATCCAACAATCACTTCTTCTTCCGGGTAATTGATACGAATCTTTTTTCTTCCTTTTTTACGGAATGCAATTACCATGGAAATCGGTCCGATTCTTCCGATATACATACAGAATATGATAATTACTTTTCCCGCCGTATGAAGGACCGCTGTAAAATCCCTACTTAAGCCCACTGTAGCCAAAGCAGATACTACTTCATACAAGATAGTCGTTAATGAACCGGCTTCCGCAATCGACATTAGCACAACCATAAAAACCATTGCTGCTGCACTGATGAAAAAGACTGCCAGAGCTTTTTTCACCGTCGATCTTGGTATAGTCCTGTGAAATACAACGGTTTCCTTTTCCCCTTTTACCACACTCATGGTACAGGCACCGATCATAGCAATCGTAGCCGTCTTGACACCTCCTGCTGTTCCTACGGGAGAACCGCCGATAAACATCAAAATTGAGCTGATCAGTGCACTGCTTTCGGTAAGTCCTGCCTGACTAACTGTCGAAAATCCTGCCGTTCTGGTCGTCACAGACTGAAAAAGGGCAGCCTGGATTTTGCCGCCCAGAGAAAGCGGCCCCAAAGTAGCTCTGTTATGATACTCTAACATAAAAATGAAAAATGCGCCGGAAAAAATCAGAATTCCGGTAGTAGTCAGGACAATTTTAGAATGAAGATTTAACTTACTAAGGCAGTTGCGAAAACCTGTCTTTCTCCATTTTCGAACAACTTCAATGACATCCCACCAGACAAAAAAGCCGATACCCCCAACTACAATGAGTAAAATAGTAACGATATTAATCCATGGATTGGTCACATAAGCGCTTAGACTGTCTCCTCCCATTACATCCATCCCTGCATTACAAAAAGCGGAGATTGCATGGAAGATGGAAACCCAAATTCCTCTGGCCAGACCATACTCCGGAATAAAACAAAAAGCAGAAAGAATTGCTCCGCATCCTTCCACAATCAGGATTCCAAGCAAAATCTTCCTTGTCAGTCTGACCAGACCGGACAAGGAGTTCATATTATAAGATTCCTGAATCAAAAGCCTGTTTTTTAAGGTGACCTTCTTTCCCATAATCATAAGAAATAAAATCGCCAGAGCCACCACTCCGATTCCACCGATCTGAATCAGAATCAGGATTACGAGCTGGCCAAAAAAATTCCAGTATTCATAAATATTTACCAAAGAAAGTCCTGTCACGCAGACAGAAGTCGTGGACATAAATAAGGCATCCAAAAAAGGCGTCCATTGTCCCTTTCGATTCATGCAGGGCAAAGAAAGCAGCAACGTCCCGATTAAAATAACCGTTAAAAATCCTACTGCAATCAACTGAGTACCTGTCAAACCGCTTTTTTTCACTTTGTTTTTATATTCTATCTTCATTCTCAATCTCCTGATAAGAAAAATCTCCTGATAAAGAAGAACTTCCTTATGAAAGAAAACAGGCCATCAGCGAACCAACGACCTGTATCTTTATTCTATCTTACTGATCTTTTATTTGCCTAAGAGAGTTGCAACTTCAATGTCTCTTTCCGGAATATCTTTTTTCATATCCAGTGCCTCTGTAATATCGAAATCACAGAATTCTCCATGCTTATATCCAACGACACGATTCGATTTTCCTGCTACCAGTAAATCCACTGCATAAGCACCCATCATGGAAGCATATACACGATCTTTTGCAGTTGGGTTTCCACCACGCTGCATGTATCCGAGAATCGTTGCTCTTGTCTCAATTCCTGTTGCTGCCTCAATTCTCTTTGCCATTCCATAGGAATGTCCAATTCCTTCTGCATTGACAATCAGGTGATGAACTTTACCTTTTGCCCTGTTCTTTAAGATGTTGTCAATCAGTCTCTGCTCCAGTTTTGGCTGGTTGCCATCATAACGTTCCGGAATCAAAATATCTTCCGCACCGGTGGCAATACCACACCAAAGTGCAATATATCCGGCTCCTCTACCCATAACCTCAATGATGCTGACACGTTCATGAGAAGTAGAAGTATCACGAATCTTATCGATTGCTTCCATTGCTGTATTGACAGCTGTATCAAAACCAATCGTATAATCGGTACATGCAATATCCAGGTCAATGGTACCAGGCATTGCTACCGTATTAATACCCTGTTCTGCCAGTCTCTTAGCACCCTGGAATGAACCGTCACCGCCGATTACAACCAGACCATCAATGCCTGCTTCTCTGCATGCTTCTGCACCTTTTTGCTGTCCTTCCAGTGTCTTAAACTCTTCACAGCGAGCTGTAAATAAAATAGTACCTCCGCGGGAAATCGTATCCGATACACTATACTTGCCCATATCAACAATCTCACCATTTAAGAGTCCGTTGTACCCCTTACGGATTCCTTTTACTTTCAAGCCCCTGTCAACTGCAGTACGTACGACTGCTCTGATGGCTGCATTCATTGCCGGTGAATCGCCACCACTGGTTAATACGCCAATTGTCTTTACTGCGCTTTTCGCCATGTCCTTACCTCCGTAAATCTCCTAAGTTGTGATTCAATTCCTATAATCGTTTTTATTTTAATCTCTTTTTCCCCTTTTTTCAATAGGCTTTTCTACTACTTTTACATTGGCTTCATCAAATTTGTCATATAGTGAAAAAATTAACGAGTTATTCAGCTGAATATGGTGCATTTTGTCCAAGCGTTTTCTCGCTTTTTCCCTTCTACAGTAGATGACCACCGGAGTTGTGCCTGAATTTTGCTCCAGAATTTCTACAAGAACACCGGATTGTATCTGATATTCTTCAATCGATGAAAATTGAATCCAAAGCTCTTTTGGCACCTGATCAAAAGGAATCACCTGCTCACAGATTAATTTTCCTTCTTCTTCCGATACGGAAGCCCTGCCGCGAATCAACAGTTTCTGATCCTCTTCCAAGTATTCCCGGTATCTGGTATAATCTCTCGGGAAAATAATGACTTCCACCGTTCCAAACAAATCTTCCAGGGAAAGAAAAGCCATATTCTGATTATTCTTTGTCAATTTCACTGTTTTTCCGGCAACCATACCGCCAATGGTATAGGTAAGTCCATCCCTTACTTTTGCTCTCTGTGTCTCTTCATCAATGAGAAAATCCAAAGAAGACGCTGTCGTATTTTTTTCAATCAGTCCGATATAGTCTTCCAGAGGATGTCCGCTGATATATACCCCCAGCACTTCTTTTTCAAAAGCCAGAAGTTCCTCTTTGGAATATTCACCAACGTCCGGGTATTTGACTTCAAATTCTTTTTTTTCTTCCTCTTCCAGAAAATCCATCAAAGACATCTGGCCTGTCATGGCCTCTTTTCTTTGCCGGTTTGCCTCATTTAAGATACCTGCATAAGCCTGCATCTGCTGTTTTCTTGTATAGCCAAATTCATCCAGCGCACCTGATTTAATCAGATTTTCCAGCGTTCTTTTATTCATCTCCTTGGAAGTAAGCCGCTCGGCCAAATCCATCAGACTCTTATAAGGCCCATGGGCCCGGCGTTCCGTTACAATGGATTCAATCACAGGCTTTCCAAGACTTTTGATTGCAGAAAGTCCATATCGAATTTTTCCGCCTGATACCGAAAAACCACTTTCTCCTTCATTGACACTTGGCGGGAGAATCTCAATACCCATCTGTCTGCAGGTATAAATATACTCAATAATCTTGTGTGGATTATTCAGCACAGAAGTCAAAAGTGCTGCCATATATTCCACCGGATAATAATATTTTAAATATGCCGTCTGGTAAGCCACTACTGCGTAAGCCGCCGCATGGGACTTGTTAAATGCATATTTGGCAAAATCAATCATCTCATCATAAATATGATTTGCTACATGTTCCGGAATCCCTCTCTTGATACAACCGTCGATTCCCTCTTCTTCATTGCCATACACGAAATTCTGTCTTTCTTTCAGCATAACATCTGCTTTTTTCTTCGACATGGCACGACGAACAAGATCACTTCTTCCCAGTGTATAACCGGCAAGCTCCATAACGATCTGCATAACCTGTTCCTGGTATACAATGCAACCATAAGTCGGTGCCAGAATTTTCTCCAGTTCCGGACAATCATATCGAATGGATGCTTTATCATTTTTCCCCTTAATATACTTTGGAATGAAATCCATAGGGCCCGGACGGTAAAGAGAAATACCTGCAATGACATCTTCCAGGCTTTCCGGCTGAAGTTCCCGCATAAAAGACTTCATTCCGGCACTTTCTAACTGAAATACACCTTCCGTCTTCGCCTGCGACAACATTTCATACACATTTTTATCATTATAATCAATCTTTTCAATTTCTATTACTTTTCCCGTATCTTTTTCAATGAGATGTACGGCATCCTGGATTACCGTCAGCGTACGAAGTCCTAAAAAGTCCATTTTAAGAAGGCCCAGTTCTTCGATGGTCGTCATGGTAAACTGGGTCGTAATAGCATCATCACTCCCCCTTGATAGCGGAACATATTCATCGATTGCCTCCTGACCGATCACGACTCCGGCAGCATGCATGGAAGAATGCCTCGGCAGGCCTTCCAGACGTTTTGCCATATCGATCATATGATGCATCTGGTCATCGGTCTCATATACTTTCCGCAAATCCGGATTCATGGAAAGGGCTTTGTCCAAAGTAATATGCAGATCATTCGGAACCATCTTTGCCACCGCATCTACCTGGGCATAAGGAATATCCATCACTCTTCCCACATCCCGAAGAACCGCCTTTGCCGCCATGGTTCCAAAGGTAATAATCTGAACAACTTTTTCTTTTCCATATTTTTCAACTACGTAATCAATGACCTCCTGTCTTCGTTCGAAACAGAAGTCAATATCAATATCCGGCATGGAAACACGTTCCGGATTTAAGAAACGCTCAAAGAGAAGATTATACCGAATCGGGTCAATGTTGGTAATGGTAAGACAATAGGAAACCAGGCTTCCTGCCGCAGAACCACGCCCCGGTCCGACTGCAATCCCATGCTGTCTTGCATAGTGAATAAAATCCCATACAATCAGGAAATAATCCACATATCCCATGTTCTTAATCGTATTCAGCTCATAATAAAGCCGATCATATAACTCTTTTCCCGGATTTTCATACCGCTTCACAATGCCTTCTTCGCAAAGCTGCTTTAAATATAAAAAAGCATCTCCGCCACCCGGAACATCAAATTTTGGAACCTTTTGCTCTCCAAAAACGATTTCCACATTACACATATCGGCAATCTTGTGTGTATTCTCAATGGCTTCTCTGGCATAAGGAAACAGCCTTTTCATCTCTTCTTCTGATTTACAGAAATATTGTCCTCCTTCATAACGCATCCGGTTTTCATCTGCCAGTTTCTTACCGGTCTGAATACAAAGGAGAATATCATGGGCCTCTGCATCGGTATCATAAATATAATGAATATCATTGGTCACAACAAGGGGAATCCCTGTCTCCTTAGACATGCGGAGCAGACTGTTATTTACATCTCTTTGTTCGGAAAGTCCATGATCCTGAAGTTCCAGATAAAACGAATCTTCTCCAAATAAATCCCGATATTTTAAGGCAGTCTTTTTGGCTTCTTCATATTGTCCCTTTCGAATCAGGGAAGGAATTTCTCCTGCCAGACAGGCAGAAAGGGCAATGATCCCTTCATGGAACTGCTCCAGTACTTCATAATCCACCCTTGGCTTATAGTAAAACCCTTCTGTAAACCCTCTGGATACAATCTTCATCAGATTATGGTATCCAAGATCATTTTTCGCCAGAAGTACCATGTGGTAATACCGATCTTCACCTTTTACACTTTCCCTGTCAAATCGGGACCCGGGAGCCACATAAATCTCACATCCGATGATCGGCTTAATCCCGGCTTCTTTGGCCGCACGATAAAAGTCAATGACTCCATACATGACTCCATGGTCCGTAATGGCAATGCTGTCCATACCCAGCTCTTTGACCCGGGCTACCAATTCTTTGATTTTACTGGAACCATCCAGCAGACTATATTCTGTATGCACATGTAAATGGGTAAAACTCATCTTTCTTTTCCTCGCCTTGCGCCTTCAAATAAAAGAAAAGAACCGTCTTTCCGATTCCTGACGGTTCTCTTGTCTTCATGCTCTACTCTTCTGTTACAGTTGGTATGATAAAACCATAAGAATCCTGAGTAATCAGACTCGAAAAATCAACCTCCGGCCTCTTTGCCACCTGATAACTATAATATCCCCAGTATCCGAATCCGCCAATCACGACAATTCCTACCAGAACTCCTATTACTTTCCGAACCTTACGCATCTTTTTCTCTCTTGCGTTGATTTTCTTACGGTTTGCTTTATATTTTTTATATTCATCTACTTTTCTCTGACTCATCTTCTTACTCTCCATCTATCTTATGATCATGCAAAATATCATGTTATTTTCTTACATAGCAACAGCCATAATATCGCTGTTGCTATTTATTATATCGCATTTAAAATGGTAAGACAAGACACTTTTCACTGAAAAATTTGCAAAAATCTGAACAATTTATGAAGCATGGATTTTGCCACTTCTATTTTTTTATTTATCTGCTTTTTTCTTATCCTCTCAGTATCTCTTCCAGCGCAAGATAAGCATCTTCATCTTTCTTTTGTTCTTCCAACGGAAGTTCATCAAAAGGTACCAGCAGAGGATGCTTTCTTTTTTTCTTATCCCGAACCGGTGCATACTCCCAGTTGTTCATAAAATGATATCGATTCCACCTGATATGTTCAATCTGCCAAAGTTTTTTCTTTTCCTCTTCATTCAACTGATGATATGCCTTCACTGCCTCATCTCCGATTCCCGGTTCATCCATCCTTCGATCTGCCCCCAGAAGCAACCTGATTTTTTCCGGAATATGATCTGCCTGAGCAACATTGGAATATCTTAAAAAGGTGGTCAGTTTACTCCAGTCTTCAAGGAGATTCGGACAGGAAACACATTGATTCAGAGAACACAAATTTCCATTTTGTTTATTTTGGCATGGTTTTCCATCTACTGTACCGTCACAACAATATTGTGCAAAATATCTGCTGTGAATCAGTTTTGCATGGTAAAACAGCTTTTCTTTCAGAATTGTCTCAGGATCGTATAATTCTTTATTTACGCCAAAAGGAACAATGTTTTCTTTTTCCAGATTCCATAATGCAGACAACATTTTCTCATCGGAAAATTTCATATAACAGGCAGTATCCGCATAATAGGTTTTTAATTCATTTAACAGTTCAATGTTTTTTGCATCCATATCTTCAATCAGAATAACCCGGTCAAAAAAGTGATTTCTTTCCAGAATTTCATACCACTCCATGTCATAAAAATACACCGTATCATGATTGTCACAAATAGAATCATAAGGTTTCGCATCCCGTTCTTCTCCTTTTTCATTGATAATCTTAACATGAACGGTTTTGCTCAAATGATAATGTTTGGACAAATAGGCATGATAATCGCCTGCGATATGATATTCGATCTGAGAATCCGTAGAAATCACATTTTTCAAAATAGCCTGAGTTAACAGTCTTTGTCCGTAATTGTCAAAACCCAGCAAAAGTATTTTTTCTTTTTTATTCGTAACAGGATATTTATTCCAATAATCTCTGGCACAATTCTCAGCTATATTACAAACAACCAGCTGTCTGTTTTCATAACTTCCCCGCAGTATTTTTTCCGAACACAAAAATACTTCTTTTTCACTGCCATAAAACATTTTTGTTCCATGTTCATCCATAAAATGATACATATCAAAATCGTCTTCAAACATAAGAATATGCCTTGGAGCCCGAAAAGCAATTGATTTATCCGAACAGATTGCTTTATTTCCCAGACTCTCCATGACAAGATCCTTATTTGCACTATCTCCGTGAATGGCAATCACATTATTCGTCCTGATTTTCACCCAGATTCTGATATAATCTACCATAGAATAAAGAGCAGCTGCAATTGCAGCTGCTGTAGCAACAGGAGCCATAAACCTTGCAAACTCCGTAGCCGGATTTAATACTTTGGCTTCTACACTAAATTCCATCACATATAATTGTGCTGTCTTATAAATGCAGTCCCAAAAAGTTCCCTCGTTTAAATTTATGATTCCATATAATCCTACAATTCCAGGGACAAAAAACAGAAGTTTCCAGATCCTTTCCCACTTCTTTTTTTTCATCAATTCCTCTCCTCCATCAGAACGTGTCCAGATCATCCTCATAATCATGGGTTGCAACATATTTGACATACTCAATTGCTTCCCTGACAGGCGGCAGACAAAGTACAACAAAAGAAATCAGCGCTTCTGCACCAATATAACCGCCACAGTAAATCAAACCATATCTAATGTTTGCTGCCATAGTCTGATCAACCATGTAATAGAACCAGACACAGTTCCATACACTTTCTATGTACCGGAAAAGAACAGCAAAGAGATAACCTTTCTGAAGGCCTTTTTTCTGATGAGAGAAAAATCCTCCCAGCCCAAGAACCCCGTATCCCAGAAGATAATCCCATACTTCCGGTACATTGATAATACCTGGATAATCCAGAACATATTTGATTGCTCCGAAACAAAAACAGGTAAACAACCCGGTTGGCCCGCCGTAAAAATATCCTGCCAGGCAGAGAATCATCATGCTAAGACAGGTGACTTCTCCTCCTTCTTTCAACTGAAGAGGCTGCATATAAGAAAGCAGCAGGCTCAGTGCAAGAAGGGTGATAATCCAAAACCATTTTCGATTCCACAGATATCCTTCTTTTATCATTTTTCCACCGATCCTTTTTCTCTTAATTTCTGTTTTCTTATATGGCGGTTTTTCTTGCTCAGAATGTACCACACGAGCAGAATCAATCCGCCTCCGCCCAGCACGACAACATCAAAGGTATTAGATGCCGATTCCACCGGAATTCCGCAGCTTTCATAAAACCTGCTTAAAAGACCTACCATATATTCCTGGACCTGCAAAATTGCCAGAATTGTTGCTGCTATATTAATAACCGCTCCGTTTCTACGTTCATCTCTGGCATTTTTGATATCTACTATATGTTCCAGAAATTCCTGTTGCTCATAGTAATCCCGCCGCAATTCATCGTTTCCAAAGGCCTGTTTGATCTGATCCGCTTCTCTTTGCGTTCCGTAATATTTAAAATTATTGCTTTGCCAGAACTTAATGGTTTTTGCATAATCTCTGTAAATCTGTCCGATATATTCATAGGAAACATCGCCTTCATGGGCAAGGGCATTGGATACTTTTATGGTCACTTTATTTAAAGCAGTATTTTGGAAAATCACCATTTCCACAATAAAAATATAGGTTGCGGTAAGTTCTATTCTCTCTTTTAATTCTTCCGGCTGAAACTCCTTCAAAATAAATGCAACCACCGCTTCCGTCATATAGACTTCATAATAGTCGTATACAGCCCGGTTTTTCTCCGCCTGCTCTTTCAATTCTTCATACTGAATATGAAAATCCTGATGCATACTGTTATAAGCTTCTGCCGTTAAAATATTATAAAATTCCCGTTCTATTTCCGGTTTATTGGACATACAGATAATACTTTTTCCGGTTCCACAGGGAAGAAGACCAAACTCTTCTTTTAAGTACTGATTCAGTTCCTGATACTGATAAAAGCCCTTTTCATCCATGTCATTTTTATGACGGATTTTCAGGTAGCCATGACTTAACTGGTCCTCCACCTGAGAAGTGGAATATCTGCAATCCGGAATAAAAAGCATAACTACATACATATGAGAAGAATGATGAGCAAGCAGGGAAAGGTACACCTTTTCTTCCCCCTGAATGTATGGTCTTGCGTTCTCATCTTCCTCGTCTTCATAGGTATCCAGGGTGTGAAGAAACATAAATTCTCCCAGATAAACTCTTTTTAATTCATTCACTACCGTATTCTGACATTCATAATTCAGGCAGTCATCCAAAGCATTTAACAGGTAGCCTGCCACTTCCGGAGTTTTTGCATTTTTTATGCTGTATTCTTCTCCAAACAGTTTTTCTACTTTTGTATTTTTTTTATTGTCTGCATAGGGAAGAAAAAGATATACATCATCTTTGTAGGTCTTGAAATAAAGATCTTTCTTCAACAGCTTTTTCAGATAGATTCCGTCGCAAAGATAGACTTTATTTTCATCATGAATCTCCCGGTAAATGCGAAACATTCTGCTCCTCAAAAATTTCTGCCCATCTTCGGAAACAGCAGTTGCAGAAATAGCATGAATCGGGTAACCTTCCTCTTCCAGCTCGTTGAGATAATCTACAAAACCGTCTGTTAATGTCATCACCACATTTTTATCAGACCGGTATTCTGGTGAAACGGCAATAGAAATAATAAACAAATTATTATCTTCCTCTTTGGAATAATCTGCCATTTCATCCGGTCTGATATCATCATCCCGTATTTCCATGCCCGTCTCTACAATTTCATCCCAAAGCTTTGGTTTTACCGGGAAAAAATTGATATAACCTGCAACTTTGTCTCCATCCATTACACAGACAAAAGTTCTGGGATTTTCTTTGTATCTGTCTTCCATGTTCACCAGTTCTCCCACATACTGGTCCGGATAGCATTTTGCATCAATTTCCATAATTTTTGGCAAAAATGCAAGTCCCATCTCTTCGCCTTTTAAAATACTATACTTCATTGCATGCTCCTGACCTTGACCCTTTAGTCTGCTTTCAGCTCTTTCCACAATTCATTCATAAAATCTGTCGTTTTTTCATCAGTCATGAGAGATACTTCGCAGTCCTTTGTGGCATCGTCAGATGGAACCAAAGCCTCATCTGCCCGATCTTCCTCTGACAGACTTTCAATCACTGCTTCATTTGGTGTAGAATAGTAAATATATTCAAAATTCTTCTGGGCAATATCTTCTCTGCACAGGAAATCTAAAAACTTCTGTGCAGCATCCATATTGTCACAGTATTTTGTAACACACCAGGAATCCAGCCATACATTGGAACCTTCCTTTGGAATCACATAAGCCAGATTTTCATTGTACTGATGTCCCAGATAAGCCTCTCCGGAATATACAACAGCCATAGTTGCATTCCCTGCAACAACTTCATCTCTGGCTTCGTCTACCAGATAAGCCTGTACATCCGGTTTCTGTTTTAAAAGCAGTTCCTGAGCCTCTTTCAGTTCTTTTTCATCGCTGCTGTTCAAAGAATATCCAAGGGCTTTCAACGCCAGCATGAACATATCACGCATACTGTTCTGCATGACGATTTCACCGGAATATTCTCCATTAAATAATACATTCCAGCTGTCTACCGGCTCTTTTACCTTGGTCGTATCATAAAGGATACCTAAAGTTCCCCAAAAATACGGAACCGTATAGTTGTTATCCGGGTCAAATGCTTTTGAAAATTCCCAGTATTTATCTCCAATATTCTCTTTGTTTTCCAGGGCATCTATATCAATTTCCTGTAACTCTCCTTCACTAATCAGTTTTTGAAGCATATAATCCGTAGAGCAAAGCAAATCATATTCGATTGCACCGGATTTATATTTGGTATACATCTCTTCCGGAGTCAAAGCCTCTTCATATTTCACTTCAATTCCTGTCTCTTCCGTAAACTGATCCAAAACATCCGGATCCATATATTCTCCGTAATTAAAAACTGTCAGAGTATCTGTCACTTCTGTCTTTTTGCTTCCGCATCCGGTCAGAACCCCGGAACATGCCATTACTGCAGCCATTACAAAACATACGATTCTTTTTTTCATTTCTCGTCCTCTCTCTTTCTTTCTAACTAATATCCTGCATAATATTATCCGATGTAGGATTTCTCTTCCTTTTTTCTGGATGGAAAATAATTTACCACCAGCAAAATCATAAATACAAATACAAAAATAATCGTAGACAGAGCATACATCTCCGGTTTGATTCCTTTTCGTATTTCTCCGTATATCATGGTGGAGAGAGTATTAACTCCTGCTCCTTTTGTAAAATAGGTTATTACAAAATCATCCATAGACATGGTAAATGCCATGAAAAAACCGGAAAGAATTCCACCTGTAAGCTGAGGCAGAATAATCTTAAAAAACGCATAGACTGCATTCGCCCCCAAGTCTCTTGCTGCTTCATAAATACTCAGGTTCATCTGCTTGATCTTTGGCATCACGCTTAGAATGACATAAGGAATATTAAATGTAATATGAGCAAGTAAGACACTTCCAAATCCCAGGGGAATAAAATGAACAAACCAGAGCATCAGAGCAATACCGGTTACAATGTCCGCATTTAACATCGGGATATTGGTAAGTATCATCATAATCTTATAATTTCTTTGTCGCATCGCATGGATACCTAATGCTCCAAGCACTCCTACCACAGTTGCAATCAGCGCTGACATAAGAGCCAGAATCAAAGTCGTTGCCAAAGCTTCCTTAATCTGCCGGTTGGAAAACAGTCTCTGATACCAGTTTAAAGTAAATCCTCCCCAGGTTACCCGGGATCTGGAATCATTGAAAGAAAGTACAATCAGCACCAGAATAGGAGCATACAAAAATATCATAATGATGCCGATATAAAACCGACTCACCCAGTCTTTTATCTTTTCTACCATATTGCCGAGCCCTTTCCTTCTACTTCATTTTTCGTGGTAAATGCCATACTGATTAATACAAAGATCATCAGGGAGACAGATAGTCCGGATCCCAGATTCCAGTTGACACTCTTGGTAAATTCCTGTTCGATAATATTTCCGATTAACTGAAGCTTGCCGCCTCCTAAAATATCTGATATTACAAATGACGTCATGGAAGGCACAAAAACCATCACAATTCCACTTAACAACCCGGGAACGGATAAAGGAAAAATGATTTTCCGAAAAATCGTAAGACTTCCGGCGCCTAAATCTTTTGCAGCTTCAATGATATCTTCATCAATTTCCGATATGGCATTAAAAATCGGAAGTACCATAAAAGGAAGGTAGTCATAAACAACACCGATCATAATCGCCGTTCCCGTATTGGCAATGGCTAACGGCTCGATTCCAACCTTCTGAAGGAGAAAATTCAAAATTCCATTAGAAGATAAAATCATCTGCCAGGCCAGAATCCTTAAAATAAAATTCATCCACATAGGAAGGATCAGTACAAAAATCATAAAGCCCTGTTTTCCCATATTCAGCCTTCTCAGTGCCATCACGAGAGGATAGGACAAGAGAATACATACAAAAGTACATCCCAACGCAATCTCCAGAGAAAAGATCATCGCTTTCATATGAATCGGGTCTGCAATAGCCAGAATATTATCCAGCGTAAATCCTCCGTCCCGCCCTGTTAATGCATAGCGGAAAATCACGATCATCGGAATCAGGGTAAATCCAATGACCCAGAGCACATAGGGAGAAGACAGCCAGCTTCTCGGATTGACCGATTTTAATTTATTCATCTTCTTTTATAACCTCCGCATCCTTAGAATGAGGTTTATGCATAATCTGAATATTGTCAGGCAGAATCGTAAGTCCTACCATATCTCCGATTGGAGCCGGATTGACACTTTGAACGGACCAGTCATAATCCCCTACCTGAACTTTGATCTCATAGTATGCGCCTTTAAATATAATGGAAATAACCCTTCCCGAAAGGAATCCTTCGTTCTCTCCTACAATCACCAGATCCTCCGGCCGGATTACCACATCTACCGGTTCATCTTTTCCAAATCCGGTATCCACACATAAGATTGGTACATTCTGAATCTCAACCAGACAATCTTCTCTCATAATTCCATCAATAATATTACTGTCTCCGATGAAATCGGCTACAAAAGCATTCTGTGGCTCATCATAAATACTCTTTGATGTACCCATCTGCTGAATGATTCCTTTGTTCATGACAATAATCCGGTCCGACATGGTAAGGGCCTCTTCCTGATCATGGGTAACATAGACAAAGGTAATACCAACTTCTTTTTTTATCTTAATCAGCTCCCGCTGCATCCCATGACGAAGTTTTAAATCCAGCGCACCAAGAGGTTCATCCAAAAGAAGAATCTCCGGTTCATTTACAATGGCTCTTGCTATGGCAACCCTCTGCTGCTGACCACCGCTTAATGAAGTCGGTTTTCTCTTTCCATACCCATCCATATTAACCAGTTTCAGTGCGTATGCTACTTTATCTTTGATGTATTGGGCACTTTTCTTTTTCAGTTTCAAACCAAACGCAATGTTTTCCTCCACATTCATGTGGGGGAATAAAGAATATTTCTGAAATACCGTGTTTACATTACGTTTGTCCGGAGATAATCCGGTAATATCCTTTCCTTCAAATAATACTCTTCCTTCGTCCGGCTTTTCAAATCCTCCGATAATCCGAAGAGTTGTTGACTTCCCACAGCCGGAAGGGCCTAAAAGGGTAATAAATTCATTCCTTTTAATCTCAAGATTCATATTATTCAATATTTTCTTGCCATCAAAAGACTTACTTATAGAGTCTAATTCTAAAATAACGTCTTTCATTCCTGTCCTCCTTAAAAGCTTGGCGGAGTGCTGATCCAAAGAATCGAAGCAACTTTTTTGCAAGCTGAAGTTATCCGATGTTTTTTATTTGCAGGGAAAATAAAAGAATCCCCTTTTTTCACTTTATAAACAGATTCGCCATATTGAAGCATAATAGTTCCATCCAATACGTACCCAAACTCTTCCCCCTCATGGGGCTTATCAAAGGGCATGGTCTGTCCCGGCTGCAATTTCACCAGAATCGGTTCTAAGCTTCTGCTCTGAGCAGAGGCAATCAGCCAGGTCGTGCTGTTTTGATTGTCGTCCGTCTTTTCAAAATAATCTTCTTTGTGATACACGATCTGCAAATCATTATCTTCATGAAAAAAGTCGGATAAATTTGTTCCGAGACACTCGACAATATCCGACAGCGTTGACACAGAAGGTGCCGTAAGTCCTCGTTCTAACTGGGAAATAAATCCCTTCGTAAGCTCGGTTCTGTCTGCAAGTTCTTCCTGTGTCAGTCCATTCTGGTTTCGCAGATTCCTGATTTTTTCTCCTATCTGCTCCTCTATATTCATCTTTAACCATCCTTACTTTTACTAAACATTTTGTTTCATCCTTCTTAATTATACATATACTAAATCTAAAGTCAACTATTATTTCTTTTTTCCTGCTTTCCATACAAAAAAGAACCTTCTAAGACAAAAAACATTCATAATCTAAGACCATAATTTCCCCTTTTTCGCAATTTACTGCAAAGAAAAATCCATTTTATATACAATCCTGTCAATCTATGTTATACTTTATCAAAACAAATGATGATAGGAGGATTTTTATGGCTACTTTGATCTTTATGTATGCAGCTCTGATTCCACCCCTTTTTTTAATGTGGATGGTATACCGCCAGGATAAAGTGGAGAGAGAACCTGTCGGTCTGGTTTTACAGGTTTTTCTGCTGGGATGTATCATTCCCGTTCCTGTTATTTTCGTGGAATCGCTGTTTGAAAGTATTCTCAGCATCTTCGGAAACGGATTTCTCTATCAGCTTTTAGAGAACTTTATCGGAGTTGCCCTTGTAGAAGAATTTTTTAAATACCTGATTCTTCGGATCCGCATCTGGAATCACAAGGAGTTCAATTATCGTTTTGATGCTATCGTATATGCAGTTGCAGCTTCCCTTGGATTTGCTGCTGTTGAAAACATTGCCTATGTTTTCAATTTTGGTATTCAGGTTGCTTTTTCCAGAGCTCTTCTTGCTATCCCCGGTCATACCATATTTGCTATTTTCATGGGGTTATATCTGGGTAAAGCAAAATACTGTGTTTATATAAGCAAAAAAGAAGAATTGGATCCGAGAACCAGGAACAATGTACTCGCAAGATCCCGCCATTACCGCCGTCTTGCTTTGCTGGTTCCCGTCCTTCTCCATGGATTTTATGATTTTGTCCTTTCGATCGACGGTATTCTTCCAGCCCTCTTATTTTTGGCTTTCGTTATTATCATGGATATTATCTCAATCCGGACGGTATCCCAGACCGGACTTCATGATACCTCTGTTCAGGATTAAGGGATTCTTTCCACAGACAGAACCTACCCACCGCTTCATGCTCTGCGCATCTGAAGTGGGAGACTTACTTCATTCGGTTAAAAAGAAAAAAGACGGTAAGAAATGTTTCCGATTCCTATGGAATCCAAACTGTTCTTATCGTCTTTTCTTTTTTTCATCATAAATATGTAGATGATGCAAGGGTCAAAAGATCCTGCATTCCATGCCTCAGCACGGTTCTTTACAGCAAATGTACTCCTTTTGCTTCTGCCTGTTCATAGATTTCATCCGGCCAGACAGATACCTGTACTTCTCCGATATGTGCTTTTCTTAAGAAAAACATACAGATTCTGGACTGACCGATTCCGCCTCC
The DNA here is from genome assembly GCA_022766905.1 of Lachnospiraceae bacterium. Lineage (GTDB taxonomy): Bacteria > Bacillota > Clostridia > Lachnospirales > Lachnospiraceae > SIG292. The sequence continues at coordinate 39,390 of JALEPU010000057.1, forward strand.
AATGGTATACGGAAGCTCACCGTTTAACAAAGCCTTCTGAAACGGAAGTTCGGCCCGTTCTTCACATCCTGCAATCTTAAGCTGTTTTGCAAGAGTTTCTTCATCTACACGAATACCCATAGAAGATAATTCCAATGCAATATCCAGAACCGGATAATAGATCAGAATATCTCCGTTCAGATTCCAATCATCATAGTCCGGCGCTCTTCCATCGTGCTTTTCTCCATTGGAAAGGACACCACCAATCTGCATTAAGAAAACAGCCCCATGTTTTTTTACCGCTTCATATTCTCTTTCCTTAGGACTCATTCCCGGATAGGTATCCACAAGCTCCTGGGACGTTAAAAACGTAATTTCTTCCGGCAGGAAACATTCCACATAGCTGTATTTGTTTGCGACGTATTTTTCTGTCACACGAAGGGCTTCATATACGGATTTCACCACATCCCGCAGAGTCTCTTCATTGCGGTCTTCTTTGTTGATGATTTTTTCCCAGTCCCACTGGTCCACAAAAATAGAATGAATATTATCTGTATCCTCATCCCGGCGGATTGCATTCATATCCGTATAAAGTCCTTCTCCTACTTCAAATCCATAACGTTTTAAAGCCTGACGTTTCCATTTTGCCAGAGAATGAACAATCTCAAACGGCTTGTCACCCTGTTCCTTTACTCCAAAGCTTACCGGCCGCTCTACTCCGTTCAGGTTATCATTTAACCCTGATTCGGGGGATACAAATAGCGGAGCAGATACTCTTTTTAAATTCAGCTGAGTTGCCAGTTCCCGCTGAAAGAAATCCTTTACCTGCTTGATGGCAACTTCTGTCTCTTTGATTCCCAGAAGGGACTGATACCCCTTTGGAATAACAATCTGACTCATCTTCCTGTCCTCCAATCCTTCTCTATCTCTTATAATTCACAGTTCTTCACAGTTCTTGGGAATGGAATAACGTCACGAATATTACCCATACCGGTCAGATACATAACGCATCGTTCAAATCCCAGACCAAATCCTGCATGTCTTGCTGTTCCGTATTTACGAAGATCCAGATAGAAGTCATAGTCCTCTTTGTTAAGTCCCAGTTCTTCCATACGAGCAACCAGCTTATCATAATCATCTTCTCTCTGGCTGCCGCCGATAATCTCTCCAATGCCCGGAACAAGGCAATCCATGGCTGCTACTGTCTTATTGTCCTCGTTCATCTTCATATAGAACGCTTTAATTTCCTTTGGATAATCAGTTACAAAAACAGGACGTTTAAATTCTTTCTCGGTCAGGTAACGTTCATGTTCTGTCTGAAGATCACAGCCCCAGGATACTTTATATTCAAATTCATCATTATGTTTCTCTAAAATCTCAATTGCTTCTGTATATGTCACATGGGCAAAATCAGATTCTGCTACATGGTGAAGACGCTCAATCAAGCCCTTGTCCACGAATTTGTTGAAGAACTCCATCTCTTCCGGAGCATTCTCCAATACATATTGGATAATATATTTTAACATGCTTTCTGCCAGCATCATATCATCCTTCAGATCGGCAAATGCCATCTCAGGTTCAATCATCCAGAATTCTGCTGCGTGTCTGGTCGTGTTGGAATTTTCCGCACGGAAGGTAGGTCCAAAAGTATAAATATTCTTAAACGCCATGGCATAAGTCTCACCATTTAACTGACCGCTTACGGTAAGATTGGTTGGTTTTCCAAAGAAGTCCTGACTGAAGTCGATGCTGCCATCCTCTGTTTTCGGCAGGTTATTTAAATCCAGCGTAGTAACCTGGAACATCTCTCCTGCTCCCTCACAGTCACTTCCTGTAATCAATGGTGTGTGTACATAGACAAAATCTCTTTCCTGGAAGAACTTATGAATTGCGTAAGCAATCAGAGATCTTACACGGAATACTGCCTGGAACGTATTGGTTCTTGGTCTTAAGTGAGAAATGGTTCTTAAATATTCAAAACTGTGTCTCTTTTTCTGAAGAGGGTAATCCGGGGCAGAGGCTCCTTCAATGGTAACTTCGGATGCCTGAATCTCAAAAGGCTGTTTTGCCTGAGGTGTTGGAGTTACAGTTCCTTTTACGATGATTGCAGCTCCTACATTTAACTTTCCAATCTCTGCAAAATTAGAAAGGCTGTCTGAATAAACAACCTGAAGAGGCTCAAAAAATGTACCGTCGTTTACTACTAAGAATCCAAATGTTTTTGAATCCCTTTTACTTCTTAACCAACCGCCTATGGTCACTTCATGATTTGCATAGGTCTCCTGGTTTCTGAATAAATCTTTGATTGAGGTTAATTCCATGGTTAAAGCTCCTTTGCTTTTCTTTTTCATATATATTGTATAATACAATGTTGGAAGCAAAACTTCAAGTTTATTTCAAAGTCAGATTTTCTATATTTTTTATCACGATGGTCTTTCCGCCACCCGGTTCTTCAATGACTTCCACGTTGCTTTTTGAATTATATTCTTCCATGGGAATCGTAATCTCAATTCCCGTATCGGTTAAAAGCACTTGTTTTTCCAGTTTCTTTACGGTACTTTCATTGGCTACCGTAAAAGTATCATACTGCATATCATATCGTTCCAGCACCTCGTCATAATCCTGCTTCATCTCTGCATGGTTTCCAAAAATCTTGTCTCCGATTTCATTCACGTTAAATTCCTGGTTTTCCACAAACTCCTGCTGTAAAATGCTTTTTGCTTCCATTTTCGCATTGATATCACGGTCATCATATTTGTTATTGATATCCTGGATCGCTTTTGTTAAAATATTCAGCTTTTTCTTTGCCGGTAAATCTGCATGACAGAAAAATACTTTTTCCGATAAATAATTCACTTTTTCTCCATTGATTTCATATCGTTTTTCAATCAGGCGGATTTCCATGGTTTTCAGATTAATGACAGCCGCTTCCGAAAGTCTGGACGATTCCGGAGGAAGAATAATTCTCTCTTTTATAATATCATTTTGATTCTCATCCGGCTGGGTATGAATGAAATTTTCTTTATAGTTCATTTTCAGCAAAGCAAGATGAACGGTACTCTCCACCTGAAAACTTGCCATGACAAAGTCTGCAGAAGGAATCTGACCGCTGTCACACATCACATCGAAAATACACTCTGCTATTTTTTTGCTGACCGATACATATTCTTCCTCGTTATCCTCTTCGAAGGTTTCCAGCATGGCATAAATCGGAGAATTTTCCTCATCAAATTTACACTTTTTCATATCATCGCTGGAAATCAGTTTATAAATATGGCCCCTAATAAAGTCATTCAAATCCGGTCCAAGCTCCAGAAAGGAGTCGGATAAGCCCAGGTAGCCTTTCTGATAATCTAAAATATGTACAATTGCTTTACGGATTATAATATCATCTTTTTGCATCTTCCATCCTCCGTTTATCAACATTCATGACTATTTTACGGGAAAATGCAAATTCCCGCAAGACTAACCTGATTTTTCATTCTGATTTCTCTTCTTCCTTTGCAAGACCCTGAAAAGAAAAAGTCCGGCAATGATAGTTCCTCCTATTCCGGATAGAACAAAATAAAATAGGTTGTGATTGGAAATCTGTACCCAAAAATCGGGAGAAATCACACAGTCCATATTCTCCATAATTCCTATATTTCCTGCTTTGTCTATGACAATAAGGCCAATCGTCTGCTTTGCTGATTTGGCTGGAAGACTTACCCCTACTGTTTCATCATCCTGATGATCAAAATCAGCTGCTGTCATTGTCTTATATTTCCTGCCATCTACCATAAGATATGCCTGGTCCAGGCAGTAATTATCCATGGCTCGAATATAAATCCGATGTTCCTCTTCCCGGTAACCGGTTTCTTCCAGCCCGGAAATAACCCCCGTTGGTGCTGTTTTATCAATAACGAACTCTATCGTTTTGTTTTTGATTTCATTGGTCATTTTATTTGCTGCCTGATCTTCCGAATAAAAGGTAACCGTATATCGGTTTTCTTCTTCAAACACTTCTGCATTTACCTGATAATGATACTGAAACCAGCTATATTGATTTCTGGATTCTTTTACCGTATAATCAATTCCTTCCTGTAAAATCTTATTTGCGTGATTTTCATCCCGTACTGTAATTTCTTTCTTTTTTAAAGGATTCACATTTACTTCTGTAACATCCAGTTCTGTTTCCCGATTCGAATAATATTGATCCAGTAATTCCTGCGTCTTTACTCCAAACATATAGTTAGAACCAAAACGATTTACGGAGAACATTTTACTGACTTTTGTTTGATTTCCTGCCTTATCTGTTGCAATCAACTCCATGGTATAAATATCATCCACTTCTTCTTTTCTTCGGAAGTCTTTCCACTGCTGTGTCCTGCCATTGTGGATTGATATAGGAGCTTCCCGGTCATAGGTAACAATCCCATTCTTTTTGCCTTCTAAAGAAACGGTATACTGTTCTAAATTTGTATCAGAAAACCGAATTCCCGGCGCTACAATATCATTGTTTGCTGAATGGTCCTCAATATTGGTAATTTCACACTTCGGTCCGGTACGATCAATGGTAAAATCTGCTGCCTTCACTTCCTGTGCTTTATTTCCTGCCAGATCTGTATAATGGAATCTTAGTGTATAGTCTCCATCGCTTCCATAATAGATTGTGGCTTTATAAGCATCACCATCTTTCTTCCATTGGCTTACCGATGGATTTTTCATTTTCTGTCCATCATTGGAAGCTGTCATCTGATACACTACATCTGATTCACGAAAGTTGTGTTCTAAGATAGATAGCGTCGCTGTACGAGGCGATTTGTAATATTTCCCATTGGCCACATCATTGTTGTCGAAACGGATAGAAAGCACAGGTGCGGTTTTGTCAATCGTAAATGTATCTGTTTTATCCCAAACAGCAGTATTCACTGCATAGTCAGTAATGGTAAATTTTAAGTCAAAATCTCCATCTTCTGTGTAAGAAACTGTTGCTTCGTGGCTATCCCCATTGTGGCTCCATTCACTGATTACAACACCTTTTATTCCATTTTCACCAAAGCTATCCCATTTTACTCCATTTTCGTCAAAGTTTCTTTCTATTACGGTTATATGAGCGATTCTGATCTGATTATAATATTTTTCGTTTTGGACAGGAGCGCTGCTTGTCCAGGATACTTTTATTTCAGGTTTTTTGCTGTCAATCACATATTGTTCTTCTGCCTTTTCTGTGTATCCTGCATTATCCATATAAGAAAGTTCTACTTTTGTCGGCGCATCTTTATTAGTATGATTTACATCATTGGCCGGTATCGTTAAAGTTTGCTCCAGGACATACTGATTCTTACTTTCATTTTCTTCCTTATCATCGCTTCCTGGATTTTCTTTATCACCATGACGGATTTCAATTGACGTACCGGCTTTATATCGATAAGCGCGAATACCGGATTGACTGTCATAAATCGAAAGATTTATCTGAACAGGTTGATTATAATAATGGATATTTCCTATCGTTCTGCTTGGTCTGGTTATCGTTGTAATCTTAACTTTGCTGGTTTTTTTGTGCTTTTCTTCCGTCTCCGATACTACCCCTTTTGGCTGCATCAGATTTCCTTCGTTCATAGAACGGTCAACTGCGTATGCCTGTATCCGGCCTTTAAAATTTTCATCCAGTATGATGGCTTTGCCGGTCCATTTTCCTAGATCATCACTTTCATTTTTTAGAACGTCCTTTTTTATGATTTGACCATTTTCATCGATTATCTGATAACCAATGGATTTTACGCCGCTAATCTCGTCATGTGCCGTAATAAGGGCAAATATCTTGTCCTGTCCAAAATAAGAATAATGGGTATATGGCATAAAATCTAACAGTTTACTGCCGGATTTGTTTTTGGCAAATATCATGTCACTCAACTTCGTTCCTTCTGCTTTTCCAATCACAATTTTCGGTTTCTTCCTGTCAATGGTAATTTTATCCGACTCTTTTCCTGTTCGTTTTGCAAGATCTTCATAAAAATAGGATAGATTACAGTTTCCTTCTTCTTTCCAGGAAATTACCGTAGTCCAAACCTGTTTTTCATTTCCTTTTTCATCCATTCTCCAGGAAGAAGACCACCCTGTCCTGCTTTTTCCAATTCTATTATCATCATAGTATTTTACGGCGCTTTTAGAACTGTCTTTCTGATAAAAATAGGTACAATAATCCAAATCAAACTCTTCTGCCCGAAAGTTCTCTTCTGTGATTGTGATTGTGATATCCGTTGATTTCTGATAATAATTTCTGCCATCCTGTATATTTTCAGGTTTTTGGTTAAAGGAAACTTCAATCACAGGATCTGTCATATCAACCGTAATGACCGGGCTTGTGTATGTTCCGACTGTCATGCAATTTGCGGTTTCACCCTTTTCCATTTTTCTATTTAGGCTTTGGGGCTCCATCCGATTACCGGCAGGATCTGCATAAGTCAGGGTAAAAGTGTAATGACCTTCCTGATCAATTGGAAACTTATAGGTATATGTGCCATTCTTTTCTTTTTTCCAATCCTTCTGTTTCAAATCGTATGTGGTTACATCAGAAACAGCGTGATCATCTGCCTTATAATTTACAACGAACAAAGGATTTTTTATCTCGGCGATATTCTCATCCATGTTTTCCTCGTTTTCAAAGTTCTTCTCTTGCAAAGAAAACGTCACATTGGTTGATTCCCGGATAAAACATTCTACTGTACTGTCTTTGATGTTCTTTCCTTCGATATCTTTTGCATCTTTATCCGTTACATTTGTCCAGGCGTCCCCATATGTTACCTCTAATACTGGTGCTGTATGGTCAAGAATTACTTCTTTTTCCAAAACAGCAGTACCATTTGTCTCATCTAATTTGGCATGATTTCCTGCTTTATCCTGTGCAGAAATTTTAAATATCCAGGGCCCTTCTTCGTCAAAACTAAATATAAAGTCATTGTCTTTTGTATTTTTCAGCTTTCCTTCTCCGGAATCCAGCGTAAAGCCTTTTTCTGCATTTGTTTCCTGATTGATTGCTGTAACGTTCACCGACTCTTTCTCCAGATAAGTTTCGACAATAGAAAATGTCATCACAAAGTCATCGTTTTCACTATTGGTAAGAAAAACAGGACCTTTTTGATTTGTGATTTCCTGATTCTTACTGTTATTGTAAAAATGAATGTTACAAATGACCGGAATTTCTTTGTCGACAATCAAATCCACACTGGTAAAAATGCCATTTTCAATTGTTCCCCCTATCAAATTGCTGCCTGCTGTCATTTGATTATCAGCACAGTCTTCATAAAAAAATTTCAGAACATATCGCTCAATTGGATTTGTTTCCTGGTTGGCAGTAAGGGGCTTTGCGGAAAATGTAGCAGCCGGATATGGTTTCCATGAACCATTTCCATTTTTATATTCTCCGCTTTTCCCTGTTTGAACAGAATATTCGTATGTACCGTTTAATTCTTTCTTTTCATCATAGAAATTTTCTTCCTTCAAATAAAAAGATGGAGAAATATCATTTTTATAGTAGATAGCTTCATTTTCATAATACTTTCCGTCCTCTTCCGGCGAAAATGAAACCGATAATTCCGGAGATGAGTTATCATATTTTATTTTGTCAGTGATTCTTTCATTGCATTTGTTTCCAGCTCGATCCACTGCCCAGATTGTATAAAAATGATTTCCCTCTACACATGGAATCGAATAGTTTCCATTCATCGATAACGCTGTTTGAATATCAGAATCTTTTGTCTTTTCATCTACGCAATAGAAAACATTCGCCACTCCATTTGCGTCATGGGCTGATACCTGAATTTTCAGATCTTCATCGTGGTACCAACCTTTTTCGTTTGCCTTTCCGCTCATCTCCCAGGAGATAATCTCCGGCATCGTTTTGTCGAAAACAAACTGAACCAAAGAGGACATCTGCTTTAGCGTAGCATCTATCTTATTTACATTTTGCATTTGAAAATAAAGAATTCCTTCTGTATCAACCTGGTCATTTTCCAACGAGGATCCACAGTCTCTCCAGTCAAGAATTGTATGGATTTCATTTTTATCCGAAATCTGAACCACTCTGAATTGATTGTAAGTAGAATTTAAGAAATGTAGTTTTGATAAATCTCTGATATAATCGATTCCGCCTTCTGTATTGCCGTATCCTTCTGATAGAAAATAATCTTCTGTTTTGGTTATATCATATTTTCCCTCTGTTTTATTTTGTTTTACAGGAATATCTGTTGCCTTTGTTTCATCGAAGGCTTTCGCTAACACAGGAAATCCAAAAACTAATTTCATAGTAAGGGTGATCGCTAAAAAATAAGCCGGCATCCATTTAAAATGTCTGTTGTTTTTCATAAATTCCTCCTTTTCTTTTTTCTATATCTGCTCTTCTGTATGAATCAAGATTATTTCTTTTGTCACAGTAAAATGGACAGATGAATTCGTTGTTTTTCCGGTCAAATATTGAAATACCTTGTCAATTCGATATTTCCAAAACAGAAAAATATCAAGTATGAGCAGTAATAAGAATAGAATGAGACAGACGAAAAAAATAGTCTGATATAAATTGATTTGATATTTCATTGTTTCCATTCTTTACGTCACCTTCCTTTTCTTCTGCTCAGACTGCTGTACGCAATTTCAACCTTTCGCTTTGCATTGATTAAATTATTTTTTAAGTGATTTATCTTTTTATTGATGGCATCATTTTTGTCATCACTGAGCTTCTCAATTCTGTTTTCGATCTTATTGATTTCTTCATAAATTTTTTCCTGTGTTACTCCATTTGCTAAAAAATTTTCTGCATGATTACTTATTTGTACTGCAATCTCATTATAAAGAGTAAGTGCTGTTGTTTTATTTCCCACATCGATAAATTCATTTTGATTCAATTTTGATAAATCCTCAAAAAACCGATTATATCCTGCAATAGTATTTTCACCGCTCAAGTCTTCTTTTCCCAGTGCCTCATAGTATGATCCAATCCTGCTGTATATTTCAGCTCTTTTTTTCTGTAAAGAATCAATACTTTTTACTCTTGTATTTATGACAGGATAAAACCAGTTCTTCGCTGTATATTTTCCTTGCGTTCCCTTATACTTAAAAAAATAATTAATTCCCATCTGAAAACAAAATGGAATATATTCTTCCTTGTTCTTTTTCAGATAATCAATATTTCTTGCAGAGCCATTTATGGCATAAAGTGCAGAGGAAACTTTCCGTTCATCTTCTATGGAAAATTCTTCATCTTTTAGATAATCTCCAAGCATTGCAAAATATGCTTTGCTGCTTCCGGGATTTAGTCTGATTGCTTCTTTATAATATTTTTGCTTTTCATCAGACAACGAAGATTGCGCTGCTCGTTCCAGATAAACCTCATAATTTTTTGATTTTATGTGATATATTTTCGTACTGCAAAAAAGAGCTCCCAGACCAAACAAAAGGGTAAATCCTGCGCATAGGGAAAACTGTATCATTTTCTTTTTTTGTGATCTATGAAATGATTCATCCAGTTCTTTGTAATGCTCCAGTGCTTCTAACAAGTCAATGCAATTCTGATACCGGTCTTTCGGATTTAATTGAGTACATTTTAATAAAATCTTCTCAAAGCCAGTCGATAAATTTTCATCCCAATAACGAATTGGATACATTTCATAAGGCGGTGCCGCCGGATTATGCCCTGTTACCAGATGATATAATGTTGTGCCAAGACAATAGATATCTGTTCTTGCATCTGTCTGTCCATGACCTCCGAATTGTTCCGGTGCCGCATATCCTCTTGTCCCCAGACATGTGGTATCTTCTACATGACTGTTTTTAAATTCTCTTGCCGTGCCAAAATCAATGAGCGTTACATTACCATCCGGTTTCAGCATGATATTTGCTGGTTTCATATCTCTGTAAATAATAGGAGGAACCTGAGCATGAAGATATTTTAAAACCTGACAAAGCTGTTTTCCCCATTCAATGACATTTTCCTGAGGCTGTGCTCCATGTTCTTTCAGTAATTTACTTAATGGTTCTCCTTCTATAAAATCCATAACAATCAGGAGTGAATCTTTCTCATCTATGACATCGACAATGTCCGGAAGGTTGGGATGACTTAATTTTTTTAATATATTGGTTTCAGCAATCAATCCCTGCCTTACAATTTCAAAATCCTGGATTCCATCTTTACGAAGTTCTTTGATTGCCCACTGCTTATTGGCTCTTTCATTTAAAGCAAGATAGACAACGCTCATTCCACCTTGGCCGATTTTGTTTAAAATTTTATATGTTCCATTTATCGTGGAACCAATTTCCAGCATATTTCTCCTCCATTTCTCAACATGTTTTTATAAGAACAGCGGATATGTTATCCATCTCTTTGCGATATTTATTTAATTCCGTTAAATTAATCAGCTGGTTTCCCATGACCTTTTCTGAGGACATCCTGGAAGGATTTAATCTTTGGTAAATTTCCTGAGGTTTTATAACACGATAAAAGCCATCGGAACAAAGAAGATAACAGGAATTTTTCTTTGTCACGCCTTCATAAAATGCAGGCTTTATTAAATCAGATGCTCCTACACATTGTAAAAGTACATTTTTTCGCGGATCCTTTTGGGCTTCTTCCTTGGTCATTCGTCCTCGGTCAATTTCTCTTTGAACAACGGTCTGATCTTTTGTTAACTGAATCATGTGACTGGTTAACTCATAACCCCGGGAATCACCTACATGGATTACATAATATTGCTTCTCTGTAAGCAAAAGGGCAACCACTGTTGTCCCCATTAGGGAATGTTCTTTCGCTGCATAATGGCTTATTCTGCTTCCACATGTTGTTATGACTTTTTCCATACTTCTTTGTATCACCTGACTTTTCATTCCTGTAGAAAGATAATCGGGAAATTTTTCTTCAAACCATTTTGAAAAAGATCGAATTAAAGTTGCACTGGCCAGTTCTCCTTTCCATAGTCCTCCCATTCCATCGCAGATTACAGCAAGACATATTTTTCCGTAATCTGTATTTGCTTCTTTGATTAAGATCGAATCCTGGTTTGTATGCTTTTTTATTCCCACATCTGTGTGAACTGCGGTTAAAAAGTTCATAAAGACCTTATTCTCCTTATTTTATTTATTTTTCCTGTGGTACATTGCAATGTGATATGAGTTCAATCGAATGTTAGAATTCTGTAGATCATAGATATTGAACTGAGATTGAATTTATTATAACTCACTTCATTTCTTATTTCAAGTTATTTTTCTATTTTTTTACATTTATATATTTTTTTGTTTCCACGTTTTTTTTTCGAATTTTGGTTATTTCTATTATGAAATGCAGAGGTTTTCCGAATGATAGAAAAGAAGCGCCTATGACACAAAAAAAAGCGCCAACTTGCTAGAGCAAGTCGACGCTTCTACATTTCACATGTTAAAGATTATATGAATTATTTATCAGCTAATACAGCTTTTACTTTCTCTGTCAGCAGAGGAAGGATCTGATTTAAGTCGCCAACAATACCGTAGTCAGCTACATCAAAAATAGGAGCTGTCTCGTCTTTGTTGATTGCGATGATAATGTCGGACTCTTCCATACCAGCTACATGCTGAATTGCTCCGGAGATACCGATTGCAAAGTATACATGTGGACGTACGGTTTTACCTGTCTGTCCAACCTGCTGATCCTTCTCTGTCCAGCCTGAATCAACAGCTGCACGGGAAGAAGATACGGTTCCGCCGATTGCATCTGCAAAATCATATAAGAGTTTGAAGTTTTCTTTGCTTCCAACTCCACGTCCGCCGGATACAAGAATCTTAGCGTCCATGATATCAACCTTATCAGAAATCTTCTTAACAACTTCTTCTACTGTTACGTATTTGTTGTTCTTTGTCAGTTCTGGGTTGAATTCGATTACTTCTGCCTTCTTAGAAGGATCTTTTTCTAATTTCTGCATAACGCCTGGACGTACGGTAGCCATCTGTGGTCTGTTCTTCTTAATTAAGATAGTAGCCATGATGTTACCGCCGAATGCAGGACGGGTCATTCTTAAGTTATGTAAACCGCTGTCCGGATCTGCTTCCGGGTCGATTTCCAGTTTTGTACAGTCAGCTGTCAGACCGGATTTTACTCTTGCGGAAATACGTGGAGCAAGATCACGTCCGATTGCTGTTGCACCGTAAAGAACGATCTCTGGTTTGAACTCGTTAATTACTGCATCCATAGCCTGTGTATAAGGCTCTGTTGTATATTCAGCTAATACAGGGTCATCAACGATGATAACTTTGTCAGCACCATAAGCTGCAAGATCATCTGCTAATCCCTTAACACCGGAACCAAGCACTACTGCTGTTACATCTGTTCCCAGGTCAGCTGCTAATTCATTTGCTTTTCCGATTAATTCGTATGTTACACCGCTTACTTTGGCATCTACCTGCTGAGCGAAGACAAATACGCCTTTATAATCCTGTAAACTCATTTTTCTTACCTCTTTCTTTTCTAATTCATGTATCGATTTACTGCCTCTGGCTTAGATAACAAATTTTTCTTTTAATTTAGCAACGATATAATCAGCTGCTCCTTCTGCGTCTAATCCAGTTTCCTTTACTCCAGCTGGTTTTAACTGTTTCGGGAAGGACTGTGCTACATTAGTAGGTGAACCTTTCAGTCCAAGCTTGTCATCGTCTACATCAACATCAGCGCGTGTGATGATATGAACTTCTTTTTCTCTGTAAGCGTCAAAAATTCCGCCAGGAGTCATATAACGAGGTGTGTTCATCTCGCCAAGAGCTGTTACCAGACATGGCATCTGAACTCTTACAGTATGATATCTGTCATCATACTGACGTTTTACAACGATAGAATCTCCGTCTACTTTAATATCCTCAGCATAGGATACGTTTGGAATATCCAGCCATTCAGCGATCTGTGGTCCAACCTGAGCGGTGTCACCATCGATAGCCTGACGACCTGCGATAATTAAATCAAAATCACCAATCTTAGCGATGCCGGCAGCTACTGTGTAAGAAGTAGCAAGTGTATCAGCACCACCAAATGCTCTGTCTGTTACAAGGTAAGCTTCATCAGCACCCATAGCTAAAGCTTCTCTTAATGCTGCGTCTGCCTGTGGAGGTCCCATAGAAATAACAGTTACTGTTGCACCTGTTTCATCTTTAATCTGAAGGGCTGCCTCTAAACCTGCTTTATCATCCGGGTTGATGATACTTGGTACACCATCACGGATCAATGTACCTTTAACAGGATCCAATTTTACTTCGTTTGTATCCGGAACTTGTTTAATACATACTACGATTTTCATGTATATGTCTCTCCTTACTATTCTTTGATTCATACTTTTCTTACGTTTTTCGAAAAAACATCCGAAAAACATCGACTTCTTCTGGGTAAATTATTTCAGTAAGTTACCAGAGATAACCATACGCTGAACTTCAGATGTTCCTTCGTAGATCTCAGTAATCTTAGCATCACGCATCATACGCTCTACATCGTATTCTCTTGTGTAACCATATCCACCATGGAGCTGTACAGCCTTGGTAGTAACTTCCATAGCAACTTCTGCTGCAAATAATTTTGCCATAGCTGCTTCTACGGAGAATACTTTCTGAGTTTCTTTTGCTCTTGCTGCTCTGTAAACCATCATCTGAGCTGCCTGTGTCTTGGTAGCCATATCTGCTAACTGGAACTGAGTGTTCTGGAAAGCACTGATTGTACGACCAAACTGTTTTCTTTCTTTTGTGAAGTTAATCGCTGACTGTAAAGCGCCTTCTGCAAGACCAAGAGCCTGGGAAGCGATACCGATACGTCCGCCATCCAGAGTCTGCATAGCAAGTGCAAAACCTTTGCCAAGTTTACCTAACAGATTTTCCTTTGGAATTCTGCAGTCCTGGAAAATAAGTTCGTATGTAGCTGAACCACGGATACCCATCTTTTTCTCTTTTGTTCCGAATGTGAATCCCGGTGTTCCTTTTTCTACGATAAATGCGGAGAAGCTCTTTTTCTGTCTTCCTCTCTTATCTGTTGTAATATCTGTAATTGCAATAACAATATAAACATCTGCATAAGAACCGTTTGTGATGAAGCATTTGGATCCGTTTAATACCCATTCGTCACCATCTAAAACAGCCTTTGTCTGAGCACCCTGAGCATCTGTACCTGCACCAGGTTCTGTCAGAGCGAAAGCACCCAATTTCTCACCTTTTGCCAGTGGAACCAGGTATTTCTGTTTCTGTTCTTCTGTACCATGTTTGTAAATAGGATCTGCGCAAAGAGATGTATGTGCAGATACAACTACTGCTGTAGTACCACATACTTTAGCCAGTTCTTCTACACACATAATGTAGGTTAAAGTATCGCAGCCCTGTCCGCCATATTCCTTTGGGAATGGGATACCAAGGAATCCATTCGCTGCCATCTTTTTCACTGTCTCAGCAGGGAACTGTTCTAATTCATCAGTCTCCTGTGCAAGAGGTTTTACCTCTGTCTCAGCGAACTGTCTGAAAAGACCTCTCGCCATTTCATGTTCTTTGCTCAAAGTAAAATCCATGATTATTTCCTCCATTTTTTGATCATTCCGATTTTGGTAATTCACGAAAAGCAGCCGCAAGGCAGTATCCCCGAAAAGGACATCTGCCACGCGACTCTTATTTTATATATTATTTTCTGTAATCGTAGAAACCTACGCCTGTCTTCTGACCTAATTTACCGCCACGTACCATTTTTCTTAACAGTGGATGTGGACGATATTTGGAATCACCGGTCTCGTTGTATAATACTTCCATGATAGCCAGGCAGATATCAAGACCAACCAGGTCACCTAAAGCTAAAGGTCCCATTGGGTGGTTAGCGCCTAATTTCATAGCTGTATCAATACCTTCTACAGATGCAACACCGTCTGCATAGATACCAACTGCTTCGTTGATCATTGGGATTAAGATTCTGTTTACAACGAATCCGGCAGCTTCTTCTACCTGTACAGGTGTTTTGCCGATTTCTTCGGAGATAGCTTTGATCTTGTCTACCATTTCATCCGGAGTATTCAGACCAGCGATAACTTCGATTAATTTCATAACAGGAGCTGGGTTGAAGAAATGCATACCAATAACCGGTCTGTCAAGTCCTGCACCAATCTCTGTGATGGATAAAGAAGATGTGTTTGTAGCAAACATACAATCCGGTTTACAGATATCCTGTAACTCTTTGAATGTCTGTTTCTTTACTTCCATAACTTCCAGAGCTGCTTCTACGATTAAATCACAGTCACCACAGATTTCTTTTGTACCTGTTGTGATCTTAGCCAGAATAGCATCTGCCTTTTCCTGATCCATTTTGCCTTTTGCAACACGTTTGTCAAAGCCTTTTTTGATTTTTGCTTTGCCGTTTGCAGCAAATTCGTCATTGATATCACATAAAAATACTTCATAGCCTTCTGTCTGAGCAAAAGCCTGAGCAATACCGGAACCCATTGTTCCTGCACCAATAATTCCTACTTTCATCGTATAAAACCTCCTTCTCTTCTGCGAGAGTATATCATAGTACATTAATTGATAACTGATTCTAAAATAAATTTATTTATTCTTGAAGCCTTCTACTTTTCTCTTCTCGAGGAATGCAGCCATACCTTCAATCTGATCTTCTGTCTTGAAGCAGCTTCCAAATAACTTCTCTTCGATTACGATAGCCTGATCCATATCTACCTGAAGACCATCATTGATTGCTTTCTTGCAAGCACGAACAGCGATAGGAGCCTGCTTTGCAATACCTGCTGCCATCTTCTTAGCTGCCGGCATTAACTCTTCCAATGGATATACAGCATTAACAAGACCGATTCTTAAAGCTTCATCTGCTTTAATATTACGTGCTGTATAAATCATCTGTTTTGCCATACCTGGGGAAACCAGACGAGCAAGTCTCTGCGTTCCGCCAAATCCAGGAGTGATTCCCAGACCAACATCAGGCTGTCCAAAAACTGCATTTTCAGAACAGATTCTGATATCGCAGCTCATGGAAATCTCACATCCGCCACCTAAAGCAAATCCATTCACTGCAGCAATTACAGGAATTGGGAATGTCTCAATCTTACGGAATACATCGTTACCGATCTTACCGAAAGCTTCGCCTTCTTCTGGTGTTAATGTGCTCATCTCTCCAATATCAGCGCCGGCTACAAAGGATTTCTCGCCTGCACCTGTTAAGATCAGACATCTGGTTGCGTCTAAATCGATGCTGTCTAATGTTGCATCTAATTCTTTTAAAACTTCACTATTTAATGCATTCAGAGCCTTTGGACGATTAATGGTAATAACGCCTACAAAGCCTTCCTGTTCATATGTAATAAATCCCATCAGATTCATACTCCTTTCCGACATTTCATTCAGATACAGATGTCCAGATTCAGAAAAGCTTTTCTGAATCTGGACGAATAATCAAATTTTAATTCAAAACTAATCTCTGAAAACGATGGTTGAGCATCCCATACCACCGCCGATACACAGTGTAGCAAGACCCTTCTTAGCATCACGTCTTACCATCTCGTGTAATAATGTAACAAGGATACGGCATCCTGATGCTCCTACCGGATGTCCAAGAGCGATAGCGCCGCCGTTCACATTCAGTTTGTCATTGTCAAATCCAAGGTCTCTTCCTACTGCTAAGGACTGAGCTGCGAAAGCTTCGTTTGCTTCGATTAAGTCCATATCATCGATAGAAAGACCAGTCTTTGCTAAAACTTTCTTTGTAGATGCAACAGGTCCAACACCCATGATAGAAGGATCAACTCCGCCTAATGCTCCAGCTACCCATGTAGCCATTGGTGTAATTCCAAGTTCTGCTGCTTTTTCTTCGCTCATAACAACGATTGCTGCTGCACCATCATTGATACCTGAAGAGTTAGCTGCTGTAACGATACCATCTTTCTTGAAAGCTGGACGTAATTTTGCAATGCTTTCTGCTGTTGTTCCAGGACGTGGTCCCTCATCTGCATCAACAACAACCGTTTTCTTCTTTAACTGAACTTCTACAGGAACGATCTCATCTTTGAATTTGCCTGCTGCAATTGCTGCTTCAGCTTTCTGCTGGCTCCATGCTGCAAACTCATCTAATTCTTCACGGGATAATCCCCACTGTTCTGCTACGTTTTCTGCTGTGATACCCATGTGATACTGATTAAAAGCATCCCATAATGCATCGTTAACCATACAGTCTTTTAATGTACCGTTGTTCATTCTGTAACCAAAACGAGCTTTGTCTAAGCAGAATGGAGCAAGGGACATGTTTTCCATACCACCTGCAACTACAATATCAGCTTCGCCAGCTAAAATCTTAGTTGCTGCTAAGTTTACACAGTTCAAACCAGAACCACAAACTACGTTAATTGTAACTGCAGGAACTTCAATAGGAAGACCAGCTTTAATGGAAGCCTGACGAGCAACGTTCTGTCCAAGACCAGCCTGAATAACGCATCCCATTAAAACTTCATCTACTGCTGCAGGATCAACGCCAGCTCTGTTTAATGCTTCTTTAATAACGATAGATCCTAAATCTGCTGCAGGTACTGTGCTTAAAGCTCCTCCCATTGTACCAATTGCTGTACGGCAAGCTCCTGCTAAAACTACTTTTTTCGCCATAATAATTACCCTCCATGTAATAATTGATCTTTCATCCGCCAATGAAAGACAGGTTATATTATCACTGCAAACCCTTCTCTTCAAACAAAGAAAACATATGCCGATTTATATGTTTTTTTGGGTCTTACAGCATTCACTGTGTTAATAATATCACAATCATTATCTCTTTGCAAGTGTTGAACAAAAAAAATTCACACAAGATTTGTCCCTTATTTATTCTGTCTAATGAAACCACCTTTTTATCTTAGGTTTTTGTAATGTATACACTATACAATGCTAATGTTTTCTTTTCACGTTTTTAGTAGGAACTAGTACATATTTCTCATATTGTTCTAATAGTTTATACAATTCCCAATACTTCGTCAAAGAAATAACATGATATCCAAGGTATCAAAGTTGTGCCTTTCATGCTTGCATGAACAGGCATGACCTTGATACCTTGGATATCATGTTACACTTTGTCTTTCTTACCATTTACGGTAAAATAAAAGAAGTTACTGTATACAAGAGAAACAGTCTGTTTCTTTGTCCCAGTAACTCCTTCAAATTTAAAGAATATAATATTTTTTTAATTAAACAGCCCTAAACTTAATAATAGTTCCAGCACAACAAAACCTGTCAGCACTTTTGTATAAGTCTTGCTTACTTCATAATGGTAATCCGGATTATATTTTGACCGGTAAACAGCATTTACTATGATGTTCGCTACAAATAAAATGGCTGCTGCCCAGATAATCCACATATGCTTTCCTACGATCTGAGAGTCCATCAGAAAGAAGTAAATAATTGCACCTGGAATAATCAGATAACTTAAAATCTGATTAAAAATAGTAATGATTTTGTCATTCATATTCTACTATCCCTCCATAAATCAATTTATCTGATTCAGAGATCAAAAGGTCATGCATGATCATGTAAGCATGAAATGCATAAATTTTTAACCCTGGTATGATTTTAATTCCAGTATACCATATCTTCCTTTTAAAATGAACACACAACTTTTACAATATACATCACAACTTAGTCAGCGGTTTTTTCCGATTGCTTTCGTATAATGAAAAGAAAAAAACGCATATTAATGGTAAGAAAGGAAAGGGAGAAAACAATGAAGAAATTTATGGAAATTGCCAAAAACCATTCTCTACTCCCTGAATCCAACCGATAATGCTTCCATCGGAACCATTTTGGGCTGTTTCCAGGACAGCAGTGCCACAGAAAAAATTCAGCAGGGAAGTGTCTGGTGGTTCAATGATCACAAGAAAGGAATGATTGATCAGATGACTTCTCTAGCAAACAAAAAGAGAGAAAATCTGCAACATGATTTTCTCTCTTTTTTCAACTAAACTTATTTATTACTTGTTCCATCCTCAATCAACACCTTCATGGTACCGCCGCAGACCATACCTTCCTCTTCTGCCACAGTTCCTGTCATATCTACCTGGCGAATCAGATATCCCCCTGTTCCGATTATGCCTCTTGCCTCCTGCATAATGGCAGATTCCGCACAGCCGCCTCCAATGGTTCCGTCTATCATTCCATTTTCATAGACAATCATCTTAGCACCGGCTTTTCGAGGTACGGAGCCTTTCGTAGAAAGAATGGTTACGATTGCTTTTCCCATTCCGGAAAATGGTTCCGGTACACGAGCCAGTTTTTCCATGACCCGCATATCGATATCGGATTGGAGTGTCCGCATCTGACCCTCTTTGGGTTTTCTTTTTGTTTCGATGATTTCTGCCAGAATCGAGATAGCAATTTCTTCCGGGGTCACCGCACCAATGGAAAGTCCTACCGGAGAATGAAGCTTTTCCAGCCAGGATTCTTCCATTCCTTCTTCCACCAGCTGTTCTTTCAGGCTTTTTACTCTTCTTCTGGAACCAATCATACCAAGATAAGCACTTGCCGGCTGCCGATACAAACTTCTTAGACATTCCCCGTCCCAGCGATGTCCTCTGGTCAAAATCACCACATAATCGGAAGAACGGATCTCTAGTTTTTCAATGGCCGACTGAAAGCCTTCACAGAGCACCTCTCTTGCCCATGGAAACCTGGTCCGGTTGGCAAAATACGGTCTGTCATCTACTACGGTAACTGCAAAACCAATCTTGGCTCCAAACTCCGCCAATGCCAGAGAAACATGGCCTCCTCCAAGGAGAATCATCCGTTCCTCCCGGCAGAACGGTTCTGCAATCGTAATCTTTCCTTCTTCTTCCAAAAGCACAGGCCTTCCCTCTTCGCAGGCCTGTCCGGCCAGTTCTTTCTCCTGTTCCTTTCCATTCTCAAAAATGTATTTTTCCAGATGTTCCCCCAGAACGGTAATCAGAGCAACCTGTTCTTTTTTTTCAAGCTGATCCAATAGATTTTCATAAAGGTTCTTTTCCATATCTGTCTTTTCCTTTCCCTGCCGTAAGACTATCATATTCTATATAAACTTCTTATAAAACCGGCTATTTAACATCCATTTATTACCTTCGTATCATTACTTTCATCTTAATAAAAAACAGGGAAATGGTCAAGAAGGGATTCTCTTTTCTATCTACTTCCCAGAAGCCAGGTAAGCAGACTGGTAACTCCCATACTGTATAACCATAAGGCAAAGGGTTTTCCCAGAAGAATAATGATGATAAATCTGACCAGTTTCATTCTGGTAAGGCCTGCCAGATAGCAAAGCAGGTCGTCTGGTGCTACCGGAAGAAAAATAGCAATACCAAACATCAGATCAAATTTATTTTTCTCCCGTTCCAGCCAGTGTTCATATTTTTCAAACCGTTTTTCATTGGTAACCGCCTGTACGAATGCTCTTCCATATCTGCGGGCCAATAAAAAAGCTGCAACAGAACCGGCACAAATCCCAACATAATTATAGACAAATCCCCAACCTGAACCAAAGGCGATTACCCCGGCTACGCATCCAATACTGGCCGGAAGAATAGGGAGGACCACCTGCGCAGCCTGAATGATAACAAAAATAAGCGGTGCCCAAAATCCAAAATTCAACAGAAAAAACCGTAACCGTTCCGGAGAAGCAAAAATTCCTTTTTGGTATCCCAAAATCAAAAAGGCTGCTAAAATGCCAAATCCTGCTATGGTAATGCCATTTACCGCTGTACGAAAAGCCGTCCTGCCTTTCTCCATAATACAGCCATCTCCTTCCTGTTTTCTCTTTTCTTTGCTCTTTCCTTTTCTCGTTCCATACAGATATGATGGTAAAAATAATCCCATTGCATTTTGATTCTGCCTTCACTGTAATAAGAATGTCCCTGCAAAGATTTTTCTTTTTGTTCTTCGTAATAAGAAGCATTTTCTTTTAACTGGGTGAAAAACCTAAGAAAATCTTCTGTATCCTTTCCTTTTAAACAATAATCAAATAATATATTTTCATAAATTGGCAGGTCCCGTACCACAACCGGAATCTGACAGCTCATTGCCTCCAAAATGGTCATCGGAAACAATTCTTCATAAGAAGGAAGGAAAAACACATCTGCCATATTATAAATCCGATTCATCTTCTTCCGTTCAATCACTCCCAGCATTTTAAGATTAGGAGGAAGCTGTTTCAGCGCCTCCTGGATTTCTTCATATCCATCCATGATTTTTCCGAAAGGAAATCCCCCTGCCCACACAAATGTCAGATCCGGATTCTTTTTGGCCAGTTCAACATAGTCAAAAAATCCTTTCCTTTTTTGGAGCTGTCCGACACAAAGAACGGTAAAGCAATCTTCTTTCACTTTGTACTCTCTTCGGATTTTCTTCTTTTCTTCCTGATTCAGTGGATAAAATTGTTTTTCTGATACAAAATTAGGAATATAACTTACCTTTTCTCTTGGAATTCCGTATTCCTCTAATAAATCAATAAAATAGGGATTTACAGTAACAAGCCGGTCCATCTTCTTATAAAAGTAAATGATATATTTGTAAAATATCCTTTTTGCAAAGGACGGCAGACGAATACTTCCATCCACAGTTCTTGGAAGAAAATGAACATAACCTACCCGGATACTTCCCGGATGCATCATGCACCACAAAAGGAATTCCGGATTAATGGTATGGCAATGAATCACATCACTTTTCTTCCATTCATTTTCCACAACCTGAAATTCATCTAACTGAGCCGCCAGGGCAACTTGTTCATCATGGGCGGACAAGACTCCCTGTCCTTTTACTGTGTGTGCCTTCGATAACATATTAATCTTTTTCATATGTAACTACCTCACTTTTTTCAATCGAACATCTTTGTCATTTAAGTATAACGAAGGAACATTACTTTTTTCCTCAATCAAAACTTACGATTTCATTACGTAACTGTAAAATATTTCTACAGAAATAATTTTTTATTTTTTGAAGATTTTTTCTTATGGGTCTCGTTATACTTAAGTGAACATAGAAAACAGACTGAAAATCAAAGCGATCAGGGAGGTGGAAAAAATTCATTCGAATGAGTATTTTGAAAATTTAATAGAAGAATACGGCAATCTTATTTTTTCCATCTGCTATCGGTTTACCAATCATTATTTTGATGCCCAGGACCTGGCACAAGAAACGTTTCTTTCTGCCTACCGTTCCCTGGATCAATTTGATGGAACCTATCCCAAAGCCTGGCTTACACGAATTGCAACCAACAAGTGTCTGGATTATCAAAAACAGGCGGCCAGAAAAACAAGCCCTACGGAAGATAGCTTTTTTCTGACCATCGAAGAGAAACAGGATACACCGGAAGAAATCTGTCTCAATGACGATATCCGAAACCGGCTTCTTCTTTTAATCAGGAAGCTGGAAGAACCTTATCAGTCCATTGCTTATGATTATTTCTATCTGGAAATGTCACCAAAAGAGATTGCAGAAAAAAAACAGAAAAATGTAAAAACCATTCAGACTCAGATTTACCGGGCCAAAGCCCGGATGAAAAAATTATGGAAGGAGGTCTTTTAGATGTCAAATCAGCCTGGCTGCCATTATAGCAGCGAAGATTTTTCCCGTTTTCGGGAAGGAAAGATGAGTGAAGATGAACAGCTTATTTTCATGACCCATATCGGAAACTGCACCTATTGTGCCCAATCTTTTGCAGATGCCATGGAACAGGATCTGGCACCGGTTCCTCCTGATTTTAAGCGGGATCTTATGACTGAAACCAGCAGAATCCAAAAGCGAAAAACATCCGCAAAACAAACTTTTTATCGTTATTGTTTTCAGGTCAGCTTTTCTATGTGTGCTGCTATCGCCCTGGTTTTTTCCAGGAACCACCTCGATCTTAGCCAATTTGCGGTAGCAAAAATTCCAAAAAAGAATTTTTCTATTACTGCTTATGTTAATGACAAATTAGAAAATTTTACAGATACCTTGTCTGACACAATATCTATTTCATGGGAGGAATTAATTCATGACAAGAAAGAAAAATAAGTTTTTAACCTTCTTCTTTTCACTAATGCCGGGAGCTGCTCATATGTATATGGGCTTTTCCAAAATAGGAATTTCCCTGATGGGAGGATTCTTTTTCATTATTTTTTTAGCATCCACCTTTAACCTGGACGCTGCGCTGTTCCTGCTTCCGATTATCTGGTTTTACTCTTTCTTTGATGCCAATAATAAAAATTCTACGGATGATGAAGAATTTTACCAGCTGGAAGATGACTATCTCATTCATATCAGTCAGATTGACCAATTTCAGAAATTATGGGATAAAAAAGGAAATATTGTGATTGCTCTGGCTCTGATTTTTGGCGGCATCTATCTGCTTGTCAATCCAATCATGAACAAAATTTTAGACAGCAACCTGCTTTCACCGGATGAGGCAGATTTTATCTGGAGTATTTACAGAATGATTCCTCAATGCGTACTTGCTATCTGCATTATCCTTTTTGGAATCCGGTTAATCCGGGGGAAAAAGCAGGAATTAGAAGAAACGGAAGGAAGTGATTATGATGGAAGGACCTACTAGTACCAATCAGACAGCAGCCAGCCGGGTACCGGAAAAAATGCCTGTAAGAAGAGTCGGCTCTTTAACTCTTGGCATTTGCCTGGTAGGTTACGGTATTTTATTTCTTGCCAACAAACTTTTTTCCATATCATATGAGTTTATTTTTCAGCTCTGGCCTGTCTTATTTATCCTGTTAGGCCTTGAAGTGCTGGCCGGCTCCATCTTTCATAAAAACGAAAAAATCAGGCTGGACTTTTTTGCCTGCCTGATGATTTTTCTGGCAATCTGTTTTGCCATGTGCCTGGCCTGTGTGGACTATGGAATCCAACATGGGTATGTCCACTTTGGCTGGTAGCTTATATTTGATAATCCGTCTGTTCCTGATTTCGAAATTCCAACGGAGTAATTCCATACTTCTTTTTAAACAAACGGGAAAAATATCCCACATCTTTATAATGCAAACGGGCCGCAATTTCTATCACCTTCAATCGGGTTTTTTTCAAAAGAAAAGCGGCCCGCTTTAATTTTACCACAGTCAGATAATCTACAAATCTTTGTTCTGTATGGGCCGTAAAAATAGTACTAAGATAAGATGTGTTCAAATAATATCTGGCCGCAATGGTCTTTTGCTTCACATCTTCTTCCGGATGATACAGAATAAAACATGCCTGTTTCCAAAGGTTTTACAAAATAGTCATAGGCTCCTAATATAATTCCCTGTCTGGCATACTGAAAATCAGTAAATTCACTGCATATTTTAATTGATTGATAAAGGCAAATGCCCGTTCTTTTGTATAAAGACGAATCGTAAAAGTCCCTCCGCCTCTGTTATGAAATTGTTCCTTTGCAATCCGATGATAAGGGCTGGATTTTAAAAGAGGATAATTAACTCTTTGAATTCCTTCCTCTCCTTCCAGATTTTCAGCCAGGTAGCAGGCATTTTCACAATGCCGCTCCATCCGAAGCCCCAGAGTCTCCAGTCCAAGTTCATTGTAAAAAGCATTCATCGGACTAAGGCAGCACCCGAAATTTCTCAGAGTATCATTCCGCAATCTGGCCAGAAAAGCAAATTTACCAAATTTCACATAATCGGCAAGAGCCGGATATTTTTCTTTCGTCCATTTAAAATGACCGCTGTCAGTCAGAATCCCTCCGATGGAGTTGCTGCTTCCATTGATGTATTTGGAAGAAGAATGAACAATGATGTCTGCTCCAAGGGCAATTCCCTGTGCCAGGGCAGATGTTGCTGTTGTGTGATCTAACAGAAACGGAAGATGAAACTCATGAATCAACCGGGCTGCCTCCCTGATATCCGTCACATCCAGTCTGGGATTTCCTATGTAGGATTACTGATACGGGTATAAGCAAAACCCGGTGCCTGATTTTGAAATACTTTTTCTATTTTTTCCGCGATTCCTGTCCAAACGCGCTGGACTGATAAATCGGTGTTAACGTTGCTCCTGTCGTGGCATCGCCTTTAAAATTTCCATGAAGCAATCCCGTATCAAACTTCATCTGTCTCACCTCTATAAAATCCCATCGCACTGAACCTGTTCATAATCAATCGGTTTATCAATCGTCGGGGTTTCTCCGCAGACCGGACAATCTTTTACCTTTTTAGGAAGCTTTACTTTTCTGAAATTCATAGAAAGCGCATCATAAGTCAATAAATAACCGGTCAGCAATTCTCCCACACCCAGCAAATATTTGATGGCTTCCATAGCCTGAAGACTACCAATCACACCGCCCATGGCTCCAATTACTCCGGCCTGTTTGCAGGTCGGAACTGCGTCCTTTGGCGGAGGATCTTTGAAAATACAACGATAACATGGGCCTTCTCCCGGTACATAAGTCATAAGCTGCCCCTGAAAACGAATAATCCCTGCATGGGAAAACGGTTTTTTTGCCAGCACACAGGCATCGTTAATCAGAAATTTGGCTGGGAAGTTGTCCGTTCCGTCAATAATAAAATCATAATCTTTGATTAGGTCCATAATGTTATCTGCACTGACATAAGTTCGGTAAGTATGTACGGTTACATCCGGATTCATTTCATTCATTGTCTCTTTCGCTGAAATAACCTTCGCTTTTCCGACATCACCCGTTCCATGGATAATCTGTCTTTGCAGGTTGGATAAGTCCACCTCATCCGCATCGGCAATTCCGATGGTCCCGACTCCTGCTGCTGCCAGGTACATCGCCGCAGGTGCTCCAAGCCCTCCCGCTCCATATAACTCATCATTTACTGATGCAGTCACATATTCCGGAGTTTCCACTTTTTCTATTTCAATTAATTTGATTAAAGAAATTCCCTCTTCATAATCCTTTGTCTCGCCTCTTACTACCAGTTTCATTCTTCTTCTCCTTTCCTTACCAGAAGGTCAAATGTTCCGTCTTCCCGTTTTATCAGTTTTAAAACCTGGTGTCCCTCCTCTTTCAGAGAACGGGGCACATTTTCTACCGGTTCTCCTTCATTCATATGAATGGATAAAATCTGTCCCGGTTCCAGTTCTTCTATGGCAACTTTTGCCTTCACGAAGGTGACCGGACAGACCACATCCGTAATATCCACTTTCTCATCAATGAAAAAATCAGCCATGATAAGCCTCCTTTATTTTTTCTTTGAATACTTCCTCTCCTACCCGTTCAATGGTATAACGAAATCTCTCACCCGGTTTTGCGTTTTCTTTAAAAAATGCTACTGCTTCATCAATGACCCGGAATAAGGTTTCTTTTTTATGAATAATCGGAACAATTTCTTCTCCTTTGTGGATTCGATTTCCAAACAGTCCGCCAAAAGACAAAATATAACCTTCTTTCTTTTCCCACGCATCGGATGGACAGGCTTTGCTACATCGTCCACAGAAATTGCATAAATCCTCATTTAATACAATTTTCTCATCTATGATTTGAATTGCTTTGCTCCGGCAGATATTTTCACACAGACCACAGTGGATACAGGAATCTTCCAGCCACTTGACTTTGATTCCTCCTTTGATACCGATATCATTTTCCTCCGCTTTTAAACAGTTATTCTGACATCCGGTCACACCAAACTTAAATTTATGGGGAAGATCCATGGCAAAAAACCGGTCACTCAATTCCTGTGCAAGAGCATAGGTATCAATACAACCGCTCGGACAGATTTCTTTTCCCTGACAGGATGTTACCGTTCTCACTCTTGGTCCGCAGACTCCCGGTTCACAATTTCCTTCGGAAAGTGCTTCTTTTACTTCTTCAATTTCATCCAATTTGATAAACGGGATTTCCACCCCTTGTCTGGACGTTAAATGAACGTATCCATTTCCATATTTTTCTGCCACCTCGGCAATGGTTGCAAGCTGTTTTGCATCCAGATGTCCTCCTACTACTTTTAATCGTAAGGAAAAACAGTTTTTCTGTTTCTGTCTCATAAATCCGCCCTTTTTCAGGGTCCCATAATCTACAGCCATTCTTTTCTTCCTCCTACCTGTATTCTATTTTTTCTTCAACCACATCTTCTGAAATCCGAAATGATTTCAAAACAGGATGTGCCTGGTCCATCAGGGATAAAATCATATAACTCGCATTCCTGTCATAGGCAAGTCGTTTGTCTTCTTCGGAGGGCCTTGCAGGAGTTTCCGGATGGGAATGAAAATTACCCAATGGGACAAGGCCTTTCTTTCTCATATCCTTTATCGCTTTTAACTGATCCTCCGGTTTCATCGTAAAATGTTATCTGGAATGATCCTGATTTTCCAGGACATAGATTTCTTTCACGATTCTTACCCCTTCTTTTTCTTCTCCGCCAAGCAGTCCGCACATTTCTTCGGGAAAAACTTTCTTTCCTGCTTCTATCATATTTTTTAAATATACTTCCGGTAATTCTATCACGCTAACACCTCATTGATTGCTGCTTTTACTTCTTCTTTTCTGACAGCTCCCACCAACCTTTTTGCTTCTTTCCCATCCTGAAACAACAAAATAACAGGAAAAGCAGGAAGAGCATTGTTTCATGTCAATCACTGCTTTCTCTTCCGGAAAAGAAATGCTTCCTTTCGGAGCTTCTTTCTGACAAAATCCACATTCTGTTCTTCCAATACATTTCTGCTCCACATAGGAAATTTCAGGTTCATACTTTTGAGATTCCGGATTACAGCACCAGCGACATCTCATTGGGCATCCTTTCAAAAACAGGATGGTCCGAATACCCGGACCATCGTGAAGGGAATAATGCTGTATGTTAAAAACATAGGTATCTCTTTCCATCTCTCACACTGCCTCATGCTCTGTTCTGGAAATAATGTCATCCTGCAGATCCTTTGTAAGCTCTGTAAAATAGGCACTGTAGCCGGCAATTCTAACCAGAAGGTTTTGGTAATCCTCCGGATGTTTCTGTGCTTCTCTATCCAGCAGTTTGCCGATTTCATCGGCATAAGGATCATTGTTTCCGTAGCTTGGTCCATGAAGGAGCATTTGCCGGATTGCTTCGTATCCTTTAAAATTATGGGAAACTGCTTCTTTTAATTCTCCCAATGTCAAACGTTTTTCTTCAAATACCAGTTTTTTTATCGCTGCCAGAGAATCAATCACTGTTCCAAATCCCATATACTCGAAATATCCAAGGTCAATGCCTCCTTCAATTTTCGGCTGGTGAAGATCCGTACAGGTTTCCCGGCATAATTTATGAAGAGAAGAGCCTAGCGGAGTAGCAAAATGTTCTGCCCGAAGTTTTATAATCTGCCTTTGCTGGATGAAAGCATGCTTAATAAAATAACGCTGTTGTTTCAAAAAGGCATCCAACACTTCATCTTGGCATCCGGCATTCTGCGCAGCCGGATACGCTATAGTCATAAGCTTCTTCAAAGGAAGCTCCTTTTGAAAGAAGAAGCGGAATAATATCCTCATCATTTAAAAGCTTTGGAAATCCCTCTCCGGCTTTGATGGTTTCTGCCACTTCATACAGATAGCGTTTTGGACTCCGGCTGTGAATCCGGGCAGCCAGATCCGGATAATTCAGTGGAAATTCTCTTTTTGATTTCAACAGGATATAAGTCAGTTCGTTGACCGCATCATATCCATCCTTTGTCTGTCCCCCAATGGTTACTGCTTCCCAGTGGGCATATCCTTCGTTGAATGCTCCTCCGGTGTCAGACAGGTACAGGTCAATAAACTGAGCCATTGAAACCCACATACATTCAAAAAGCTCCTGAACTTCTTCGTCTGTAAGAATACCTGCTTCTATATCTTTTTTATAAAATGGATACAGATACTGATCCATTCTTCCATTGGAAATAATTGTTCCTGTCTTTTGTTCGATTCTGGAAAACATCTGAGTAAACCACTGTGCCTGCATGGCTTCATAAAAGGTTCTAGGCGGGTTTTCCGGAACATAATGACAGATTTCGGCTATTTTTAACAGTTCTTCTTTCCGAATCGGATTTTCTTCTTTTTGAGCCAGTTCTTCAGCCAGATTGCCATGACGGTTTGCCCATAAAATAATGGCATCACAGGTCAGAATGGTTGCTTCCAGAAATGGTCTTTTTTCCGTATAATCCAAAGGGCTGTATTCATCCAGCGCATCCAGTCTTTCCTGCGCTTCTTTTCGGATTCCTCCAAATCCTTTTTCCAATACAATCTCGTAATCATGGACCCATTGAAGGGAGGAACGGAAGGAAGCGGTTTCATTGACGATATAGCGGGAAGTCAGTTCCTGATCCTGATTATAAGTGAGTTTTTTTGTTTCTTCGGTTAAGGATTTTGCAAAATTTTCATGGATTGGGTAAAATAGTACCCTCTTTCCACATCAATCTGTGGTTTTTGGCTGCGCACTTTCTTTAAGATATCTGCGGCCCGGTTCGGTTTCCGAAACGGTGTTACTTTTTGTTCTATTTCATTCTGAATTCTTTCTTCCTGTGGTGATAATACTTTT
>JALEPU010000075.1 GCA_022766905.1 Lachnospiraceae bacterium
CTGTCCGGATTCCAAAGACAATTTTGATTGTCTTATGGAAGACGAACAGAATTCCACGAAGTACTTCTATCGGTGTGACTTATACTCTGATGGCATTTTTCATTCAAAGACTACGGGTCGCAAAATAATGCGACACCCCCATGAAACAAAAAAGCCCTCCGGGTCGGAACACACTGTATCGGAGAGGTAACATGTTGCCGAAGGCAATCCGAAGCAGGTGGAGTATCTTACAAAGCAGGATTCTTTCTTGTCTTGAAAATCCTGTTGCTTATAAAATCAAAACCTATTATAATATAGATGATTACAGCGGAACAAATCATAATCACATTTGGCACTTAATTAGTATAAATTAGTATAATGCTAGGGTCAAAAGCTTTTGACCCCAGCATCTTAGTATAAAAAAAGAAAGATAGGAGGCAGTTTATGATTCAGGTAACCTATATCTCTCACAGCGGATTTTTAGTAGAGACAGACAGTGCATATCTTTTGTTTGATTATTATCAGGGTGTGATTCCGGATATGAAAGAGGAGAAACCCCGTTATGTGTTTGCGTCCCATTCACATGATGATCATTTTAACAAAAAGATATTTGAATTAGAAAAAATGAATAAAGATGTAACTTATATTCTTTCTTCAGACATAGAAATAAAGACATCTGAAAATAGAATTTCCATCCCTGAAAATGTGAAGAAGCAGATTGGTCTTTTGCAGGTTGAGACATTCCGCTCTACCGATGAAGGAGTTGCTTTTCTTGTTACCATTGATCAAAAGGTAATTTTCCATGCCGGTGACCTTCATTGGTGGCACTGGATTGGGGAACCGGAAGAAGATAATGAGGCGATGAAGCAGATGTATCTGACAGAAATGAAAAAACTGGAAAGACGTCATATCGATTTGGCTTTTTTGGTTCTTGATCCTCGGCAGGAAGCTGCCTTTGACTGGGGATTTGATTATTTCCTGAAACATACAGATACAGATATTGCATTTCCAATGCATTTCTGGAAAGATTATTCGGTCATTGATGCCTATAAATATTCGGAAAAGGCAAAAGAAGTGAGAGAGAAGGTTATGGACATTTGCCGGGAAGGACAAAGTTTTACTTTTTCCTAAATGGGAAATAAACTTTTACTCAGAATAACCTGGTATGATAAGAAAGTCAAATGAATTTCTAATTATATCAAAAGCTGCCATATAGGGGAGTAGTGACATGAAACATCTATATGGCAGCTTTTTTCTAATCAATCATCCGCTTTGTCATGAACCGGATTTAGTTCTGATTTTTTTATCTTTTTATTTCAAATCAAATCCTTTTTCTTGAAATGCTTTTAATAACAGGTTCATATCGGCAGGAATAGAAATAGGTTCTCCTGCAGCTTTGATTGCATTTGCAGTATCTTTTAAACCATTTCCTGTCACAATCGAAACAACAGAAGCATCTCTTGGTATAAGACCTTCTTCCAATGCCTTTTTCAGGCCTGCTGTTCCGGTTACTCCTGCAGGTTCTCCGAAAACACCGCAGGTTCTGCCGAGAAGTCTCATAGCAGATAAAATCTCTTCATCGGTGACATTGACAGCGATGCCGTTTGATTCCCGGATTGCATTTAATGCTTTATCCGGATTTCTTGGTACGCCAACAGCAATAGAATCAGCGATAGTGTTTTCCTCCATTGGACGCCAAGGAGCATTTTCCTGGATTGCTCTGTTGATTGGATAACATCCTGTAGACTGGACACTGATCAATCTTGGCAGTTTATCAATGAATCCTGCCTCATACAAATCTTTCAGGCCTTTCCAGACGCCGCCGATGGTACATCCGTCGCCAACAGAAAGAGCAATATAGTCCGGCATATCAAAGTCAAGCTGTTCAGCAATTTCCAGAGAAACGGTCTTTTTTCCTTCCATCAGATACGGGTTAATGGCTGCATTTCGGTTGTACCACCCCCAACGTTCAATGGCTTCTGCGGAAAGGCGGAATGTGTCTTCATAAGAGCCTTGTACGCTGACTACGTTTGCCCCGAAAATCATAAGCTGAGAAACTTTACCTTTTGGTGCCCGGCTCGGAACAAAAATATAGGTTTTGAATCCTGCAGCGGCAGCATTTCCGGCAAGAGAGGAAGCTGCATTACCGGTGGAAGAGCAGGCAATGGTATCCATACCTGCTTCGTATGCTTTGGCTACAGCAAGAGCAGAAGCGCGGTCTTTTAAACTTGCAGTAGGATTGATACCATCATCTTTGATATAAAGGGTTTTTACACCCAGTTCCTCTGCGAGCCGATCCGCTTTGTAAAGAGGAGAACCGCCTACCCGCAGTTTAGGATAATTCAAATCCTCAGCAACAGGCAGAAATTCTTTGAATCGCCAGATAGAAGGATCTTTGCGGTCAGCTAATTTTTCTTTTGTTAAATGTTCTCTGATATACTTATAATCATATTTAATATCCATAATGCCACCACATTTTGGACAGGTATAAGTAGTAGGAGTTGCCTCTACTTCATGTCCGCAGTGAACACATACAGCAGAAATTACATTTTTCATTTTTCTGTCCTTTCTTTTTTGGTAAGAAAAAGGCCGCTGCATTCGATGCAGCAGCCTTATGTTTACGATAGTATTATTTTGTAATGATGGAGTCAAAACCTTGATTGACTCAGATATCATTTTATAAATTCTTTAATAATCCGGTGCGTTCATTAAATTCGTTGATTAATGCATCAATCTGAGCACCCTGTTTATGTACAGCACCCCAGGTACCATTGAAATTATACCACTGATCGTTCAGTTCTTCTACGGTTCTTCCCTGCTGTTCTACCCATGTATAGTATTTCAGGTTGTGGATACGTTTTCTTTCTGTATAAGTTAATTCCAGAAGATTATCTGTCTTTAAGGACTGGATATGCTGAGCAAAGTCAATTGCTGCATCCTTGTTTGTATATGGGCCGTATTCTTCATTCAGCTCTTCAATTCTGGAACCGTACATTACGCTGGAGTCAGTAAGAACAGTTGCGATTACATCGTTTTCTGTTAATTCATAGTATTTTGCCATCTTGATACAGCTCATTACATTAGCGATTCCGGAAATACCAAGGAGACCAAGGCTATCAACAACTTCCTGAGGTACTCCGGCTTCTTTTGCAAGGAATTCTCTTCCGACAGGGTCATTGAAGAGACGCAATACTCTCTGGCTGTCTTCATCATCAATTGCAAGAACCATATCTGTATTTTTTACATTGTGAATCCAAGGTACGTGTTTGTCACCAATACCTTCGATACGATGTCCGCCGAAACCGTTATTTAACAGAGTTGGACACTGGAGAGCTTCCCCAACACCAATCTTGAATCCAGGGAATTTCTCTTTCAGGTAATCGCCAGCAGCAGTTGTACCGGCAGAACCGGAAGTAAAGCATCCACCGAAGAAATGAGTATTCTCATCTGCAATAGAATTGTAAGCTGCTTCGATTGCTTCACCTGTAACTGTGTAATGCCATAAATGGTTGCCCATCTCTTCGAACTGATTAAAGATCATGACATCTTCTCTTGTATTGCGAAGTTCCCATGTCTTATCAAAGATTTCTTTTACGTTACTTTCACATCCTGGAGTAGCGATGACTTCACCTGCAATCTGGGATAACCATTCAAAACGTTCTTTACTCATCTCAGCAGGAAGAATAGCGATGGAGTCGCATGCAAGTAACTTGGAGTTAAATGCACCACCACGACAGTAGTTACCGGTAGATGGCCATACAGCT
This sequence comes from Lachnospiraceae bacterium, assembly GCA_022766905.1. GTDB lineage: Bacteria > Bacillota > Clostridia > Lachnospirales > Lachnospiraceae > SIG292. The sequence goes on from JALEPU010000075.1 coordinate 3,744, forward strand.
TTATGATAAGAAGCATCAAACTGGCCTGTAATTAAACGAGGAGCTAAACATCCAAAAGAAGCACCTACTTTGTGACATCCTGTTGGGAACCATTTACCTACCATACAGATAATTCTTGCATCAACACCTGTTAAGGATTTTGGAAGTTCGATAAAGTTAGGTCCGCCGTATAAGCCGCCTTCTTCTTTTGGCTCATTCTTCCATGTGATACGGAATAAGTTTAATGGATTGATATCCCATAATCCAACACCTTTTAATTTTTCCTTGATTTTCTCAGGAACCAATTCCGGATTTTTCATCTGTTCCAGAGTAGGAATAATAATATTATTTTCTTTTGCTTTCTGGATATTTTTCTCCAGACCAGCTTCATTGATAGTTAAATCAATCATGTCTTCTCCTCCATTCAATATAAACACATGATGTTAAAAAATTATGTGTGATTAAATTTTATTTAATGTGATTATAAACAGTGTATCAAACTTGCTCTGTACTGTCAATAAAACATAGGGGATTTTTCCCTAATTTTCAAAAGAATTTTCCGTTTATTGATGAAGAATCGTACCGGTTTTTCCTAAAATTCCTTCTTTGGCTTTTTCCAGTTTCGTAATCAAAGCTCTGCATCCGCTTCTATGGGAGACAAATTCCATGGAAGCCTGAATTTTTGGAAGCATGGAACCGGAAGCAAAGTGACCTTCCTCGCAATATTTCTTTGCTTCTTCTAAAGTCATCTCATCTAATAAGATCTGATTTGGTTTTCCATAGTTTAATGCTACCTTTTCTACTGCAGTCAGAATAATTAAATAATCGGCATCCAAGAGTTCTGCAAGTTTTGCACTGGCAAAATCTTTGTCAATGACTGCACTGGCTCCGCGAAGACCATTGTCCTGACGCATAACAGGAATTCCACCGCCGCCACAGGCAATGACAATCTGTCCGTCATTGACAAGGGTACGGATTGCATCAATTTCAACAATATCAAGAGGCTTTGGAGAAGCAACAACCCGCCGGAATCCTCTTCCTGCGTCTTCGATACAGTGATTGCCTCGTTTTTCCTCAATATGAGCTTCCTCTGCTGACATAAAACGACCGATTGGCTTTGTTGGATTGGAAAATGCTTCATCGTAAGGATCTACGCATACCTGAGTAATGATGGTCGATACAGGTTTGGAAATACCACGATTCAATAATTCGGTTCGGATGGAGTTTTGAAGATCGTATCCGATATATCCCTGGCTCATGCCGACACAAACAGACATAGGAGCAGGAGTAAAGTTCGGATAAAGACGATTCAACTCAGCCATAGCAATATGAATCATACCAACCTGAGGACCATTTCCATGGGAGATGACAACCTGATGTCCTTCTTCCACTAAATCCGCAATTGCTTTTGCTGTCTTTTTAACAGCTGCCATCTGTTCAGGGAGATTATTTCCGAGGGCGTTTCCGCCTAAAGCGATGACTACTTTTTTCTTTTTCATGTCAATTCCCCCTTATTCGACTTTTCGTGGTTTTGCTGCATCAACAAGATCCTGTAACGTTTTCTGTGGGTTTTTCTGTTTGCTTAAGAAGATCATTGCAGCAATAATATATGGTTTGAAACTTGCTTCTTTATATAAAGGTGCGCGATAACGATCAAAAACAGATCCGTCAACTTCACCTTCTTCGCAGCTGACACCGGAGATATCTGCCGGCAGACAGTGAAGGTATAATGCTTTTCCATCTTTGGTTAATTTCATCATTTCTTCCGTACATGCCCAGTCTTTATGTTCTGCATTCTGAGCAAGGAGTTCTTTTTCCAGGGCAGCGACACCATCCATGTCACCATTTCCATATAATTCGGTACGCTTTTCCATGGCTGCAAATGGAGCCCAGCTCTTTGGATAAACAATATCTGCATCTTTGAATGCTTCTTCCATGCTGTTTGTCTTTGTGAAGGAACCGCCGGATTTTTCAGCGTTCTTTCTGGCAACTTCTTCTACGTCGCTCATCACATCGTATCCTTCCGGATGAGCCAGTACCACATCCATACCAAGACGGGTAAATAATCCAATCACACCTTGTGGAACAGAAAGAGGTTTTCCGTAAGAAGGAGAATAAGCCCAGCTCATCGCTACTTTCTTTCCTTTTAAGTTTTCCACTCCGCCAAATTCATGGATTACATGGAGCAAATCTGCCATTGCCTGGGTTGGATGATCAATATCACATTGAAGGTTTACCAAAGTAGGAATGTGATCTAAAACACCATCTTTATATCCTTCCCGGACTGCTTCTGTAACCTGGTGCATGTAAGCATTTCCTTTTCCGATATACATATCATCACGAATACCGATGATATCTGCCATAAAAGAAATCATATTTGCAGTTTCTCTTACGGTCTCGCCATGAGCAATCTGAGATTTTCCTTCATCTAAATCCTGTACTTCAAGTCCTAACAGGTTGCAGGCAGAAGCAAAGGAAAAACGGGTTCTTGTAGAGTTGTCCCTGAACAGGGAAATACCTAAACCACTGTCAAAAATTTTGGTTGAAATATTATTTTCTCTTAATTCTCTTAATGCATCAGCAACTGCAAATACAGCGGCTATTTCATCATCGGATTTTTCCCAGGTCAGGAAAAAATCACTGGTATACATGTTGGAAATATCTAACTGGTTTAACTGTTCAATATATTTGGTAATATCTGCTGCCATTTTTATTCTCCTCTTTTATATAAAGTCTTTTCAGTTTCTTTTATTGGAACGTATGATTTTTATTTGCAGTAAAGATTTGGCATTGCTGCATATACAGCAGCACAACGTACCAGATCCTGTTTCCAGGTCTTTTCATTTGGTGCATGTGCTTCTTTTTCTCTTCCAGGTCCAAAACCGATACAAGGAATTCCATAACGGCCCATAATGGATACACCATTTGTAGAGAAGGTCCATTTATCAACAATAGGAGCACCGTAAAGTTTGGTATGAGCTTCAACCATAGCAGTACATGCCGGATGATCTTCCGGAATAACCCATGTTGGGAAGTAGCACTCAGTTGGGTATACAAGACCGGTCCAGCTTGGTCTTTCATAGGTATACATGGTAACTTCTGCGTTGTATTTCTGAACGGAAGGGAGAGCTTTGATCTCATCTAAAGCGGAGAGATAAGTTTCTCCATCGGTTAATCTGCGGTCAATGGAAATTGCAGCCATATCTGCAACAGCACAACGGGATGGGCTGTTATAAAAACTCTGAGATACAGCAAGAGTTCCTTTACCAAGGAAAGGATCGTAATGGAGTTTATCATTTAATTCTTTTACTTCCTGAACAATGTCAGCCATCTTGTAAATAGCATTGTCACCACGTTCCGGGGCAGAACCATGACAGGAAATTCCTTTTACTTCTACACGAATTTCCATACGTCCTCTGTGGCCACGATAAATTTTATTATCGGTTGGTTCCGTAATAACAACAAATTCCGGTTTTACTTTATCTTCATTGATGATATACTGCCAGCAAAGTCCGTCACAATCTTCTTCCTGAACAGTTCCGGTTACAAGTACTGTAAATTTGTCGTTTAAAAGGCCAAGATCTTTCATAATCTTTGCACCATAAACAGAAGATACGATGCCTCCCAGCTGATCGGATGCGCCACGTCCGCCGATTTCTTCTTCTGTCTCATATCCTTCATAAGGATCGAAATTCCAGTTGCAAAGTTCGCCAAGACCAACGTTATCAATATGAGCATCATAGGCGATTAAGGTTTCTCCATGTCCCATATAACCTAATACATTGCCCATTGGATCAATCTCAACTTTATCAAAGTCGAGTTTTTTCATTTCTTCTTCAATTCTTTTTATGACTAATTCTTCTTCTGCAGATTCACTTGGAATGGCAATTAAGTCTCTCAAAAACTTTGTCATCTGAGGTAAATAATTGTTAGCTGCCTGGTTGATTGCTTCGTAATTCATAAATAATCCTCCTTGTTATTTCTTACTTTTTGCTGAGTCAATATAATTATAAAGTGTATACTTTGAAATACCGAAAAAAGCAGATACCCGGTCTCCCGATTTGGTAATCAGGAAAGCCCCGGACTGATCCAGGAACTGAACCGCTTCAATCTTGTCTTCTCTGGTCATCATTGCCACCGGTTTACCAATACGTCTGACCGATTCTTCCAGAAGTTCATCTAAGAGAGAATCTACATTATTCGCAATCTTGGTCGGCTCTTTTTCTTCTGTTTTACTGATGTGAAGAAAATCAGCAAGA